>DAOUAZ010000137.1:0-17472 GCA_034432975.1 Anaerolineales bacterium | reverse complement strand
GCCCTGCAGGTCGATGGCTGTGCCTTTGAATTCTTTCAGGAAGCGGTAATCGACGCCTGCCATTTGCTCGCAGTGGTGCAGGAAGGTGATGGATTTACTGTAGGGCAGGCCGAGAATCAGGATTTTGGCGTCCCATGCGCGGAATTTGCTGAAAATGGTCGTTTCGCCAAAGCAGTCGTCCGAGCGGTGCGCGGCCAGCTCGTCGGCGTGTTTGCCAATCGCGGCCATCGAGTAGATGGGGTGGAACATGCGCCTGGCCCTGGGGTCGGTTCGGACGAGTTCGGTCAGCGCGCCCATTTGGGAGGGCGTGGTGCGCATGTCCCAGGGCGTGCCGCGCAGGAAGTCGTAGTTGAAGGTTGGCATGATGAGCGTGCCTTCGGTCCCGATGACTTCGAGCATGGCGTCGATGACGGTCTGCGGCCCGCCCTCCACGCCGCCGGGGGCGCGGGAGAGAGTCGAATAGGCCGAGTGGACAAAGATGGTGTCGCCTGCGGTCATGCCGAGGGCGCGGAAGTCGGTGGCGAGGGATGCGAGGGTGAGCAAGGGAAGACTCCTGGAATGCAGATTGTAGAATGCAGATTGATGAATTTTTGCAGGGGGATTTTAACCGGAAAGGATGTGAAAAATGTTAAAGAATTTTATTTTTCCATGGGTAGGTAGTTACGTTTTTTCCAACCCTGGTAGACCCTGTCATGCCAAATCTGTAGGTATAATCGCCCCATGCAATACACCACCCTCTTCATCGACCTCGACGACACGCTCTACCCTGCCGGGAACGGGCTGTGGCAGGCCATCAAGGAGCGCATCCGCCAGTACATGCGCGAACGGCTCGGCATCCCGGCCCAGGTCGTGCCGGAACTCAGCCACCAGTACTTCCTGCAATACGGAACCACCCTGCGCGGCTTGCAGGCCAACTATCATGTGGATATGCTCGACTACCTGGCCTACGTCCACGACGTGCCGCTGGCCGATTACATTGCGCCCAATCCGGGATTGTGTTCGATTTTGAGCTCCATCCCGGCCCGAAAATTCATCTTCACCAACGCCGATTCGGCCCATGCCCGGCGCGTGCTGCGCCAACTGGATATCGAATCCTGTTTCGACGGCCTGGTCGATGTCGTCGCCATCGACCCCTACTGCAAACCGATTCCCAAATCCTTCGAGATTGCCCAAACCCTGGCCGGGGAACCCGACCCGCGCCGCTGCGTAATGATTGACGACCTGCCGCGCACCACCCGTGCCGCCCGCCAGCGGGGACTGCTGGCCCTGCTCTACGGCAAATCCGAACCGCATCCCGACGCCGACGCCGTTTTCAGCGACTGGTCGCGCTTGCCCGCCCTGCTCGACGGGAGGAACTGATGCACCCCGAAAAAGTCTGGATTGTGATTGTGCTGCTGGTCGTCATCCTGATCTTCTCCAACCTGGTCATGTTCGCGCTGGTGCGCGGCTGGGCCCCGCGCAAAGGCGAAAAGGGATTCCTGCAAGGCTTCACCCAGCCCTGGAAAGCGCAGGATGATAAACTCAAGGAACTCAGCGAACGGGTCAAGGAACTGGATGCGGGTGACAAAAACGACCAAACCTGAAACTCTTACGCATTTCTTACGCCTCGCCCGCCCGATTTCATTATGATTTAATCCGAAAGTGCTATAGTATGTAGCAAAATTTGGAGGTACCTGTGAACAAATTCGTCAAATTCATCCTGTTTTCGTTCCTGACCCTGTTCCTGTTGACGGGCGCCTTCTCCGGCGGGTTCGTGGTCGGACACTTCACCTCGCTCGGCGCGTTCATCCCCAATTTCTCGCTGCCGGGTTTGCCCGGGGAGTCCACTGTGCCGGCCACCCCGCAAGCCGCCGGCGAAGCCACGCCCGAAGACTTGCAACAACTCTTTACCCCCTTCTGGGAAACCTGGTCTCTCGTCCACGAGCAGTACGTCGACCAGCCGGTAGATGACGCCGCCCTGATGCGCGGCGCAATCCGGGGCATGCTCGAAGCCCTGGGTGATGACCATACCTTGTATATGGACCCGGAAGAATTCAAGGACGCCAACGCCGGGCTGGCCGGTAACTACGAAGGAATAGGCGCCTATGTCGATGTTACTGGCGATTACCTGACCATCATCAGCCCGATTAAGGACTCCCCGGCTGAAGCGGCAGGACTGCGCGCCGGCGACAAAATCGTCGCCATCGACGGCGAGGATATGACCGGAATCAATCCCGAACTGGCCCGCCGCAAGGTGCTTGGCCCGGCGGGCAGCCAGGTCATCCTGACCATTCTGCGTGAAGGCGAAAATGCCCCGTTCGACGTTCCGATTACCCGCGCCAAAATCGTCGTCAAAAGCGTGGAATATGAGATGAAAGGTGACATCGCCTATGTCCAACTCAACACCTTTGGCGATACCACCAGCCGCGAACTGCGCGATGCCCTGCGCGAAGTCATGGCCCAAAACCCGAAGGGCCTGGTTCTCGACCTGCGCAACAACGGCGGCGGCTACCTGCGCACCTCGGTCGAAGTCCTGTCGCAGTTTGTGAAACAGGGCGAAGTGGCCCTCTACGAGCAATACGGCGATGGCAAGCGCGACACATTCACAACCAGCGGCGGCGGCCTGGCGACAGACATCCCAATCGTGGTGTTGATTAACGAAGGTTCTGCTTCCGCCTCCGAAATCGTGGCCGGGGCCTTGCAGGATTACGGGCGCGCCATCCTGGTTGGGGTCAAGTCCTATGGAAAAGGCTCGGTGCAAAATTGGATTCCGCTCAATGGCAACGAAGGCGCTGTCCGCATCACCATCGCCAAGTGGCTGACTCCCAAGGAACGCACCATCCACAAGACCGGCCTGGAACCGGATGTGCTGGTCGAACTGACCAAAGAAGACCGGGATGCCGGTCGCGACCCGCAGCTGGAAAAAGCGCTCGAACTGCTCTCGAAACCGTAACGTGGAATGTATTCCTCGAACTTTCGCGTTGGCGGCCAGCACAACCGCTGGCGCAACAAGAGAGAAACACCGTCCCGAAGGTTTGAACGGCTCAACCAGGTTTTCAAGCAAACCTTCGGGACGTTTCCCCATTTTATTTAGCGAAATACGGAGGTAGACTATGTTTTTCTTCGACATCAACTACTTGATTTACATGATACCCGCCTTCATCCTGATGGCGCTCACATCGTGGTACGTCAAGTCGTCCTACAGCAAATGGAGCCAGGTGCGCGCCCGCAGCGGCCTGACCGGGGCCGATGCGGCCCGCCGCCTGATTTCGAGCAGCGGCCTGTACAACGTCCGGCTCGAAGGCGTCGCCGGGGAAATGACCGACCATTACGACCCGACCAACAAAGTGCTGCGCCTTTCGCAGGGCGTTGCCAACCGGCCCTCGGTGGCCTCGCTCGCCATTGCGGCGCACGAACTCGGCCACGCCATGCAAGACGCCGAGAATTACTTCCCGCTGCGGCTGCGCGGCGCGCTCGTCCCGGCGGTCAACATCGGCTCGAACCTGGGCTGGATTCTGATTATGGCGGGTCTGCTGCTCAACTTTACCGGCCTGGCCTGGCTGGGCGTGATTGTCTTCTCTGCCGGGGCGGTTTTTGCCCTGGCAACCCTGCCGGTGGAGTTCGACGCCTCAGCCCGCGCCAAACGCCTGCTGGCAGATTCGGGCATCATCGTCGGGGAAGACGAACAGCGCGGCGTCAATGCAGTGCTGAACGCCGCCGCGCTCACCTATGTGGCCGCCCTGGTTACCGCTGTCATGCAGTTGCTCTATTTCGTCAGCCTGGTGGGTGGCCGCTCCCGCGATTAATTGATAAAAACGTCCCGAAGGATGGTCGGAAAACAGCCAAAATTCCCCTGAAAACCTTCGGGACGATAACGTTTAGAAAAAACCCGGGCCTTGAGCGCGGATTTTTTCTATTCACCGGAGACATCCAACACCCTGACCCACACCTCGCGGCGGTGGGCGTGGGCGCGATGCTCGCACAGGTACAACCCCTGCCAGGTTCCCAGCGTCAGCCGCCCCTCATCCACTGGAATCGTCAGGCTGGAGCCGGTCAGCATGGCGCGGATGTGCGATGCCGCGTCATCGGGGCCTTCCAGGTCGTGCGTGTACCAGCGCTCATTTTCGGGGACCATCTTTTCGAGCGCGGTTTCCAAATCTGCCTGGGCGGTTGGGTCGTAGTTCTCGTTGATGGTCAATGAAGCGGACGTATGCGGGCAGAACAGGCAACACATCCCCTCGCGCGCGCTCCAAATACGCAGTTGGGCATTCACCTGGTCGGTGAAAGCATACAATCCTTTGCCGCGCGTAGGAATAGACAGGGTGGTTTTGCGCCATTTCATCGCTTTTTCCTCACATACAAAAGTTTTTCGACCCGCGCCACCACCTGCCCGCCCAAATCCAGCACCTCGACATTGAACAACGGCTCTACTTTGGAACTGGTTTGCGCCGCCCGGCGAATTTCTTCCACCCGCTCCGGCGGGATGTGGAAGGTCGCCGTCACTACGCCGCGCCCGGGCTTGACGAACTGAATGCTGGCCGCCTTATCCCAAACGATATAACCATCTCCCAGCGCGCGCAGCAAAATCAGCGCAAACCAGGGGTCGCACATCGCATACAGCGAGCCGCCGAAGTGCGTGCCGAAGATGTTGCGGTTGAGCCAGGTCAGCGGCATCTCCACCCGGGTGGTCAGGGCGTCGATGCGGCGCGAGCGAATCCCCGCGCCGAGGAAGGGCGGGTACAGGTTGACGAATCGTTCGCGCAGTCGCTGCCAGCGGGTTGCCATCACACCTCGAAGTCTCCGGCTTGATTATAATTGGATTATGAACCTTCCACCCGCTCCCTCCCGCAAGCCCCTGGGCATCAAGAGTTACGGCAGCATCGCCCACCTGCCCGGCAGCCGCATCGGCATTGGCGACCACAAATGTCACGAAGGCCAGGAACGCATCGCCACCGAAAAAACCCGCGACCGCCACGACCTGGTCATCGTCCAGGAAAAACTGGACGGTTCCAACGTGGGCGTTGCCCGGCTAAACGGCGAAATCCTGGCCCTGACGCGCTCCGGCTACCTGGCATCGACCTCGCCCTATGAGCAGCACCATCATTTCGAGAAGTGGGTGACGCGGAACAAAGACCGCTTCCTGGCCGTGCTGCGCGAGGGAGAGCGGCTGTGCGGCGAATGGCTGATGCAGTCCCACGGCACGCGCTATGAACTGAAACACGAACCATTCGTGGCCTTCGATTTGATGACCGGCATGACCCGCCTGGTGTTCGACGCGTTCATCGAACGGCTGGCTCCCGGCGAATTCGTGACCCCGCGCCTGCTCCACCGAGGCGCGCCACTGTCCATCGAGCAGGCTCTCTGGCTGTTGAGGACGCATGGCTTTCACGGCGCGCTCGACCCGGTAGAAGGCGCGGTCTGGCGGGTGGAACGCAACGAACTCATCCGCCCCGGCGGCAGCGAGCGCCGCTGGCGGGTGGATTTCCTCGTCAAATATGTCCGCCCCGACAAGGTGGATGGCTGCTACCTGCCCGAAATTTCGGGGCAGCCGCCAGTCTATAACTGGCAGCCAGATTGACATTCCGGCCTGCCATCTGCGATAAAATACCTCCCATGTCCCCCTCCCTGGCCGATAAACTCAAGTCGCTGGGCGTCAAGGTTGGCGCATCCGACCTACAGCCGCCCGCGCCCAAAGCGCGGCGCGATTCTTCGCTCGAACATGTGCTGGAGGGCCGCTGGTTGGAGACGCGGCGCGGCGAAACCTTCGTGGTGGAACAGGTATATTCAACGGAATACAGGCACGGGCGCGTCCCGATTCTCCCGGAATCCGGCCTGGGCGGGCTGGCGGCCTGGGCGGGCGACGAAACCATCAGCCGTCTCAGCCTCTCCCAATTGGCCTTCCTCGACACCGAAACTTCCGGGCTTTCAGGCGGCACGGGGACATACGCTTTCATGGTCGGCGCGGGGCGGTTTGTGGAGGGGGAGTTTCGCCTGTCGATGTTTTTTATGCGTAACCCATCGGAGGAGGCCGCGCTGCTGGAAGCGCTGTCGGATTTCCTGGCCCCGTGCGCCGCGCTGGTCACGTTCAACGGCAAAGCCTTCGACGCCCCGCTGCTGCGCGCCCGCTACACCCTGCAAGGCCTCCCCTGCCCTTTCGATGGATTCTCCCACATCGACCTGCTGCCGCTGGCGCGCCGCCTGTGGCGCGACCGCCTGCCCAGCCGGGCCCTGAAATATCTCGAAGAACACATCATGCAGGCCCCGCGCGGCGTGGAGGAAGTCCCCGGCTGCGAAATCCCCTGGCTGTATTTCGATTACCTGCGCGCCGGCGATGCGGCCCCGCTCAAAGGCGTGTTCTACCACAACGCGATGGACGTGGTCGCCATGGCCGCCCTGCTCCACCTGACCGCCGGCATGTTGGCCGACCCGCACGGCAGCGAAATTGCGCACGGACTCGACATCATCGCGCTGGCGAAGCTGTTCGAGGACCTGAACCGCTGGGACGACGCCGCCCTGCTCTACGAGCGCGGCTTGAAGACCGAACTGCCCGAACCCGATTTCTGGCAGGCGGCGCGCAGACTGGCCGTACTGCAAAAGCGGCGCGGTGATTTGGAGACCGCCCTCAAACTATGGGAGCAGTCCGCCGCCGAGGGGCATGTCTACGCCCATGTCGAACTGGCGAAATATTACGAACACGCCCGCAAAGACCCCACCTCCGCCCTGGGCTGGACGCTGGCAGCGATTGGGCAAATCAAGAACGACCCGTTTATGCCCGCCTACATGAAAAAACACTGGACGGACGAGCTCGAACACCGCCAGGAACGCCTGCAAGCGAAACTGGCGAAGGTAAAGTGATGAGAAAACACCCCGTATTGATAATCGCCTTCCTCCTGACCGCCGCCCTGGCCTGTTCCCTGCCCCAGGCCTCCGCCCCGGCTGGAACGCCCCCTCCCCTGCCGACCGCCACCGTTCCACCCACGCAGAACCCCACCCTGACGCCAACCGCCGCGCCGCTTTATCTGCAATGGCCGGTGCGGACCGCCAGCAGCCGCGAAAGCGGCCAGTCGCCCGATTACACCATCGAGACCAAACTCCCGGTCATGCAGGGCGATGACCCGCGCGTCGAACGCTTCAACGCGGAGGTGCTGGTGCTGGTAACGCGGGAGGTGGAGCAGTTCAAAACCGGACTGGCGGGGTTGCCGGCCACGCCCATCAGCGCGGGCAGTTTCTTCGAGAGCGCCTACGCCATCGTCTCGCCGCCCGGCGATGTCTTGAGTCTCAATTTCGGCTTTTACACCTATTCGGATGGCGCGGCTCACCCGTACAGTTACACCCTGACGTATACATACAGTTTGCAGCGCGGCGAACCAATCTGGCTGGAGCAGTTGTTCCTGCCCGGCGCGGATTCCCTCGGCCTGATTGCCTCCTACTGCCAGGATGAACTCTCGCGGCGCGACATCGGCTTCGACACGCTGTTCGTAACCGGCGCCGACCCCACGCCCGAAAATTACCGCAACTGGAACATCACCCCCGGCGGCCTGCTCATCAGTTTCGACCCATACCAGGTCGCCGCTTATGCCGCCGGGCCGCAGGAAGTCCTTATCTCCTACGCGGTATTAAACCCCATCATCGACCCGAATGGCCCGCTGGCAGGGTTGCGGTAGGGAAAGGGAAACGTCCCGAAGGTTCATCAAAAGGCCAGGTTAATCCGCTCAAACCTTCGGGACGGTGGGCTGCCCGACCCAAGTTATTCGAACTTCAACAACTGCAAAACATCCCCAGGCGGATTCCGGGTAAGTTGTTGACAGCCTCGCGCAGCCGGGCGCGGGCCGGGGCATTGCCGCCGTGACCGTTCAGCACCAGGATGCGGCGAAACCCGGTCTGGACGGCCGAGCGGACGATGTCCTCGGCCACATCCATCAGCGTGGAGGCGCGCAGGCTGAACGTGCCGGGGTAGGCGAGGAAATAGGGCGAACAGCCGAAGTTGAGCGGCGGGGCGACCAGCACATCCGTTTCCTGGCTGGCAGCGTCGGCCAGGGCCAGCGGAATCTTGATGTCGGTCAGCAGCGAGAGATAGCCGTGCTGTTCGGTCGCGCCGGTGACCAGCATCAGCCGGTCATCGCGTTGGAGGTAGGATTCGACATCCATCCAGTTCAAGCCTTCGAGGCGCATGGGAACCCCCGTTACGCAAACATCCAGGCCAATGCTTTCTGAATCATCACATCCCAATAGGCCCAGTTGTGGTCGCCGGGGCCTTCTTCGTAGGTCAGGCCGAGCGGCAGTTTGCGGACGTGGTCGCGGAAGCGCAGGTTGTCGGCGTAGAGGAAGTCTTCGGTGCCGCAGCACTGATACAGTTTTGGTTTGACGCTTCCCCCCGCGACTTTTTCGGCCAGGGCGAACAGGTCATTGCTGCTGCCGGGGACTTTGGACAAATCGCCAAAAACGTTGCGCATGTGCGTCAGCCAGGCGTCGTTGTTGGGGTCTGCCGGGTTCGGCTTGACGACCTCGGCGATGTCTACGCCGCCCGAAAGGCTGGCGGCAGCAGCGAAACGTTCCGGGTGTGATAACGCTATCTTGAAAGCGCCGTATCCGCCCATCGACAGCCCGGCGACAAAGTTATCGGCCCGGTCGGTCGAGAGCGGGAACAAATCGCGGACAACGGCGGGGACTTCCTCGCTGATGAACTGCCAGTACTTCCCGCCATGCGCCATATCCGTGTACCAACTGAGATGGACGGTGGGCATAACGACGGCCAGGTTATATTTCTCGGCGTAACGCTCGATGGAAGTCCAGCGCTGCCAGGCAGTGTGGTCATCGGAGTAACCGTGCAGCAGGTAAAGGGTGCGATAGTTGGGCTTTGCGCCGTTTTGGGCGTCCGTGAGCGGGCGCTGGGGCAGGATGACGTTCATGGCGCAGCGCAGCCCCAAAACGTCAGAGAAAAATTTGACTTCGGTGAGTATCATAGCGGCTCCAGGGGAATGAATTTCGCCCTACATCATACACGATTTCGCAGAAAAAAATCGGCAAAAATCCGAGAAATCTGTGGACACTCCCTGGAAAATTGGCGCGCTGACCCTCTGGTCGCATCCTTTCAAACGTTGTACAATGCTGACCATACAAATTCCACACAGGACAAGAGATATGGAAGCACTCGAACAACGTATTCTCGAAGACGGCAAATACCTCGGCAACGGCATTCTCAAGGTCGATTCTTTCATCAACCACCAGGTCGACCCGCTGCTGATGGACATCTGCGGGCGCGAGTTTGCGCGCCTGTTCAGCGGCATTGGGGCCACCAAAATCCTGACTGCCGAAATTTCCGGCATCGCCCCGGCCCTCACCACCGCCATCCACCTCGGCCTGCCGGTCGTCTATGCCCGCAAGACCAAACCCGTCACCATGCCCGACCAGGTCTACCTGACCCTGGCCCCATCCCACACCAAAGGCCGCATGGTCGAACTGATTGTATCGCCCGAACACCTGGGCGGGGGCGAAAAAATCCTCATCATCGATGACTTCCTGGCCTCCGGCGCCACCATCCTGGGCCTCGTCCGCCTGACCCAAACCGCCGGGTCGAGCATCGTCGGCATCGGCACGCTCATCGAAAAAAGTTTCGAGGGCGGGCGCAAAGCCCTGGCCCCGCTCGGTGTGCCGGTCTTCTCGCTGGCCTGCATCACCGAACTGGGCGATGACAAAATCGTTTTTGCTTAGATTATTGCGCGTTGCGTACTCCATTCTACGGAGATACGGAAGGCGCAATCAATTCCGATGTCATCGCCATTGCCCAAAGCCTGGTCGAGCAATTCCACCTGCCCGCCTGCCGCTTAATCGTCAGCGGCGGCGAATACCAGGATTTCCCCTGTTTGCATTTTCATCTGATTTCGGACGAAAAATGAGACAATTTGCCCGGTTTACAAAAATGCCGGTTTTCTGGTCATTGGTCTGACATTGCTTTGCGCATTGTTGTATTTGTTTTTGAAGAATTTTAGCAATCACTTCCCCTTGCCAATCCGGGGCTGGAGGTCAAAAAAGGCCTGAAAATCGGCGACCTCGAACCGCGCGATAAGCGTGAATATTGTTTTCTTGTTTCCGACAAATCGCTGGCGATTGGCGGCGGGGTGTTGGAGGCGATTATGGTGTATTCAAAAACAAATAAATTTTAAGTCGTAACAAGTTATTTTCACCCAGCAATAAAGTCGCCGCAACAAAACTCAACTTATTGTTGACTCTGTGTTTCTGATGCTTATAATTTGAAGCAGATTGCCATTCCCCCGCCTGGTTCAAGGATGAAATGTTATGAGAATCAGTCTTTTATTTATCGGTTTTGTCATTTTTGTTGGCTTATATGAGCCGCCCAATATTCCAATATCCGTTCAAATACGTTGGCTCGTTGTGATTGGGTTGTTTATTCTATTCCTTGCCCATATAGGGCAACGAATCACATCTAAAGACGGTAAAGGCGGAAAATGGGATGGAGTCCTAATTGACGATCGAAAAAAAATAAGTTTGTCGCGCCTGCAAATCATTTTGTGGACAACCGTTGTACTATCGGCTTGGTCGGTAATCGCGCTTCAACGAGCTGCATCTGTGCTGGCGGGAAATCCTGTACTAAAAAATAATGAGATTCTCAATATTGTGATCCCACCTTACCTGCTTCTGGCCATGGGTATCAGCGTGACCTCATTGGCTGGAGCAGAGCTTATCAAAGCTAATAAAACTGCTGAAACAAGTGATTCTAAAACCATTACAAAACTTGATTCCCAGATCCAAAACAAACAAGAAGAAATAGGTAATCTACAAAAACAAATTGATGAGGCTACCAAAATATTTATCGATTCAACGCCATTGCTTAACAATATCCTTGATAATATAAAAAACTATTTGACAATTCCACAACAAGATAACTCGATAGACTATCAAAAGGCTACCTTGCAAGATCTTATTAACAAATCGAATAAACCGAAAGATGAGATAAAAGAAGATGAAATCAATAAGTTGCTTACCGAAAGAAACAGAATCCTTAAAAAAATAAGTGAAGCGAATATAGAAGATGCACAAAAGAAAAAAAAGGATGCGGAAGATGATTTAAATAAAATGGAGATGAGCAGACAAAAGGCAAATGGCGCAATTGCCATCAATTCAGACATCGCAGATGCCAAGTGGAATGACTTGTTTCGTGGAGATTTGATAAGTAATTATTACCAAGTTGAAATTTCTAAAGTACAAATGTTTTTCTTCACCGTTGTGCTGGTTTTTATCTATGGCACGCTTATATGGGTGCTATTAGGAGACAGCAATTCGCTTTCAAGCCCAAGCGTTCTCATGCCAGATTTTTCCAGCAGCATGGTACAAATCTTGGGGATTTCACATGCAGGATATTTGGCAGTCAAACAAATCAGCACCTGATGTATAATTTAAATAATCATTGGTAAAGAGGTGTTCTATGGAAGAATATCAGAAAAAACTCGAAATCCATTTTGGCCGTGTCGCGTTTATTTCTCCTGACGAAACTGGAGCATTCGTAACAGAGCTACAAGATGAAAAGAAGGAGCTTTATATAAAAAAAGAGTTGCTTGGAGCAATCAAAAAGCTCTCAAAGGGAGCCATGGTGCAGTTCGAAAAATTAGGGGATGAGGTTGTAAATATCAGGCCCTTCTAAAATATTGTTATAGATTAAGCGCATCCTTTTCCTTGGGATGCGCTTTTTCGTTAACTGGCCTTTATAATTTATCCAATGGACCTTTCATTTGCCTTGCGCATATTAGAAAGCAATGTTGTTGCCTTCGTGGGTGGCGGGGGCAAGACTTCGGCGGTCTTTATGGCGGCGCGGGAATTGGCCCAGGCGCTGGTGACGACTTCCACGCACCTGGCGGCCCGGCAGGCCGAAAAGGCCGACCGGCACATCACCTGGAATCCGGGCGAACCCATGCCAGATTTCGAATCCGCGTTCCAAAACGGCGTGACGCTCATCACCGGGCCGCGCCGCGAGGACATCGCCCGAGTCACTGCGCCAACGCCGGAGCAATTGAAACGAATCAGGGAAGCGGCCAAGGTTCATGGCTTGCCGCTGTTCATTGAAGCCGATGGTTCGCGCCAGAAGCCGCTCAAAGCCCCAGCAGGGCATGAACCGGCTATCCCGCCATTTGCGGATGTGGTGGTTGTGACCGCCGGAATGCGCGGGTTGGGGCGTCCGCTGGACGAGAATTTCATTCACCGCCCGGAGATTTTCGGGGCGTTGGGCGGCCTGAGGATAGGAGAACCGGTCAGTGCGGAAGCGATAATTCGGGTGCTGACCCACCCACAGGGCGGGCTGAAAAATATCCCGGCGGGGGCGCGGAAAGTGGTTTTGCTCAACCAGGCTGACACGGATGATTTGAAATCACGCGCGGGCGGCATGGCCGCAACGCTGCTGGAGACCTTCGATGCAGTGATTGTTGCCAGCGTGCAGCGCGAGGAAATCCATGCTGCGCATGAGAATATCGCCGGAATCGTGCTGGCAGCGGGTGAAGCGTCGCGCTATGGAAAACCCAAACAGTTGCTGGATTTTCACGGCGAGCCGTTTGTGCGCCGGGTAGCAAGGACCGCGCTCGCAGCGGGGCTCGCGCCGGTGGTGGTCGTGACCGGGGCATACGCGCAGCAGGTCGAGGCGGCGGCGCGCGATTTGCCGGTGCTGATTGCGCGGAATGCGCAATGGCGCGAGGGGCAGGCGGCGGCAGTGAGGGCGGGGCTGAGCCCCCTCCCTGGCCCTCCCCCAAATGCTGCTGGAGAGCGCAGAATTTGGGGGAGGGAGATAGGCGGGGCGATTTTCCTGCTGGTTGACCAGCCGCAGGTGACGGCGCATGTGTTGGATGCACTCAAAGGCCGCCACGCGGAGGGGTTATTCCCAATTGTCGCGCCGCTGGCGGCAGACCGCCGGGCCAACCCGGTTCTGTTCGACCGGGTCACATTCCCGGAATTGATGAAGCTGGAGGGCGATGTGGGCGGGCGCGCGGTGATGCGCCAGTTCCCGGTGGAGTATGTTCCCTGGCATGATGAGAGTCTATTGTTCGATGTGGATGACGAAGAGGGTTATCGCAAATTGATGGCGTGGGGAATGGCAAAATGAGCCTGGCGGCAATCGTGCTGGCGGCGGGAATGTCGCGGCGGATGGGACAGCCCAAGATGCTGCTGCCCTGGGGTCAAACGACGGTGCTGGGGCAGGTGGCGGCCACGCTGTCAGATGGCGGCGTAGGGGATATCCTGGTCGTTACCGGAGGGGCGCGGGAGGTGGTCGAGGCGGAGGTGGCGCGTTTGGCAGAATCGCTGCCGGCGCGGGCTGTGTTCAACGCGCAATATGAGGCCGGGGAGATGATGAGCAGTATCCGGGCGGGGTTGGCGGGACTCGGCCCACAGGTGGCTGCCACGCTGGTTGCCCTGGGAGACCAGCCGCAGTTGAGTCTGGAGTCCGCGCGGAGGGTTGTTTCAGCCTGGGAAATCTCCGGTTCGCGTCTCATTATCCCCAGTTTCGATAGGCGCCGGGGCCACCCCTGGCTGGTGAAACGCGATTTGTGGAGTGAATTGGCGGCTGCCCATACGGCGCGGATGTTCTTGAACGCTCACGCAAGCGAGATTTTATATGTCGATTGCGACGAGACGGTGTTGAAGGACCTGGATACGCCCGAAGAGTATGCGCGAGACTTGAAAAACGGGGGGGGGCAGCGTGCTATCCTGAATTTGGAGGCGGGTTCACGCTTCCGGGAGGCCGCGATGACAGACTGGAATTTGATGGTAGAGCGCATCCAGAATGCCATGCAGGCGTTGGAGAAGGCGCACGAGGCCAGGCAGGCTTTGGAAGGCCAGGCAAACGGTGAAACGCTGACGAAATTCCAGGTGGAAATGAAACAGCTGGAAGAAGAGTTGCGATTGATGAAGCAAATCCTGGAAAACGAAGATACCTATTCGATGGATGAAATTGCCGCAGCGCTGGGCAGCACGTTGAACAAGGAGCGGCCGAGTTACCGGCGCATTCCAGAGTTCGATGCGAAAAAAGGGTAATTGTTAAGGAACGGACAAAAAACACGGCGCTGGCCGTGCTTTTTGTTTTGTTATGGTGTTTTAGTGATAAACTACGCCAACTCTGGAGGCCTTATGAAATATTTTGTCATTGTCAACCCGGTTGCGGGGCGCGGATTGGGCGAAAAATCCATCCCGGCCATCGAAGCGCGCTTGCGCAAGGCAGGCGTGGATTACAAACTGGCGCGCACCGAGCGTCCCTGGCATGCGGCGGAATTGGCCGAGCAGGCGGCCCGGGAACGGTATGATGTGGTCGTGAGCGCGAGCGGCGACGGGACGTTCAACGAAACGCTGAATGGATTGATGCGCGCCCGCAAAGCCGGATTCAACCACGCCGCGCTGAGCATGATTCCGATTGGCACGGGCAACGATTTTGCCGGGGGCGTGGGCATCCCGGCAGGCTTCGAGCAGAGCATAAATGCGCTGCTGGCGGACAAACGCAAGAAAATTGATGTCGGCCTGGTGAGCGGCGGCGATTACCCGGAGGGGCGTTATTTCGGCAACGGCATCGGCATCGGGTTCGATGCGGCGGTCGGGTTTGCGGCGCTGCAACTGCGCTTCCTGCGCGGGCTGCCTGCCTATCTCGTCGGCGCAATCCAGACGGTCTTTTTCTACTACAAACCGCCGCGCCTGCGCATCGAGATGGACGGGCAGGTAATTGAACAATATTCCCTGATGGTTTCGATTATGAACGGCAAACGGATGGGCGGCGGCTTCCGCATGGCGCCGAACGGCCAGCCGGATGACGGGACCCTTGACCTGTGCATCGCCGAGAAGGCCGGGAAACTGCGTATTTTCCAGTTGATTCCGATGTTCATCCAGGGTAAGCAGGAAGGGCAGCCGGAAATCAAAATGCGGCGCGCCCGCCAGGTCGAAGTGACCGCGCTGGAGGGGGACTTCCCGGCCCACGCCGACGGTGAAACGCTGTGCATTAGCGGGTCGAAACTGACGGTGAACCTGTATCCTGCCGAATTGGAAGTCGTTTACGGGTAGCGTATCCCTCATCTTTCACAACCAGGTGACAGTCATCCCCAAAATGGCTGTCACTTTTCGTTTGCCCCTGCCGTATAATCGTAATACCTGCCAGGAAAATCTTTGTGACGGGAACCCGCCTGCCCCGCAGGGCGTCCTGTGGGAGAAGGAGACAAGCACCGTGACCGCCGAACAAAAACCCCGTATGCGTAAGGGATGGGCCATTGCGCTCATCGGAATTTTTCTCATTGTTTGCCTGGGGGGGCTGGCCCTGCTGGTCAACCGCTTTGCGCCGGGCTTGTTTCGGGTACCCGGCCCCGAAGCGACGATTCCCGTCCAGGGCGGGACGAGTTCCCAGACGGGTGAAACTTCCAGCACCCAGGGAGGCGAGGCGAAGATGAATATTCTCTTGAGCGAAGGACAATCGCAACCGGAGCAGGTCGAACGGCCCCCGCTGGCGACCGGCGGCCCGCTTTCGGAAGAAGAAATTGCCCGCATCCTGGCGCGCCTGCCCGGGCTGGAAGCGGGTTCCGCGCAGCAGGTCGAATTCAAATTCCCGACCGAGTTGCTGCCGCCGCCGCGCCCCGGCCAAACCGTTCGGGATGCGTTCCCGTCCCTCGAAACGGGAATCCCGCCCGTGACCGGGAGCGAAGCGGGGCCGCTCGAGGTGCTGCGCTATGCGCCGGAGGGCGAAATCCCCATTGCGCCGTTCATCTCCATCACCTTCAACCAGCCGATGGCTCCGCTTGGTACATTGAGCGACCTCGCGCTTCGGGATGCGCCGGTCGTCATCGAACCAGCCCTGCCCGGAACCTGGCGCTGGCTGGGGACGAAGACCCTGACCTTCGAGTACGACTCCGGCCTGGTGGACCGCCTGCCCAAAGCGACCGAATACCGCGTCACCGTCCCCGCCGGGACGAAATCGATGAGCGGGAATGCCCTGGCCCAGGCCGTGACCTGGACGTTTACCACGCCGCCGCCCAAAGTTGTGGCAACCTATCCGTATGATGCGCCCCAACCACTCGACCCGCTCTTTTTCATCGCCTTCGACCAGCGCATCGACCCGGCGGCCATGCTGGGCTGGCTGGCGGTGCAAGCGGGCGGGCGGGATGTGGTTGCGCGCCTGGCGAGCGATGACGAAATTGAAGGAGCGCGGGATAGCATCCCGCGCCACGTCGAAGGGCGCTGGCTGGCCTTTAAGTCCCTCGAACCCCTGCCCGCCGATACGCGCATTACTGTGACTGTGCGGGCGGGCGCGCCCTCTGCCGAGGGGCCGCTGGTGACGCGCGAGGCGCAGTCGTACAGTTTTTCGACCTACGCGCCGCTGCGCATCGAAGAATATGGCTGTTCGTGGTACGGAGGCAACTGCCCGCCGCTGACGCCGTTCTACATCCGCTTCAACAACCCAATTGACCCGCAGACCTTCAGCGAAGGAATGCTGCGGGTCGAGCCGGAAATCCCCGGTGCGTCGGTCAACCTGGTTGGCAATACCCTTAACATCAACGGCCAGACCAGCGGCCAGACAACCTATACCGTGACGGTCAGCGGAGAGATTCAGGACATTTTTGGACAGAAATTGGGCGCGGACCGCCGCCTGACCTTCCGAGTGGATAAGGCCGAGCCGGTGCTGGCCGGGCCGGGGCAGGTTTTCGTCACGCTCGACCCTTCGACAGGCTCAGGGCAGGCCCCATCGGCGGTCAAGCCGCTCTTTTCGGTCTACGCCATCAACTACAACCGCCTGCGCGCGCGGATTTACGCCGTCCAGCCCGCCGATTGGCCGGCCTTCAAAACCTACCTGCGCGATTGGCGGCGCGACCATCCGCCCTCCATTCCCGGAACGCTGGTTTCAGACCAGACCCTGAGCCTGTCCATTCCCGATGACACCCTGACGCAAGTAGACATTGACTTAAGCAATTACACGAAAAACAGCTTCGGACAGTTCATCGTGGTGGTCGAGCCGCCCAAGCCGTTGGTCGAACTCGACCCCTGGCAGCGTCAGTCGCAGACCATCCACGCCTGGGTGCAGGTCACCCAAATCGGGCTGGACGCTTACGCCGACCCCGGCGAGATGACGGCCTGGGCCACCAACTTACAAACCGGCGCGCCGCTCTCGAATGTGACCATTTCCGCCGGGACGCAGGAATATCGCACCGGGACAGATGGAATCGCGCGCTTCGACATTCCCTCCGGCGCGGCCTATCTGACCGCCCGGCTGGGAGATGACACCGCCCTGCTGCCGCGTTCTACCTACTATTGGAGCGACGACTCCTGGCAGGTCTCTCCGCCGCGTGACAGCCTGCGCTGGTATGTGTTCGATGACCGCGCCATGTACCGCCCCGGCGAAGAAGTCCATCTCAAAGGCTGGATTCGCTTCATCGGCGGCGGCAAAACCGGCGACGTGGGACTGGCAGGCAGCCTGGGGGTTCTCACCTATCGCGTGACCGACTCGACCGGCAACGACCTGCTGAA
>DAOUAZ010000136.1:0-2577 GCA_034432975.1 Anaerolineales bacterium | reverse complement strand
GGGTCGATGATGCACTCGAAGACCGAATTCTGCACCCGCTGGCCGTAATCCTGGCAGGCCTTGGCCACCTTGCACAGCCGTTTTTGCCCGGCCAGCGTTTCGGTGTTCACGTCGTAGGTGATGAGAACCATCATGGCTTAACTCCAAAAAAACGGCGGGTAGGCATCCAGGTCGCCGCGCAGGTGACGCGCCAGCAGCATGGCCTGGACATGCGGCAGCAGCCCAAAGGGGATGCGCTCTTTCAAGTATGGATGCAGGATTTCTTCTTTTTTTCTCTCCTGCCAGGCAGAGAGAACCGTTTTACGGGTATCATCGTCCATCAAGATTCCGCCGCTTTCTTTGGTAACAAACCCCCGCCCTGTCACCTGCTTCCGATTAACGAGCGAAAGCGCCAGCCGGTCGGCAAACACCGGGCGCAGTTCTTCCATCAGGTCGAGGGCCAGCGAGGGGCGTCCGGGGCGGTCCTGGTGCAGGAAGCCCACGTAAGGGTCCAGCCCTACCCCCTCCAGAGCCGAAGCGACTTCGTTCGTCAGCAAAGTGTACAGGAACGAGAGCAAGGCGTTCATCCGGTCGAGCGGCGGGCGGCGCGAACGTTCGGAAAACGGGAAATCTTCCCGCTGCTGCAAAATCAACTGGTCGAAAATCCCAAAATAAAGTTTGGCCGCGCTGCCCTCGAAAGCCATCAACTCGGCAATCGTCGAACAGCTGGGCAGCACCGTCAGGATACTTTTGAGCGCCGCCGAGACCTGGGATAATTTCTCCCCGTTCACCAGCAGGGCATGGTCGCGCAGGGCGCGTTCGACCACCTTGCGGCTGTTGGCAATTTTTCCAAGCAGGAAGGATGCCGCGATGGGCGCGCTGGCGGCTTCCTCCTCCGAAACTCGGTACTGTTTCTTGCGAAGCAGCACATTGCCGCGCACCTTGCCCGTCACCCGCGCCTGGAATTTGCCGTTGGGGGTCAGGAAACACAGGCCCACATTGCGCTCGGCGCAGGCCCCCATCAGCGCCGGGCTGGCGCCCAGGTAGTTGAAACAGACGATGTTTTCGAGATTGTGCAGCGGCAGGCGGGTAGAAGTGTGCTCATCCTTTTTGACGACCACATTCTCGCCATCCAGCGAAAGCCAGGCTTCGGGCGTAGTGACATATAAGACATTGGCAAGTTGTTTCATGGGCAACATCTCCCCCCTCTCCCTTTGGGAGAGGGGCAGGGGGTGAGGGCATTGAAGGCTTCACGCATTCTTCACCTGCATTTGGATATATTTCGAAGCCGCAATCACGTTTTCCTGCAACACAGGCAGGCACAGGTCTGCCAGCGAACAGGAACGGCAGCCTTTGGAGGTCTTGACCCTGGGCGTATATCCGCGCGAAAAATAGGCGTGCATTTCCTCAGACATTTGGCGTACCAGGTCGCGCAGTTCGCCGGTCAGTTCCACCGCCGCGCGACGCCGGGTTTCACCGTAATACAACCAGCCTCGAGGAATGCTGACGGAGAGCATCTCTTCCAGGCACATGGCCTGGGCGCAGAGTTGGATTTCATCCACCGGTTCGCGTTTCTCGTGGCCGCGTTTGTATTCCACCGGGGCCGGCAGGTACAAACCATCCCGTCCGGGCAGTTTCACGCCTTCGCTCCCCTCTCCCTTTGGGAGAGGGGCCGGGGGTGAGGGAATAAACTCCACCACATCGCACTTTCCCGAAAGCCCCAGCCGGTACGAAGCCACCGGCAGCGCCCGGGCAGTTATCAACCCGTTGCGCGTTTCGCTGAAAAAGGGGTTATCGACCCGTTTGTGCAGCAGTTTACCTTCGGTGGTCAGCACATTTTCTTTCCACTGCTGCTCCACATGAATCAAAGCCCACTGCCGGCGGCAGAACAGGAAGTGCTGGAGGCCCGAAAGGGGCAGGAGTTCATCGGGGGTGTATTCAGGCTTCATGACAAAAAAAGTGTTACAATTTTTTCGAGGCGCCCGTATGGGTAAGTGAAGTTCAAGGAGAACAAAATGCTGCAACAAGTAACCATTCAAACCAGTGACGCCAGGCGGCTCAAGCCGCTCATCCAGGGCGCGATTCAGGGTCAGTTGGATGATATTGAGCATGGCATCAAGCTGACTCGCGCCCGCTTGCTGGCCTTTGAAGAGCAATACAACCTGACCACCACCGAATTCTTGCGCCGGTTTCATCCAGGAGACCTCGAGGAGACACTCGACTTTATCGACTGGTATGGTGAAACCAAAATGCTGGCCCTGCTCGAAGAAAAGAAAGCCGCCTTGCAAGAAGCGCGAGTCCGATAATGCCAGCGCGTTATGAAATTACCGGTTATTTTCGGCGCATCAACAATTGGATTGCGCGCTGCCGCGCAGTGGAAACGCAAGTGGTGCATGCCGAGAAACGAACCCCGGTAGAAGGCTACCTGCGCGGCGAGTTGGTTTTTAAGGACGGTTCGCGCCTGCACTTCCGCGAATTGGTGACAACCGAACCGGCCACGTTCCTGGTCAGTTACACTTACCAGTACATGCAAGCCGATGGCAAACTTATCTTCCGCTACGATGACACCGACCATTTTCCAAACCTGCCTGGCGCGCC
>DAOUAZ010000135.1:0-7014 GCA_034432975.1 Anaerolineales bacterium | reverse complement strand
ATAACGGAGAAGGCCTCGGCGGGGTAAATGTCCGTTTCATCATCCGAAAGAGGCAGGAGGAAAGAATCCGATTCGGGCTGGAGGGCGGTTGCGAGGGCGTTGTTCAGGCGGGCGATTGGTTCCGTGACGACCAGCGATTCCTGCCAGGCGATTTGTTCTTCGCAGAGTTGGGCCAGTCCCCGGCCTGTTTCTGTATCCGCGCCGAGGAATTTGCGGTAGCCGCCGCCTTCGTCGTACACCAGGAGCGCCGATTCAAATTCGGGCAGCCATTCACGGAGCAGGTCGTGGGCGCGGGGAGCGTCTTCTTCTACGTTATCGTAAATCAGGTGGCGGTAGGCGCGGGTCAGCCAGGCGCGGACGGCCTGCTGCGGCCACAGGATATCCGCGAATACTTCGAGTTGCAGCGAAAAATCGAGCAGGTTGTGTTCGAGGCAGTAGGCGCGGAAGCGGCTGGCGCAGTCCTGCGCGTCGGCGTAGACCCGGCGCTGGGCCGCTTCGCCCAGCCAGGCCGCATCGAGCCGCGCCCCGATTTCGGTATGCGGGAAGCCGATGAGGGCGGCTTTGTTCAGGTTGTCGAGGATTTGGGAATACAGCCGGTTGCGGTCCATCGTGACCGACTCGAAATAGCCCTGTTCGAGCAGCGGGCGGACGAGGGTTGCCATGTAATATTGGGCAGTTTCGAGGGTCAGGAAGCGCGGCGGTTGGCCGGGCTGGCTGAACCCGGCGGGTTCGGCCAGCGGCCAGAACAAGTCGACCATGCGGCGCGCCAGGCCGCCGAGGGTGGCGGGCGTGGCCTCGCCGCCCGCGCCGCGCTGCGGGCTGTGGAGCAGGTCGAGATACGGCTCTTGCAGGGTGCGCTGCGGGGTGAGCATGAGGATGCTCTCGCCGGGAACGCCCGCCTCGAGCAGGGCGCGCATGCGCTCGACCGCGGCGGTCGTCTTGCCGCAGCCCGCCGGGCCGGAGAGGAAGATTTTGGCCTGAAGGGGCGCTTCGATGATGGAGAGTTGGTGGGGGGTAAGGGGCATGGAAGAAGGGTAATTCGTAATTCGTTTACGCAATCGCTGCTTCTACATACTCATTTTACAATAAAACAAGAATGCTGGAATTGGCAGATTTTGTAAGACAAAAAACGCCCTCAACGACCAGGTTGAGGGCGCCAGGGTGGGAAAGACTTACTTCCCTATCGAAATCTCATCACGCCCCGACCGGCCCCAGGTATTCAAGTCATACATTGCATACACCTGGGCTGGCAAGATGGTGAATTGGCCGGGGGTGACGGCGCGCGCCAGGTAGGTGAATGCGTGCTTGCCTTTTGCAAGGCTGGTGAAGAAGAAGACCACCCGGCCGCCGCGAATTTCTTTGTAGTTATAGCCATAATCCTGCCAGAAGAAGATTTCATCCTCATAATATCCCCAGGTCCAATCAATCCTGGGCTCCAGGCTGGCATTCAGCCCCTCGTTCAAGGCTTCCAACCCGCCGGGAAGGTAATCTTCCAGCGCCAGGTACGAAACGTCTTGAGTAACCTGGAGGGTTAGTTCAACCTTTACCAATTGCCCGGCCTTCAGCGTCTCTAAAACCCTGTTCGTTTTTGGGTCGAGATAGCGGCGCGAGACTTTGATTTCTCCCCGCGCCTGGGGCGCAGCCTGAAGCCGGTAATATTGGGTGGACAAATCAAAATACAGGAGGGCATCATCCTGGGTTTGCAGGACGAGGCGGTTGGCGCCATCCTTTAACCCTGAAAACGGAACATCAAGATTGACGCTGTTTTTCCCCACTTCAAGCAGGCCTTCCGCCAGCAGGGTATCGTTGAGCAAAACCCGGTAGGGGGTCTCGGCCTGTTTTTTTGTTTGCGAAACCAGGTAGTCGGTTAGCGCCAGGATGGTATAACTGGTCTCGTTGGTGGTGCCCCAGCCCTCCAGCCCCTTGCGCTGGGAGGCCAGGTATCTCACCATGCCGGGGATGAGCGCATGGGCCGGGTCGATTGCGACATAAGCCTGTAACGCCAGGGCGGTTGCGCGCAGGCTGGACGACATGGTTTGGCTGCGATATTGACCATCCAGGCTGGATTGCGGCCAATAAACGGCATCCCCTTGCGCGATTGCGTCCTGCGTCAACAGTTCCAGCATGGCGCGCGCCTGTTCTTTCTCGCCCAGGTTATGGAGCGCCAGGGCCAGGGCTGCCTGGCTAAACGTATCCAGTTGCGGGCCGTCCGTCTGGGCCAGGTCGATGGTTTTTTCGCGTTCGCCCTGCCCGGCTTTCGAAAGACCATAGAGTGCGTAAGCCTGGATGCGCGCATCTTCACCCATATTGTTTTTTAACCACCTTGCAGCGCGTTCAATTACCGTTGCATCCACGGTATACCCGGAATCGTTGACCACGCTCAAACCGAACAGAACCCAGGCTGTCTGGTAGGCGTCAGACCGGTCATCGTACCACCAGCCCCAGCCGCCATCGCTATGCTGCAAGCCATACAACTTGACCTGGCTGGCCTGGATGAGGGCCGGGAGTTTGGCTTGCAATTCGGCTTCAAGCCCCAGTTCACCCGCCGCGTGAGCGACCACCGCGTTGGGCAGGGCGCGGCTCATAACCTGTTCGACGCAGCCATAGGGGTAGCCGGTCAGGAATCCCAGGCCATTGAGCAATGTCCCGCCCAGGGAGCGGTTCAGGGTCAGTGTCACCCGGCTGGTTTGCCTGTCCACCTGGGGCAGGTTCAACCCCAGAACAGTTTCGCCGCCGAACTGGCCGGATTGGGTCTGAATCTCGCGCACCATCGCCGGTTGGATTTCCAACGGAAGCCGAACGCCGTCTTGCAGGTTTTTACCAGTCTTTAGGCTGAATTCGACCTGGACGGGAGTTCCCACCGCCACCCGCGCCTGCCAACCGATTGCAGCCACTTCTCCCGGCTGAAGCGTAATTTGCTGCTCCTGCGGGTTGGTCAGTTCCAGGCCCGGCGCTTTCAGGCTGACTCGCGCCTCCTGGGCTGAATCGCTGTAATTGTGAACGAAGGTGGTCAGGGTGGCCGTATCCCCCTGGGTCAGGATGCGCGGCAAAACCGGGCGCAGGAATAGTTCTTTTTTGGTTTCAATCTGCGCCTGGGCCTGCCCGACCTGGTGCCGGCGCGTGACGGCCTTGACGCTCAACCGCCAGCGCGTGGTATTGTCTGGCAGCGTGAATTGAACACTGGCCTGCCCATTGGAATCGGTTTCAATTGCAGGCAGCCAGAAGGCCGTATCCTGGAAATCTGTGCGCGGGGCAAGGGGGCTGCCACCATCTCCTCCACCACCCATGTCGCCCGGATAGATCACGCGCCAGGGCGACATCGAATCGAAACTGTTTACGCTCAGGTCGCGCGGGCCATAGAAGGCCTCGAAAATATCCAGTTCCGAGGGTCCCGCCAATGCAAAGATGGCTTCATCCACCGCCGCCAGCGAAAGTTCAGCGGCCACCGGCTGCCCGGCGGTATCTTTAACCTCAATCAGTGCGCTGACAGTCTCTCCGGGTTTGTAAACGGACTGGCCGGGCGTGATGTTGATGTCCAGGGCTTTGGCGCCGGCATCCACTTCGACATAAGCCCGGGCAATGCGCAGGTAACTGTCGGAAGCAGTCGAATAACTGGACACGTAACCGAAGCGGCCGACCGACTCGGAAGCCGGCTGCCAGGCGTTGACCGTGATAAAAACATTCGGGGCGTGTTCGGGAATGATATCGACATCAAGAATCGTCAGCGGGGCGGTCAACGCGATTTGCTTGCTGTTGATGACGCTGCCGCGTTCAAAGGTCAGCCAGGCCGGGCCGCTGAAGGTGGATTCAATCACCAGGCGGGCTTTTTGATAGGGTTTGTACTTTTCTTTTTCAGTTGAAATCACCAGGTGGCTGTCTTTTTCCCGCTGGGCCCAATCGTTTTTATCCTTGAACACATACAGCCAGCGGCTTGTTTTGATAGAGTTGCCCAGGGAATCTTTTCCCGAAAGCGTGAGTTCATGATAACCGGCTTTCAACGTGATTTGCGCGCTGGCCTTGCCGTTCGCATCTGTCTGGAGCGGAATATGCTGTGAAATGTCGCTATAGCCAAATTTGGTCCAATCCCAACGTTTTACGGCGAGAGTCAAATCGCGCCCGGCAACCGGCTGACCGAGAATGTCCACGTCGCTGATATTGACTGTAATCGGCGAGTTCGGCTGGGCGTAATAGCCGCCCGTATCCATCCTGACCTGGTCGGTGGCTGAGTAGAGATCGAAGTAATACAGGCCGACAACTTTTTGGTGGCTGCCGTCATCCGCGCTGACTTGCAAACACAGACGCCACTTTTCTCTATCCCACCAGCCATAGTAATCTTCATCATAGAATGCCTTAAAACTCAAAACAGTATTGCCTTGCTCATCCGTGGTGAGTTTACCGGTGATGTTGGTTTTTATCGGGTAGCCGTAAAGAAGGTCGGCTTCCAGTTTTGCACCGGCCAGCGGTTCCCCAAAATAATAGGCGGTATTAACCAGTACCTTGACCTCCTCGTTGCGTACATAGCGGTCCTTCTTTTCGGGTTGCAGTGAGGTAATCGTAACCTGGTAATCGGGCTTGCGGTAATCTTCTACGCGGAACTGCCCATAGCCGCTGAAGTCATCAATGTCCAACTCAATCGTGTAATCGCCCAACATAGCACTATCGGGAATCAGGAATTCGCCATGCACTGAACCAAAGTCGTTGGTTGCAAGCGTCAGGGTTTGCAGGGTATTCTTGCGGGTGTCTTTGACCTGCACGGTGACAGGCGTGCCGGGGCCGGGCAACTCGTATTTAACATCGTTATCCTGGCGCAGGATGGCTTTAAAGTAAACCGTCTGGCCGGGCCGGTAGATGGGCCGCTCGGTGTAGAGATAAACCAGGAAGGGCTCGCCCCCTGGCAAGTGGGAGGCTGCGCTGTTATATCCATCATAGGTTCGCCAGGTGCCGGAGAAACCAGCCAGGGTGACATCATCCGGCGACCTCAACCGCGCAGAAACCAGCACGGGCTGGTCGCTGTCTTGCAGCGGCACGCGATACAGGCCATTTTCATCGCTCTTGCCTTCACGAATCTTCTCGCTTTTGGCGTTATAGACCCGAATTTCGGCGTTTGGCACCGGCCTGCCTCGGTTATCCGTAACCCAGGCCTGCATCTCGCGCCCGCTCTGTTTGACCACCAGCGTATTGCGCGAGACGACCACAAACAACTGGTCGAGCAGTCGTCCATCTTCGCTCATGTTGAGAATATACAGGCCGGGTTCCATCTGCGCCGGTAAGATGGTTTCAATCACCGAGTAGTAATCGTCTTCGGATTTTCGCTCTTCCACCCCGCTCCAAACCGCAACAGGCTTGTCCTGGGCCGGGATGGGAATATTCCGAATATTCCGACGGCTTCGCGACGAATAATATTTGGCATACAAATTCGCAAAATCGATTAACTCGAAACGATAAGCCGAAAAGACGGTTTTTTCATCAGCAGCCAAACGAATGCGGCGCGAACCACTTGCATCCACTACCTGGATGTTGTCGCCCTCCTGACCAAACGTGGTACGCAGATAAGCCCAGTCGCTCACAGAAAAGTTTTCCTGGAAGGGGGTCACGGTGACCGGCTTTCCCTGGGCATCCTTCACGTTGGCGTCCACTTTAACGGTGTATTGCTGCCCCGGTCTCAAGAAACCCTTCAAGACATAAACCAGAATATCCTTCCCGGCCAGGTTGGTTTCCCAACGGAAGACGCCCGGCACGGCGGGTGAAATCGAAAAGGCCTTCTCTGCCGTTGGGCGCGCTACGGTTCCATCGAATTGAATTTGAATCTCGGACAAATCTATACTGGCATAGTAATGTCCTTCCTGATAGGTTGACTTTTGTATCCCGTCTTCCTGCTCCAGCAGGCGCATGGGCGGCAAACCGGAAAATTGCAACGCTGGCGGCTCGATGTCGAATCCATTCATATCCAACATCGTCCCCGGATATGCGAGGCGGTAAACCTGATTCGCGGGAATGGGAGCATCACTTTTGAAAGCGGCCTGTTTCTCGGAAACCCAGCGCCACTCGCCCTCCAACCCTGGCGAAATCGAGAACCCCAAACCGGTCTTTTGACGGTCGATTCTGTAATTGAAGGCGATTGTGACTTCCTTGCTTGTGATTGATTCCACCCGGACTTGCGCGGGCAATTGCTGGTATACCCCGGCAAAATCTTCATCCAGCGATGCGCCATTTTTTGCCAATAAGCCGCGCTGAACGGTCAGCCGGTATCGCTGTCCAAAGTCAAACGGCTGCTCCAATTGGATTTGCAAAAGACGCGCATTTTTCCAGGCTGCTTCAAAGGGGATATCCGGTTCAATCGAGACAATCCCATCGGTCTGGCTGGTTTCCATCTCCCGGTCAAAGGAGATGGTAATCTCATCATAGCGCCGGTCCAACTCTCCAAACGAAGGATTTATCCCGGAGACTTTGACCCCGGCGCTCGTCAGGATTTGCCATTCAGGAGCATTTTTCAAGGCCTTGCCCGACCTGGCGCGCAGGGCAGGGTTCAGGAAAAAGACATAACTGGACTGACCCTTCAAAGCGGCAGCGGGTGTAAACGTCAGCGTGGTTTGGGTTTCGTTCCATTCGCTGTTGCCCGGCACATCCGGCCAGGCCAGGAGCGGATTGGCCGCGCTTGCAACATCGATAGGCGTATTGAAGTGGATCACCAGCTTTCCGCCGGTGGAAAATTTTTCCGGGTCAATCGCTGCGTCCAGCCAGGCTTGCGGCTCGGCGTTCGCATTCATTTTTGGGGTTGGGGTGAATGTTGGGGCTGGCGTAACTGTTGCAGAAGGCGCTGGCGCAACGGGAGTTTTCGTCGCCGCTCTCGCAACGGCAAAGCCCACATTACTGAATAGCAACGCTGCAATCAAAAAAGAGAGCAGAAAGACATGCAAACGGCGCTGATGAGCCATAACAAAAGCCCTCCGATATTCCTGGTTGTCAGAAACCCGTGTTCTGCATATTGTAAGACGAATCTGCGCTCAAAATGTG
>DAOUAZ010000134.1:0-4384 GCA_034432975.1 Anaerolineales bacterium | reverse complement strand
CGGACATACGAAACGGATTTTCCTGCCGAAAGCGACAAAATCATCTCTGTTTTCTCCCCTCTCCCACTGGGAGAAGGGGCCGGGGGAAGCCCCGCGCAGCGGGGTGAGGGCGGGCAGGCAGTTACAAAGGAAGGGGCTAACTATGTAACTAGACGAATTGGTACTCACCGCTGAGAACCATTCTTTTTTTGGTCACCAGATATAACGTGGTCGAGTTCGCCAACTCCGGCAATCTCCCAAGGGATATTATCCCCGCCTCGCCTGTGGGGAATCCATCGGCGCGGCGGGCTCGCGTTCCTGCGCCTTCGCTTTCCTGACCGGAAATTTGCGTTCATCCTTTCTTGTACCACCGACCATTTCATACTGTGTCGACTGCCAACCCTGCGCCCCGGTTGGTCTGGGATGTGAAAAAATTCACTGACAATAGTATGCGCTTTTCCGTTTTGCCTGTCAAGCGGGTGATTTATCCATTTGCGGCGGTGTTTGCAGTAGAAATGGTCGAGAATTTGATGGATTATAATGTCCAGTATCAAAGGATAGAACAAGATTCACTTTCCAGGATGAAGAAATGGCAAAATCGTTCGCAGATTACCAGGCCAATGGCGCGAAATGGATTACCCTGGCGACCGGGGAATATTATCCAGACATCCTGCCCCTGGCCTGCGAATTATACAAACCGGTGCTGGTACTTTTTGGGCAGATTCTAAAGACTTCGGAGTCGTCAGAGAGACTTCTCAGGCAAATTGTTGAAACCCCAAATGGTTGGATGCGCGTTCAACTGAACCGGGTCTTTCGAAAATACGTCAGCCCAGCCACCCCGGTGGAAATGTTGAAGGTCAAGTCGAAAATCGAAAATATCCTGGCAGAATTCGGCCACAGTTTTCGCCCTATCCAGGAGGTTCAATCTGCCTTCGAAAGCAGGCCAATTCCTGATGAGGCTTTGTGCGCAATCCTGTGGGAGTACAAAGACCGTGGCAAAAAGGGCTATGACTTGACCGAACGTTTCTTTGAAATGATGCGTTCTCGTTTCCCAGACCTGACGGTTGCCGGGCCTGAACGCGCTGGGAAAGACATCTTGATGAAAACTGTTTTCACTGACTACCCCAATCCAACGCGCCCGGTCGATTTTATTATTCGCGACAGGCAGACGAATGAAATCCTGGCAATTGGCTTGGCCCGGTACGATTCCGACCGTGGCGGAGCGCAGGAAGATGACCGAACAGGACAATATAAAACCGCAATTGACGAAATCCTGGCTTACTCGCGCGCGCACGTTTTACGCGCAAAGGTAATTTTGTTGAACGATGGCCCTGGTTTATTGCTCGGCTCGATGTGGCGTGATTATGCGGCGTTGGAGAATTCTTATCCGGGCGAAGTCCTTGTTCTCACGTTGCGTATGCTCCCTGAACGTTTATCGTTAAAGTGGCTGCAATCCAAAAGGAATCAGTAATGGCGGCAGGATTGTCCAAAACAAAATGGAACGGGCAGGCGATAATTCCAAATCCTGGCCTGGATGTTGGGCTGGATGTTTCGCTGTCTTATGAAGGGAAAAAGACCCGGCAAGATGTATTGAATTTTGCTCCTGCCGAGGTCGAATCGCTTTGGCGGGGTAATCCTGTAAATAACCATTTATATTACGGCGACAACCTTCCTATCCTGGCTGGCCTGCTCCAAAATGATTCGGTGAGGGGCCAGGTGCGCCTGGTATATATCGACCCGCCTTTTGCCACGAAAAGCGTTTTTCAATCACGCGGGCAGGCAGATGCCTATACAGATTTATTGGAAGGCAGTCACTACCTTGAGTTCCTCCGTGAGCGTCTTATTCTTTTGCGTGAATTGTTGGCAGCGGATGGTTCAATTTATGTTCATCTCGATGAAAACATGGCTTTTTATGTGAAAGTGATAATGGACGAAGTTTTTGGGAAAGACAACTTTCGCAATTGGATTACCAGGAAAAAATGCAACCCCAAAAACTATACACGCAAAGCATACGGTAATATCTCGGACTATATTTTGTTTTACACCAAGTCGAAAGATTATGTTTGGAATCGCGCCGTCGAAGCCTGGACAGAAGAAAAAATACTCAAAGAATATACATACATTGAGGATGGAACAGGCCGGAAATATAAAAAAGTTCCCGTCCATGCGCCGGGCGAAAGAAATGGTGAAACAGGCAAAGCCTGGCGTGGCATGTTGCCGCCCAAAGGTAAGCATTGGCAGTATACGCCTCAAACTCTGGATGAGATGGATGCCAGGGGGGAAATCTATTGGTCGCCGACCGGCAATCCGCGCCGGAAGGTGTATCTCGATGAGAGCAGTGGGATACCTGCGCAAGATATTTGGCTCGATTTCCGCGATGCCCATAACCAGAATATAGAAATTACTGGATACCCAACCGAAAAAAATCCCGCCCTGCTCAAACGAATCATCCAGGCCTCATCCAATCCCGGGGATTTGGTTTTGGACTGTTTTGCCGGTTCTGGCACCACTTTACACACTGCAAATGAACTCAACCGCCGTTGGATTGGCATTGACAACAGCCCGGAAGCAATCAAAACGATATTAAGCCGTTTTATCCAAGGCACTGCCCCAATGGGCGATTACGTGAATAATGGCAAAGGGAAAGCGGGAAAGGCAAAATCCTTGCCTTTATTCCAGGTCAAGGATTTCGAACTTCTGGCAGCAAAGTCACAACCTATTTCTCCCCAAGGTTTGCAACAATGGTTACATTTGTTGGCCTCCTGAATTACTACTTCCCCACCCCCACCACTTCCTGACACTGCGGGAAATTCAGGCAACCGTAGTATTGCTCGCCCTTTCGTGACCCGTCTTTGTAGAAGCGCAGCACCATGGTGATGCCGCAGCGCGGGCAGATGGGGGAGTAGTCGGATTCGCTGTGCAGCAGGGGGTTGTCCACTTTGGCTTTTTTCATGGCTTCGGCAAACTGGCGCGCCAGGGCGTTGGCGTCGTAACTCTGCTGGACAGTGACATGCGCCAGCGGCAGGCGCGCCTGGGCGCAAATCCCGTCCAGGAAGGCGTCGGTCGGGCGGTGTTCGGTCTGTTTGGGGTAATCCAGTTCGACGGCCAGGGCCGGTTTGAGCGTATCGCGCCGCAGCAACAGGAAATCGACGTTCTTGCGGTAAATCTTGTTGAAATAATGGACGTTTTCGTTGGGGCGGGTCACAAAAAACAGGTCTTGCAGCGGCACTTTCGGGCAGATGTAGAGATGCTCCTTCACCATCTCGTGCAAGACGCGGAAAAAGGCGCTCTCGGCAGGCGAGAGGAACTCCAGGCGCAGGCGGTAGGGGAAGGTGGATGGCTCGTCCATGTCGTTATCCTGTTTTTCAGTTGTCCGGTTATCCTGTTTTCCGGTTTGTCAGTTTTCCGGTTGTATCAGGGTTTGCAATAATGCTTTTTCCTGCGCCTCGCTCGTCACTTCGCCGTCCAGCCAGGCGGCGCGCAATTGCCATAGAATCTGCTGGTAGCGCGGGCCGGGCGGCAGGCCGAGGGCTTTGAGGGTCTTGCCGTTCGTTTTTGGGTGGATGTTTTGCCAGTGGAGGGCGTACCGTTCGAGGGCCGGTTCGCGGCTGACGAAGTGGACCGCGTACAGGGCGGGGAGCGGACTCCCCTCGAGCCGTTGTACCCATTTCGAGGCCGGGTTCCCGCCCAGGGCGGGTAACTCCGCTCTCAGGGCAGAGGCCGCCAGCAGGGCTTTGTACAGGCTGACAGGGAAGCGCAGCCGCTCGTGCAGGCTCTCGATTTGGGCGCGGGGCAGGTCGAGCAGCCATAACAGCCAGGTCAATGCCCCGTTCAACGAGAGACCGGCGACAGCGGGGGGGAGTCCCCAGCCGGGCGGGGGAGGCGTTTTTCGGGCAGAATCCAGCCTTTCGCGCAGCTCCATGCTCCAGGGCAGGACCTCCGAAAGAGAAGTCATGAGATTGATTTCGGCCAGGCGGGCCAGCATGGCGGGCGCGCGCGGTTCCTGAACGATTAAATCGAGTTCGTGGCGCAGGCGTTCCTCCGACAGGCGCGCCAGGAGCGGTTTGGCTTCGTCCATCAGTTGCAGGCTGCGCGGTTCGATGTGGAAGCCGTAGCGCTGTTCGTAGCGCACGGCGCGCAACATGCGGGTCGGGTCGTCGATGAACGAGAGCGAGTGCAGCACGCGGATGCGGCGCTTTTGCAGGTCAGGCAGGCCGCCGTAGTAGTCGTGCAGTTCGCCAAAGTGACGGCCATCGAGCCGCAGGGCCAGGGTGTTGATGGTGAAATCGCGCCGGTGCAGGTCGAGTTTGATGCTGCCGCGCTCGACGGTGGGCAGGGCGGTGGGGTGTTCGTAGAATTCCTGGCGGGAGGAAATCAAATCCAATGCGGAATGGGGAATGCTGAA
>DAOUAZ010000133.1:0-8703 GCA_034432975.1 Anaerolineales bacterium | reverse complement strand
GATTCTGTTGCGGAACTCTTGGTAATGAGGGAAGGTTGGATGCCCGAACTAGCCCTGTTCTCTTGTCAAAACGGTAAATATATCTACACTGAGGTATTTACCGATGCGGCCGATTATGTCGACGTGATGGCGATAATGGATAATAACAAAAATGGTTTCCCCGAGATATTCGTCAAAAGTATTAGTTGTATAGGGGGGCGCTGCGGTTCTATCAATGTTATTGAGTGGGATGGGAAAAACTTTGTAGGCATAAGCAGGAGCGTAAGCAGCTCTGGGGTGGAAGATTTTCCAGTGGTGGAACTGCATGACCCCAGTGAAATTTCTCTCAAAGACCTGGACAAAGACGGCATTAAAGAGATTGTCTGGACCGAAGTTCCGACTGAGGCGGATTATTGGGGTAATTATCCGATGCGCGTGGTGATCCGTGTTCTCAAGTGGGATGGTGAAAATTATTCTGCCTTACCTGATGAATATGCCGCTCCCGAATATCGCTTCCAGGCGGCCCAGGACGGCGATTGGTATGCCAAAAATGGCTTGTACGACAAGGCGCTGAAATCTTACCAAATGTCCATACAGAGCGAAGGCCTGCGCTGGTGGACAGAAGAACGGCGCAACTACATCATTGGGCCGTATGGCTTCGGTCCTTGCGCTCCCAAAAATGTAACCTGCACGCCTCCCAAATCTGACCCGGATGAACGCCCCGTTTTGAGCGCATACGCTTCTCTCAAGTCAGTGGTGGTTTACCTCCTGACGAATCGCCCGGAAGACGCACAAGTTGCCTACGAGAAAATCCTGGTCACTTACCCCGAAGGCAGCCCTGCCTATCCAATTACTCAGGCGGCGGTGGCGTTTTGGGAATCGTATCAAAGCGACGGACAAATTGCGAATGCCTGCCAACAAGTTGTCTCTTCGTTGGGAAAGAATCAGACAATCCTTCGCTTCCTGACAGGCGGCGCAAAGCATTCCCTGCAAGGGGTTGACTACAAATCGAATCCAACCAACCTTTGTCCATTCAAATAGCAGCCTGACAAAGTACGATATTGGAAAATCGTTGTGTGTAATGAATACGCTGTCCATCACTGATGGGCGGTTGTTGCGTTTGCCAAAATGAAACAGGAAAAATTGCCGTATAATATGGTGCAAATCAATAGTGCAAAAGGATACCCCATGCCACGTGCCGTTAAAGAACGTATGAATTTATATATCACCAAATCGGTGGCCGACGAACTGCGCCGCCTGGTTCCCGCCCGCGAGCGCACCAAATTTGTCGAGGATATACTGGCCCGCGAACTGCGCCGGGCCCGGCTGGCGCAAGCCATCGAAGAATCGTATGGCGCATGGAAAGATGAAGACCATCCAGATATGCTGACCCCGGAAGAGATTGACCGCTGGGTTGAAGAGCAACGTAAAATCGGCGCGGCCAGCCGGGAAGAAGAATTAGAAAAATTATGGCGGGAACCTGACCATGAGTGATGTCCTGCTCGATACCAACATCCTGATTCGCTACTTTCGCTGTGTTCCAGGCTACAAAGATTTGCTTCACCAGGCCCGGCAAATGGGCTGGATGTATATTTCTGTGACCACCCGGTTCGAAATTGTGCGCGGAATGCGAGACCACGAAGGGGCATTGACGTTTAATCTGCTGGATACTTTTGAGTCCCTGCCTGTCAACGTTGATATCGCCGACCTGGCCGGAGAGTTGGTGCGCACCTGGCGCGCTCGAGGCGTGACGCTCGGCGATGCCGACGCCCTGATTGCCGCCACCGCCCTCCAGCACAGCCTGCCGCTGGTGACCACCAACTCCAGGCACTTCCCCATGCCCGAACTGACCGTTTACCAAACCGATGACGCCGGGAAAATGACCCTGTGCCAGCGCTGAAAAAACTGTTCATCTTGAAACTCGGCGACACCCTGCCCGAACTGGCCGCGCGGCGCGGCGATTTCGAGGACTGGTTCATCGCCGGTCTGGGACTGGATTCTGACCGGGCGGCCGTGTTCGACCCGCGCGCCGGGGCGGATTTCCCGCCGCTGGAGGGGGTCGCCGGGCTGCTGCTGACCGGTTCGCACAGCATGGTGACGGAACATCTCGACTGGAGCGAGCGCGCCGCCCGCTGGACGAAATCCGTCGTCGACGCCGGAATCCCAACCCTGGGGGTGTGCTACGGACATCAATTGCTGGCCTACGCTTTCGGCGGCCAGGTTGGGAACAACCCCAATGGCACGCAGGAAGGCACGACCACCATCCAACTGACTCCCGAAGGCCGCGCTGACCCGCTGTTGGGAAGTTTGGATGTGGAGGAATTCGACGCCCAGGTCAGCCACGCCCAATCCGCGCTGAGACTGCCGCCTGGCGCAATCCGCCTGGCCTTCGACGGCTGGGACGCCAACCAGTCGTTTCGGATTGGCGAACGCGCCTGGGGCGCGCAGTTCCACCCCGAAATGGACGCCGACATCGCCCGCGCTTATATCCAGGCCGAGCGCGCCGAACTGCTCGAACAGGGTCAAAATCCTGGGCAAATCCTGACCGGGGTACGCGACACGCCTGTCGCGGCGAAAGTGTTGCGGCGGTTTGCGGAAATCGTTTTTGGGTAAGAAAAAAGCGGATGTCACCAGACATCCGCTTTTCAGTGGGGCAGCGTGGTACTTATTTTTCCGGCGCGCCGGCGTCAATCCACGCTTTAACCAGTTCCATTTCTTCGGGGGAGAAATTGGCAAAATGTCTCTGATTCTGTACCTGGATTAACTTGCTGCCCGCGCTGTCCCCGGGCAGGATGGCCGGCCCACCCTGACCGCCCTTCATGGTGTCTGCATAGGTAGACAGGTTCAATCCCGCTGAAGCCGTCGCGCCGTGACACATGGCGCATTTTGACGCCAGAAGCGGGCCAATGTTGGAGTCGAACGTCGGGTCGCCGCTGATTGGGCCGGGGATTGCAGTCGGTTCGGGCGCAGGCAGTTGGGATAGCAGGACTTCCCGCAGCCTGGGCGCATCGAACCCGGCGTAGGTATAAACACTCCCATGACAGGCGCTGTTCGAGCAGAAGGAGGTGTTGCTCGTGCCGCCCGCATCTTCGGTTGTGTGGCAGTTGGCGCAGGTGGCATCGAAAACCTGGTTGTGCAGGCTAATCCAGTTGGGGTTGAGGTGGGAGGCTGGCACGATGCCCCGGCTGATTTCGATATTGGCGACGAAATCGGATGGTCTGGCCACCACCGGCACAGCATGGCACAGGTTGCATTCCAGGCGGATGGCCTGCTGCAGGTTGTCCAGGTGTTTGCCATCATGACAGCGGAAACAGCCCGGTGAATTGATATGACTGAGATTGTTGGGGTGCGTTTCCCAGTTGATTTTTTGTTCAAGGAAAACATTTTCCTTGTATATCGTCTGAATCTGCGCAATGGCGGCCTGGATTGCCTGGTGGTTGCTGCTGTAGAAAGCGGCGTAATGCGCCCTGTAGTAATTTTCCAGCCCGGCAATCGCTATCAGACCTTGTTCCTGGTTGGCGTAAGAGATGCTCAATACTTCCACGCCTTTGGCGTAAATATCGGGAATGGCAGGGTCGATGAGCTTACGCGCCAGGGCTTCATCCATTGATTCTGATGGGTATTTGAATTCATGCGTAACGCGGTTATGACAGGTGACGCAGTTGACTTCCTTCAATTGGCTTTCGTCGATGGAGGAAACATCGAAGTCCGACTCGATATCCACATAATCGACGAAGGTGCCGTCTTCGTTATAGGCGCGCACAAAGGGAATGTCCTGTTCGAGTTTGTCGGCGGCGTAGTATTTGACGGTGTTGACGATGTGCCAGTGGATTCCGCGCCCCAGGCCTTTGCGTTTCGCGCCGCCGCCCGTCTTGAGCAACAGGTAGATGGTTTCGGGAGAATTGTCCGGCTCGACGCCAAAACGGGTAAGCGTGCGCAAACTGTCGTAGGAGAAGGCTTCAGGCAGGTGGCATTTCTCGCAGGTATCACGAACCGGCTGCAAAGCCGAAGCATGAATCGGGTATTCGTACAGGTTGAATACCATCATGAAGAGTTCTTTCGAACCTTCGCGGGTTTTTCGGACGAACTGGTCGGTTACTGAAACACGCCCAATATGACACTCTTCGCAAGTTACATTCGCGTGTGGTGATTTCAGGTAAGTAATGCTCTGGGGCGGCATGGTATGACAGGTCGTGCCACAGAACTGGGGAGAATTGGAGTATTCCCAGCCGTAGGTTCCGGCTCCCAAGACAACCACCGCCAGGATACCAAGCACAACGAACGGGAGGATGTGCCTCCAGCGCGGCCCGGTTGGCACTGGGAAAAAGAAATGCTTAAGTCGCTCTCTGATGCCCATGCTGTGCTTTCCTTATTAGGTGTCGCATTTGTATATTCTCAAAAAAGTGGGGAAAACGTCCCGAAGGTAGGTTTGAAAAACCTTGTTGATATGCTCAAACCTTCGGGACGGTGCTTTTCTCTCCAAAATAATGAGAAGATACTTGCATTTATTATTCTAATGATGGATAATCAACCGATAAGTGTCGTTTATCATAATTTTGATATGAGTGGGCGAATTACATATATGGATATAAAAAGCGGACGCGCTGGCGTCCGCTTTTTATGCTGAAATAGTGTTGCGATTGATTATTGGAGAGCGGCGAGAGCCATTTCCATCAACGCCTTGAAGTAGGTCGGGTTGTGGATGCCATGGCTGCCATCTTCGTGGACCAGGTTGTAGAAGAACAGCGCCTGGGCAGGACCCGGGTCGAGCAGGACCGGGGAACCATCAGCGTTCTTGGTGACGGTGGAGATGGTGCCATCATCGGCCTTGGCAATCAGGCCCTTGGCGAGCAGGGCTTCTTCGAGCTTTTTGTAGTCGGCATCAAAGGTATCAACGAAGCCATTGACATTGAAGTCCTTGGCATCGGCATGACAGGCTACGCAAGAAGAAAGCTGGGCTTTGAAGGTGTGAACATCGCTATCACCCATGTGGCAGCCGACGCAGGTGTCTTTGACCATGCTGTAGTGCGCGCCGGGCTTGCCTTCCACGCCAAAGTCGCCAGCGCCCATCAGCACATCACCCTGGACGCTGTAGTGGGTGTTGAAGCGAACAGTGGGGGCATACTTGTCAGGAATGACAGCGCCAGCAGCATCCTTGGCGGCGAAACTGGTCAGGTAGCGGCGGGCCTGGTGGCAGTTGGCGCACAGGTTGCCGGAACCGCCATCGAACGTCGCGCCGCTGGCAACCATGGTTACAGGGGCATTTGTTTCCAGCGCCCAGTCAGCACCGGTGAAGGTGACGTGTACCTGGTGGCAGGTGCGGCAGTCCTGATGGGTGGGGGCGGCATCGCCCGCCTCAACCTGTCTGAAATTCTTGCCTTCAGCAATCATCTGGCTGAAAGTGGCACCATCGTGACAGCCCGCGCAGTCTTTGCGTTCGCCGGCATAGGCCAGACCGGGGCCAGAGCCATGCGCGGAGGTTGTCCAATTGGATTTATGGCGGGTGATGATGGATGTGTCGTTGTGACATTCGGTGCAGGTCAGGCTGGCCATATCAACGGACTTGCCATCTGCTCCAGCAGGGCCGGCAGGGCCAGCAGGACCAGCGGGACCGGCAGGGCCTTGGGGACCGGCGGGGCCAGCGCAGGCCGACAAGGCAGCGACAACGAGCACGAGCGTGCCGAGTAAAACGAGCAGTTTCTTTGTAGACATTGTTTACATTCTCCTTTTTGGGTTTCTTACTCGTTACATGTAAGAACGGTGATTTACTCTTCCCTTTTTCTTCTCGCGCGAATAGAATCACCTCCTTGCTGTAATTGGACAAACCTGTCACAATTTGACCTGATTAATATATCCTTAATCTTCAATTTCGTGTTGTACCAAATCTCACAAAGGATGCGTGACAAATGTAATACTTGTACTTATAAGTTTTTCAATTAATACAAGAAATGCTTATGAAGCGCAACCTTGCCCTGTATATATAATAGCAAAAAAATCGGTCAAAATCTATAGATTTTGACCGATTTTTTTGAGAGTTCTGGATATTTGTCAGCCCAGCCAGCGCTCGGCTAGTTTTGGTAAATCGGTGGAATTCCCCTGGCGCAGGGTGCATTGCGGCAGGCTTTCGATGAACAGTCGTCCATATTGCTTGGTCAGCACGCGCCGGTCGAGGATAACGACCACGCCCCGGTCGCTGGCGGTGCGAATCAGGCGTCCGAAACCCTGCCGGAATTTGAGAATCGCTTCGGGGACCTGGTACTCGCTGAACGGTTCGTCGAAAGTTTCGGAGCGGGCGGCGATAATCGGGTCGGAGGGGACTTCGAAGGGCAGTTTGGTGATGACGACCACTGAAAGCGATTCGCCCGGCACATCCACGCCTTCCCAAAACGAGCGCGTGCCGAGCAAAACCGCCTGCGGGCTGGATTTGAAGGCCTCCAGCAGCGCGGCAGGCCCGGCTCCCTCGCCCTGTTCGTAGACCTGGATTTCATGCTGGCTAAGCGGCCGCGCGATGGCTTGCGAAGCCCGTTTCAACTGGGCATAACTGGTAAACAAGACCAGCATTCGCCCGCCGGTGGCAACGGCGGTTTGGAGGATGGCGCGGTTGACGGCCTGTTCGTAACCGGGCTGGTTTGGCTCCGGCATGTCTTTGCCAATAAAGAGCAGGGTCGAGTTTTCGTAGTCGTAGGGCGAGCCGAGGGTCAATTCGTCGGCCTCGTCGGCGCTCAGCACGCCGCGCAGGTAGGTGTAATCCCCGGCGGCGGTCAGGGTGGCCGAGGTTAGGATGACCGATTCTTTCTCGTGCCAGAGATATTGCTCGATGAGCGGCCCGACCCGCAGCGGGGCGGTGTTCAAGGTCAGGCGGCTGCTCTGCGGCTGGACTTCAATCCAGTAAATCGTTTCGGGATTGGGCTTGTGAATCATGCCGCTGATGGCGAGGTTGGCTTCGCTGATGCGCCGGTACAGGCTGCTGAGCGCGCCCGCTGAATCTTCGAGTTCCTCGATGCCATCGGCATACAATTCCCCGGCGGCTTTGTAGAGTTCACCGATGAGATTGACCAGCAAGGTCATGGTTTCGGCGGCGCTGCCCCAGGTGATTTCGATGTTGTCCCAACCGGGCTGGGTGCGGCTGGCGGGCAGGATGCGCGTGGAGAAGGCGTACAGGCTCTTCTGGCGGCCCTCCTGCTGGTAGGCCATGAATTCGTTGAGCGCGTAGAAAAAATCCTTGCTATAACTGTCGAGCCGGAAGGCGGTGTCGCTGGCGCGCCCGGCCAGCTGCATCAGCCTGGCGTAATCTGCCGGGCGGGCTTTGCCGTTGGCGGCGCTGAGCAGGTGGCCCAGCACGCCGCTCGATGCGCCGCCGACTTCCTTCAACATGCGCTCGAAATCCTGCTGCGAGAGCCGGAACGACATGGCGTTGGTGGTGGCGCTTTCGAGGTGGTGGGCTTCGTCGATGATGAGATACTGGTATTCGGGGATGACTTTGGAGCCGGTGGCAACATCCGAGAGCAGCAGGGCGTGGTTGACGACCAGGATGTGCGCGGCCAGCGCGGCCTGTTTGGCGCGGTAAAAGGGGCAGATTCCGCCCATGCGCCCGGCGCAGGTTTCGGATGAGCAGCCCTCGTCCTCGGCAGACAGCCGGTTCCAGACTTCTTTTTCGGAAGGCCGGTTCAGGTTCAGGTCGTTGCGGTCGCCGCTGGCCCCGTCCCAACTCCAGACCAGGATTTTCGAGAGAACGCGCGCTTCGTCGATGGTATTCGGCCCGTTTTTGCGCATCAATTGCAAGCGGCGCGGGCAAAGGTAATTGGAGCGGCCTTTCAGCACGGCGGCGCGCAGGTCGATTCCGAGCGCGCTGCGCACGCTGGGGAGGTCTTTTTGAATCAACTGGTCTTGCAGGTTGATGGTGTTGGTGCTGACCACCACACGGGTCTTGTTTTGGATGGCAAAGAGCGCCGCCGGGACCAGGTAGGCAAACGACTTGCCGACGCCCGTTCCTGCTTCGACCATCAGGTGGCCGCTCCACGAGAGCGCGTTGGCAACCGCCCGCAGCATATCGACCTGCTCGGGGCGGTATTCGTAGTTTTGGAAGTATTGGGAAAATGGCCCGCCATATTCGAGGACGGAGGCGGCTTCGTCGGGGTCGAGTTTAATCGCTTCTTTGACCGGGCCCAGGGATGGAGTTTTCGGCCCTGCCGCCTGCTCGCTGAACATTGGGCCGTCGTCTCGCTGTGGTTTGACCTTCTTGCCTTTGACCTGTTCGCGCGCGCGTTGGCGCATGGCCTGCTGGAAGGCGTAGTTCGCGTCCCAGTCGAGCGGTTCCCCGGCGCGCACGATTTCTGCCAGGAGCTCGAGCGGCAATTCGGCGGCGATGTCCATCAGGCGCAGGTAAACGGCATGGGTGACGCGCGCGTCGTCGAGGGCGCGGTGGCTGGCGGGGAGTGGAATCCCCAACAGCTGGCCCAATGCTCCTAAATTGTAGCGGCTGGCAGTGGGGAGCAGGACCGAGGCCAGTTCGTACGTGTCGATCACCTGGTTGAACAATAAAATGCGCTGGCGTTGTAAAAATCCCAAATCGAAACGCACATTCTGACCCAAGACCGGGCATTCGCCCACGAAGGCTTCCAACGCCTCGACCACATCGCCCAGGCGCGGGGCGTTGCGCACCATCGAATCGTCGATGCCGGTCAGGGCGGTAATGGCTTCGGGGATGTGGCGGTTGGGGTTGAT
>DAOUAZ010000132.1:0-7911 GCA_034432975.1 Anaerolineales bacterium | reverse complement strand
CGCACGGATTTTTCTTAAAAAATCCGTGAGATTCCGTGTAATCCGCGTAACACCTGCACTTGCAGCGCAGGCGCAAGTGTCCGTGTCCAAAAGGTTTTGATTGCAAACGAACTCTAAACTCCAGTTCTTAATGCGTGCCGCAAGTTTCTCGCCAATGGACTGCTCCACGCCACGCAACACATCTTCGTAATCGGGGTCATTTTGCAGGCTCAATTGTATTGGTCAGAAAAAGGATGAACGCCAGGCTTCAGTCGTTCCACGAAAACCTGTACACGAATGGACACGGATTTACGGATGAACACGGAGAAAGCCCAAAAACTGCTCTTTAATTCTTAAAAAATCTGTGTTCGTCCGTGTAATCCGTCAAATCCGCGTACAAAAGCTCTTTGCCCTTTATGTGACCAGCACAGTTTCTCCGCGTTTTGGTATCTCAGTGATGAAATGCTCATGCGCCAGTGTTCACCTTTCTCGTGATTAATACAATTATTTAGAAATATGTCAAGGGGGATTCTCAATTCATGGCTTCGATGAGCGCGCCAAGAGGTTCGCGGTAACCAGTCATTGCCCCAAAACATCGCCTAAGGTATCATGTAGTCACAAATGAATACGCTTGAAGAAAGGAAAAACGCGCAGAATGACGGTATTTTTGCCCAAAAAGCTGCTGTTTTGCGCATAAATTGCCATGAAAACCATCTCTGCCACTGCCCAAAGCTCGCCAAATATAGCTTTTATCAAATATTGGGGTAATCGCGATTCGGCCTTGCGCTTGCCCGTCAACGGTTCCATCTCGATGAATCTCGACGGGCTTTACACGAAGACCACCGTCAGTTTCCAGCCCTCGCTGGCGTTGGATGAGCTGGTTATCAACAGTCACCAGGTCATGGGTAAGGGTCTTGAGCGTGTAGCCATCATATTGGAGCATATCCGCCAGGCAGTGGGAATGAGTTTCAGGGCCGAAGTGGTTTCAGAAAACAACTTCCCGACCGGGGCCGGCATAGCGAGTTCGGCTTCAGCGTTTGCCGCGCTGGCTTTGGCGGCGACCAGGGCCGCCGGGTTGGATTGGAGCGAAGCGCAAATCTCGCGGCTGGCGCGTTTGGGGTCCGGTTCCGCCTCGCGCAGTATCCCCTCCGGCTTCGTCGAGTGGCAAATGGGGACGGGCGACGAGGACTCTTTTGCCGTTTCGATTGCCCCGCCCGAACATTGGGATTTGGCCGATTGCGTGGCGATTGTCTCTGCCGGGCATAAGGCCACCGGCTCGACGGAAGGACACGCCCTCGCGCCGACCAGCCCGCTGCAGGCCGCCCGCGTGGCCGATTCAGGGCGCAGGCTCGAAATTTGCCGCCGCGCCATCCTTGAGCGCGATTTCGCGGCTTTTGCGAATATCATCGAACTGGATTCAGACATGATGCACGCGGTGATGATGACCAGCCAGCCGCAGTTATTTTATTGGAAACCCGCTACCCTGGCGGTGATGGAGGCGGTGCGCGCGTGGCGATTGGATGGGTTGCAGGCGGCCTATACCATCGACGCCGGGCCGAATGTGCATGTGATTTGCCCGCAGTCTGAAATGGACGCGGTGGCCTCGCTCCTGCGCGAAATTCCCGGCGTGAGTAAGGTGTTGAGCGCAACCGTCGGCGGCCCGGCAAGGCTGCTCTAATATTTTGCTAACAAAATGGCGATATAATCCCTCCTAAATGACGGCCTCGGAGCGCGAAATTCCCCGATTTTGCGCCGAAGCCGGGAGATTTCGGACTCCAGATAGAAAATAAGGATGAACTATGACCCTGTTATTGGTTGTGTTGGTGTTCGGCGGCATGATTTTCCTGCACGAGTTGGGACATTACCTGGCCGCGCGTTTGTTCAAAATTGAAGTGGAAGAGTTCGGCTTTGGCATTCCGCCGCGCCTGTGGCGTTTCTGGCGCGCCCCGGGCAGTTTCAAGGTCGGGACGCATTCCATCCAAATCCCGGCCAATTTCGACCTGCCGGTTGAGTTGACCGAACTGGAGCAGCGTCCCGCAGACCTGGTGTTAGAGCGCAAGGGGGAATCGCTGACGCTGAAATCGCTTGCCCTTTCGGCGGCGGAGGATGGTCGCTGCATCCTCGCCCACCCCACGCTGACCCCTGGCAGTGACGGGAACCTGCGCCTGAGCGGCATGGTACGCGAACTGCGCCCCGGCACCGAATTTACCCTCAACTGGCTGCCGCTGGGCGGGTTCGTGCGCCCCAAAGGCGAAGGCGACCCGGATGCGCCGGGCGGGATGGCGGCTGCCAACCCCTGGAAACGACTGGTGGTCCTGTTTGCGGGCTCGGCCATGAACCTGCTGACCGCTGTGGTTGTAACATCCGTAATCATCGGGCAGATGGGAATCGCTGTTCCCGGCAAAGTCCTGATTGAAGACGTGACTCCTGACTCCCCGGCCCAGGCGGCCGGCATTCAGCCCAAGGACGTGATTGTCTCGATTGCGGGCAAGCCGGTTACGAGCATGGATGAAGCCCGTACCATGATTCGGGCCAGCCTCGACCAGCCGCTCGAAATGACCTTCGAGCGCGATGGGCAGCAGGTGACGCTGACCGCCACGCCCCTTTCCAGCCGCAGCCCGGAACAAGGCGCGCTTGGCGTTGGGTTACCATACCCGCGCCGTGATGCGACCCTGACCGAAATTATCAGCGGTGGTTTTACTTACACCGGCATCCAGGCTTTAACCATTCTCTATATCCCGATTGGGTTGATTCAAGGCGCCATTGCGCCCGAAGAAGCGCGCCTGGTGGGGCTGAAGGGCATTTATGATTTCTTTGGTCAGGCCGTAGAGCGCGATACGGAAAGCCGCCAGGTGGTTGCGGAGCCTTCCGGCGGCGCGCCTGCGGCTTCATCTTCACAGCCCACCAACTATGTTCTCTCGCTGGTTGCCATGCTCAGCATTTCGCTGGGCGTGATGAACCTGCTGCCTATCCCGGCTCTGGATGGCGGGCGCATCCTGTTTACGCTGCCCGAAATCATCTTCCGCCGCCGCATCCCGCCCCGGCTGGAAAACGTCATCAACGGCGTGGCTTTCCTGCTGTTAATTGGCCTGATGTTGTTCGTCAACCTGCTCGATTTCATCAACCCGGCCAATATTACCCTGCCGTAAACCATAATGAAAGAAATCCCTTTTTCCACCGTCCTGTCCGCGCTGGAAGACGACGCGCGCGTCTTTCCGGTCAAGTACATCGGGCGTTTTTCCGATTTGTCCCAGGCCAATCTGGACTCTGTGATGCGGGTCTGGCCGAATTTGCCGCTGGCGCGCAAGCACCTGCTGCTCGAGCGCATGCTCGAATGGTTCGATGACGACACCGTCCTGTCTTTCGACGCGCTGGCCGTCCGCCTGTTGGATGACCCCGACGGGCAGGCGCGGGCGTACGCTCTGCGACTGCTGGCCGAGACCCGCGACACGCGCCTGCTCCCGCGCCTGGTTCAGATGGTCGCAAGCGACCCGGAACCGGTTTGCCGCGCCGGGGCCGCCGCCCTGCTCGGTCAGTTCGTCGAGATGGGCGAACTGGAGGAGATGTCTGCCGGGAATCTCAATCAGGTGACGGATTGCCTGCTGTTGGCGGCGGCGGATTCCGACAGTTACCTGGCGCGCGCCGCGCTCGAATCGCTCGGTTACTCCAGCCGGAATGAAGTCAATGCGCTGATTGAATCGGCCTTCAAGCGTCATGACCCGCGCTGGCAGGCCTCTGCCCTGGCTGCGGCGGGCCATTCCGCCGACGCCCGCTGGCAGGAACAGGTCATCGAGGCCTTCCTGAGCGAAGACCAGCAAGTGCGCCTGGCAGCTGTCCGCGCCGCCGGGGAATTGGAACTGAAACCAGCCCGCCAACCTCTGCTGAACATGATTGAAGACGAGGAAGACGATGAGATTTTGCAAGCCATCATCTGGTCGCTCTCGCTCATCGGCGGCGAGGATGTGCGCGAGTACCTGCAAACCTTGATAGACGACACCGACGATGATGACATGTTGGAATTCCTGGAAGACGCGCTCTTGAACCTGGAATTTACCGAAGATGCCGAAGACTTCAACTTGCTGGCTTATGACGAAGATGAGCCGGTGGTGAAGAAAAAGAGACCCTGACCGATTTTGTCCTTGAAGCCGCCATAAGGTGACAGTCACTTCCAAAAGTGACTGTCACCTTTTCGTGTGAGCGCGGAGGTCTTTTTCGGGTTACAATTATCCAACTTTCCTCTGCCGAGCCGCCATGTCCATCGCCGAACTCTTCGACACCTTTGCCAACAACATCCTTCCCATCATGCTCATCAGCGCGGCGGGGTTTGTGCTTGGCAGGCAACTAAATATCGATTCACGCGCCATTGGGCGTTCGTTGTTCTACTTCTTCAGCCCGGTGCTGGTCTTCAACCTGCTGATTACCAACCAGCTCCCGGCCCTCGATGTCCTGCGGATTGGCGGACTGGCGGTGGGCGTGATGGTTTCTTCCGGGCTGCTGGCGCTGGCGGGCGGGCTGGCGCTCCGGTTCGAAAGGCCGGTGCTGGTCTCGGTCATGCTGACCTCCATGTTCGCCAATAACGGCAACTACGGCCTGCCCTTAATCGCCTTTGCCTTCGGGCAGGAAGCCCTGGCGCATTCTGGTATCTACTTCGTGTTCGCGGCCCTGCTGACCAACACGCTGGGCGTCTTAATTGCCTCGCTGGGACATCTCGATGCCCGCCAGGCGCTGCTCGGCATGTTCAAAGTCCCGATGTTATACGCCGTGCTGCTGGCCTTGCTCGTTAATCAGACCGAAATCAGCCTGCCTGTGCCGCTGGAGCGGACGGTCTCGCTGGCGGCTGGCACCGCCGTCCCGCTGATGATTTTCCTGCTGGGCCTGGAACTGCGCCATGTGCGCTGGACCAAGAGCCTGCGCGCCCTGGGATTGAGCACCTCCGTGCGCCTGCTGGCCGGGCCGCTGCTCGGATTGGCCTTTGCCGGCCTGCTGGGACTGACCGGCAGCGCGCGCCAGGCCGCCGTGATGGAAGCCTCCATGTCCTCCGCGGTTGCCACCACCAACCTGGCCGCCGAATACAAACTGGATACCTCGCTCGTGGCGGCCACTGTCCTGGTCAGCACGCTCTTGAGTCCGCTGACCCTCACGCCGCTCATCCTGCTCCTGGGAAACTGATATGCGACGATTGATTCCGCTGCTCCTGCTTTTATTCCTTTTCGCCGCCTCGCCCGCCGGGGCGCAGTCTGACGCCCAAATCCAGGTCGCTGACCTGGGGATTTCGTACCTGTTTGGGGAACCGGTCACGTTCCAGGCCCGTCTGCTCGACCTGCCGGGAACGGTGGCGGAAGCCCATATCGTCTTCCGCGCGGAGGGCGAAGCCGCCACCCATGTCTTCCCGGTTTCGGTGGCAGCCGACGGCGCGACGGCGTTTACCTACGCCTTCGAGCAGGGGCCGCTGCGCCCCTTTGCGCTGGTGCGCTATTCGTACATCGTCAAACTCGAGGATGGCCGCGAATTGCGCACGAGCGAATTTTCCTTCCCTTACGTCGATAACCGCTTTCCCTGGGCGGAGCGCGAAGCGGACGGGGTGAAACTCCACTGGTACGCGGGCGGCGAGCCCTTCGGCCAGGCCGCGCTCGATGCGGCCCGCCAGGGCATGAAGCGCGCCCGCGACCTGCTGCTGGTCGTCCCCGCCGCGCCGATTGATGTGTATGTGTACGCCTCGCTGGTCGATTTGCAGAAAGCCTTCGAGATGGGCGGAATCACCTGGGCGGGCGGACACGCCAGCCCCGACCTGCGCGTCGCGCTGGTGGCGATTGCGCCCGGTCCCGAACAGGGACTGGAGATGGACAGGAAAATCCCGCACGAACTGGCCCACATCCTGACCTACGACCTGGCGCGCGAACGCTACCCCAAACTGCCGGTCTGGCTGCGGGAGGGGATTGCCTCGCGCGCTGAACTCTCTGTCAATCCCGATTATGGGCGGGCGATTTCACTGTCCGCCGAAAACGGGACGCTGATTCCCTTCGGCGAGTTGTGCGGCTCTTTCCCGCCCGATAGCGGGCGCGCCTTCCTGGCATACGCCCAGTCGGAGGCGTTTACCCGCTATTTCATCGAAAAATACGGGCAGGCCGGCCTGCTGGCGCTCATCAATGCATACGGAGACGGCCTGGATTGCGAACAGGGCGCCCTGCGCGCCACCGGCAAGCCGCTCAGCCAGTTGCAGGCCGAATGGCAAAACGCCGCGCTCGGCGGCAGGCCCGGCGTATCGTCGCTGGGAAATTTTGCCCCGTACCTGGTGTTGCTGGCGTTTCTCCTGATTGTGCCGCTGGCGAACGCATTTTTCTACCGGAGGCCGGGCCATGCCTGAAAACGAACGGGGACGTATCCATGCCTGGATTCGGGGACGGGTGCAAGGGGTTGGATTCCGCGCTTTTGTCATCGATTCTGCTGAGCGGCTGGGGCTGACCGGCTGGGTGCGCAATGTCGGCTGGGATACGGTCGAGGCGCTGGCCGAAGGCAGCCGCCCTGCGCTGGAGGCCTTCATCGAAGCCCTGAAGTCCGGCCCGCGCATGTCGAGAGTCGATGATTGCCGGGTCGAAGAAGAAACTCCCACTGGCGAATTTTCCCATTTCGAGATGCGCTCGTCGCGTTGATATGACCGAACCCTGGAGACTGCTCATCACCCCGCCCGCGCGCGGGGCCTGGAATATGGCTGTCGATGAAGCCATTTTGGGGACTGCCGGGCGCGGCCAATCGCTGCCGACCCTGCGGCTGTACGCCTGGAACCCGCCCTGTCTTTCGCTGGGATACGCCCAGCCCTTTTCGGATGTGGATGTGGAACGCCTGAACGCGCGCGGCTGGGATGTCGTCCGCCGGGCGACGGGGGGACGCGCGATTTTACATACCGACGAATTGACCTATTCTGTCACCGCGCCGCTCGACCACCCGCTGATGCAGGGGACCATTTTGGAGAGTTACCAACGCCTGGCAAAAGCCCTGGTGGCCGGGGTGCGCGCGCTTGGTATCCCGGTCGAGATGGCCGAAGGCGCGCCCGCCAGCGGGGCGGCCAAAGGCCCGGTTTGTTTTGAAGCGCCTTCAGCGTATGAGATTGTAAGCGGCGGGAAAAAAATCATCGGTTCGGCCCAGGCGCGCAAGCGGGAGGGCGTGTTACAGCATGGGACATTCCCGCTCAATGGCGATTTGACGCGCATTGCCCAGGCGCTGTTCTTCCCCGATGAGCAGGCGCGCGCGGCGGCGGCTGAAAAACTGCTCCAGCGCGCCACAACGGCCGAATCGGTGCTGGGCCGGGGAATCGATTGGGAAACGGCAGCCCAGGCCACAGTGGAGTCGTTCCAGCATGAGTTGGGAATCTGCTTCGAGCGTGGGGAATTGAGCGGGGAGGAAATTGCCCGCGCGGAAGACATCCTCCAAAATAAATACGCCCACCCCAGTTGGACGGAGCGGGCGTAGAGGGCAAAAACGTCCCGAAGGTTGTCATTTGACGAACGATTTTTTCCAAGAATCCTTCGGGACGTTTATTTGATAAACACCACATCCCGGTAGCCGAGCGACTGGAAGAACTTGTACAGGAACAACTCGGCGTTGTTTTGGGCCTGGTTCAGGATGCCGTCCTCGAGGACGGCTTTTTGAATCTCTTCTTCGGCGCGCTGGCGGGCCAGGGTTTCCAAGTCGACGGTTTGCTTGGTCAGGATGCCCGTGTCGCGCCGGTAGACGTAGGATTTGTTGTTGTCGAGGGTGACGATGAAGAGTTCGGCGGGCGGCAGACGCACGTTGAGCACGCCGTTGACCAGCACCATATCCTGCGGCTGGATTTTGCTCATGTCGATGCCCGCGATGGCGACGCCATGCGCCACGAACAGAAGCGTGTCGCCGAACAGGAAGTTGAAGTTGCCCTGCCCGATTTCAGCGGTGATG
>DAOUAZ010000131.1:0-3978 GCA_034432975.1 Anaerolineales bacterium | reverse complement strand
ACCCACGTCGGCGACCTTCATTATCGCCTGGCCGAAATGGAACTGGATGAAGAATAACATGAGCCTTGTCAAACCCAGCCTCCAGACCCGCTTCCACATCGATTTCGATTGGTGGCAGCAAAACGAAAACGACTGGCGCGTTCACCTGGCGGGACTGCTCTGCCCGGAACACAAGGAGATGTTCGCCGAAATGCAAGACGGCGCGCTCATCGACTTCGTGGACCCGGAAACCGCCGAAGTGCGCCCGATGGACGGGTTGCAGCAAACCATCCTGTCGCATTGCGCCCGCCAGCCGGGTTTTGTCACCGGCCAGACCCAACTGGTGGAGGGCGTCTTCCGCACCTTCCTGGCGAACGGCAACAGCCCGCTGACGCCGACCGAACTCTCGGAACAGTTGGGGCGCCCCGCCAACACCATCCTGGTCACCATTTCCGGCCTGCGTGTTTACAAAGGAATTCGTCCAGCGAGGGAGTGAGTTAGTTTCAAAATTGCCCCTGTAGCTCAATGGACAGAGCAGCAGCCTTCTAAGCTGTTGGTTGTGGGTTCGAATCCCGCCAGGGGCGCTCATTTGCAATTTTTTCCTGCCGTGTGGGTTACGAACACCCCATGCGGGGTACGCGTCCCGCCAGGGGCGCTCACGGTTGTTGCGCCAGCAGTTGCACCGCTGGCGGGCGGCGGTACAACTGCCGCCTAAAGGAACGGGGAATGGCATATCAGTCTCGGCATAAAATAAACTCTTGATATCAAATTAATGGTATTCTATTAGCAATCGCCTCGAATGTTGACATATCGAAACTCAGGAGACAGGATGAGTGCGTATCAGGTCGCCCCGGTTGATTTCTCGCAGGTTTTCGAGCGGATTCGGATACAGGATGCCGAAACAGCCGCCCCGCTCATCCTGTGCATCTCCCCCTGCCGCAGCGGGTCGACGGTTTTGTTGCGGGTTTTTGGCGCCAGCGGCATCCCGTCTTATTACCAGCCCTGGAAAAATATCTTGCGCTGGGCCATGCAAGGGGGAGAGCGCTCCTGGGAATTCCCTGTCGGCGCGACGCCGATTTTTGTCAAAGAAACCATCGGCCCCTATACCCGCATCGAAACCGAGTTCAACCCCTTCGACTTAGTGCAAGCCATCGGGTATCCGCCGGAGAAACTGCGGCTGATGCTCGTCGCGCGCGACCCGCTGCAAACATGGTCATCCTGGCAATCGTTGTGGGGCGTGAAAACCAACTTCGAGATTTTCCTGGCCGCTTTCGAGCAAGTGGAAGCCATCCGCCAGCAAATCGAAGCCGCCGGGCTGCCGCTCGTCCATTTCGTCTACGAATCCGTGCGGGATTATGGGGCCGAGGCCGCTATCAGGAATATGTTCATGCAATTGGGCCTGCCCTTTACCAGCCAGGCAGTGACGGGCTGGTTCGACCTGCCGCCGTTTGGCAGGGATGGCTCGAACATTTTTTATCCCGATGAGCCGGAGGCCTTTTCGGTTGAAAACATCCACGAGAAAGTGGAGACTGCCGATAGGCTGGAGTATTTCGCACGGGTCGAACCCCTGCCGGGGATGACGCCTGAACTGGCAACCCGGCTGCGCGCCAGCCCGGTCCAGGGTTGGTATGAATCGTGGCGCGATGAGAATTATGCCCGTTTGAATGCCAATCGAGGCGGGTAAATGAAAAACCTTTCCGACGAGTTCAAGCCTGCCGCGCTCTTCAACTCCATCTCCTTTGGGTTGGTGGTTGGCCTGATTGCGCTGGTCAATACCATCACGTATGGCGTGTTGATTTACAAATCAACCGGCGACACAGTCAGCGGGGTGATGCTGGCGCTAATTAACGGGCTGGTGCTTTCGCTCCTCTTCGGCCTGTTCGGCTCCCTGCCGGGCATGGTGGCCTTCCCTCAATCAGCCATGACGCCTGTCTTCGCGGGGCTGGTCGTCAGCATCATGCTTGAGATGGAGGGCCAGGGTCGGCCGGCTGTCACCGCCACGGTCATGGCGGCGGTCCTGCTGGCTTCGCTGCTGGTAGGGCTGGCCTACCTGTTCCTCGGTCATCGCAAACTGGGTGAGATTATCCGGTTTATGCCTTACCCGGTTTCGGGCGGGTTCCTGGCCGGGCTGGGCTGGGTGTTACTAAAAAGCGGAATCGAGATTGGGACGGGAAAATTCGCGCTCGAAACATTCCTGAATCCCACTTTGCTGGCAGCCTGGCTTCCGGCGCTCGTCTTTGGGCTGCTCCTTTTCCTCCTGCAACAAAAAAGCGCGCTCGCCTGGCTCAATCCGCTCGTCATCATTGGGGCAATTGCGGGGTTTTACCTGATCAGCCTGCCCTTTTCATCGGTCGAAGAACTGCGTCGGGCGGGCTGGCTGCTGGTGATTGCCGCGCCGCAGGATGCGCAGGCATTGTTCCGCTACCCGCTCCTGACCCACTTCGGAGAGATTCAGTGGGGCGTGATTTTCCAGAATATCGGGATTTTGCTGACCCTTTTGTTTACGGCCCTCATCAGCCTGCTACTGAACATCAACGGGATTGAGATGGCCGTCCGAAAGGACATCGATCCCAACCGCGAAATGCGCCTGGCCGGGGCGGCGAATATCATCACGCTCCTGGCAGGCGGCGGGATTGTGGGCTACCCATCCGCCGGCCTGACCATCGTCGCCCATAAACGCGGGCAGCCAGGGCGATTGTTGAGTTTCGTCGTGGCGGCCCTTTTTGCGGCGGCTCTGTTTTTTGGGGTGCAATATCTCTCGTATCTGCCCAACTTCGTCATCGGCGGCCTGCTGATTTCGCTGGGATTGAACTTCATGCACGAGTGGCTCCTCGAGGGTTGGTTCAAATTTTCCCTGACCGATTTCCTGGTCGTCCTGGCGATATTCTTCACCGTTGTCTTCTCTGATTTGCTGCGCGGCGTTGGCCTGGGCATAGTTTTGATGGTCATCATGTTTGCAGTCAGTTATAGCAAAACGAATGTCATCCGCAGCGTGTTGACGGGCAAAACGTTCCAGAGCAATGTCGACCGTCCGCTCAAACACGCCCAATACCTGCGCGAAGAAGGCGACCAACTGCTGGTTTTACGCTTGCAAGGTTATATTTTCTTTGGCACAGCCCATTCGATTTATGAATGGGTTAAAGAGCATCTTCAGACCGAATACACCCAAACGCGCTATCTCATTATCGACTTTACCCAAACCTACGGAATCGACTCCTCGGCGGCAAAGGTATTTACGAAACTGCGCTATTTGTCGCAGGCCAACCAGTTTACCCTGGTTTTCGTTGCCCTGGACGAAAAAATGCTGAAAAAGTTTGCCCGCGATGGTTTCAACCCGCACGACCCAAATTTTCGCGCCTTCGGGACCCTGGACTACGCGGTAGAATGGTGTGAATCTTCAATCCTGTCCAATTCAGTCATGACAGTCATCACATCGCGCAGCCTGGTGCAGGACCTGGGCGCGCATTTCGACACAGAGGAATTCAAAGCGCTGTTCGCGTATATGCAGCGGCTCGATGTGCCGGAAGGACACCGCCTGATTTCCCAGGGCGAGGAAACGCCAGGACTTTACCTGATTGAGCGTGGACGCGCGACGATTTACCGCGAATTGGGCGATGGCCGCAGCCTGCGCCTGCGCACCATTGGGGCCGGAACCACTGTTGGGGAAATCGGGCTTTACAGCGGCGGCCCGGCCTCAGCTTCGGTCTTGACTGAGTTTCCAAGCAAACTCTATCTCCTTTCGCCAGAGGGTTTGAAGGAAATGGAATCCAAAGACCCTGTGCTGGCAGGTAAGTTTCACCGGTATATCATCCAGTTGCTCGGGCAGCGCTTGCAAAATACGACTGCCAGCGTGCAGGCATTAATGGGATAGTCTGTATCTTCTCAAAAAAATGGGGAAACGTCCCGACACTTGCGCCTGCGCGACAAGTGCAGGTGAGGTTTGCTTGAAAAACCTGGTTGAGCCGTTCAAACCGCTCGGCTGAGCGCTCGCGGCGAAGC
>DAOUAZ010000130.1:0-12004 GCA_034432975.1 Anaerolineales bacterium | reverse complement strand
CTCGAAAGCCAACCTACCCCGCAGGCGATTGCCATCGTCGGGCTGGTCATGACCGCCATTGCTTTTGCAATGTGGGGCTTGAACTGGGTGCGGCGCGCCCTAACCGCGCGCGCGGTGGGTGACGTGGTGCTGGAACTGCGCGCCAAATCCTTCGCCGCGGCCGCCGACCACGACCTGTCGTTCTACGACCAGTTTTCGAGCGGACGCATCGTCAGCCGCATCACCAGCGACACCAACGACTTCGGCCAGCTGGTGGTTATCGTCACCGACGTGGCCTCGCAGCTCGTCCAGACGGTCATCCTGGGCGCCGTCCTCTTCCGGGTCGAATGGCGGTTATTCCTGGTGATGCTGGCCTTTATGCCCCTGGTGTTTGCCATCGCCATGGGTTTTCGCAGCCTGGCGCGCATCGTCACCCGGCGCGGGATGCAGGCCATGGCCGATGTCAATGCCACCATCAAAGAAACGGTCAGCGGAATCGCCGTTGCCAAGAACTTTCGCCAGGAACACAGCATTTTCGAGACCTTCGACGCCGCCAACCAGCAATCGTACCGGGTCAATGTGCGGCGCGGGTTCGTACTGGCGCTGGTCTTCCCTGTTCTTAACGCCGTCAGCGGCATTTTTGTCGGAATCCTGGTTTACGCGGGCGGATTCAGCGCGGCAGCAGGGATGATTACCGTTGGCGCGTGGTATCTGTTCATCAACTCGCTCGACTACTTCATGTTTCCGCTGCTCAACCTGACCTCCTTCTGGGCGCAAATCCAGAGCGGGCTTTCGGCGGCAGAACGCGCCTTCGCGCTCATCGACGCTGACCCCAACGTCCACCAGGTAGACAAGAAGGATGTGCCGCCGCTTAAAGGGGAGATTCGCTTCGATGAACTCGATTTCCGTTACACCGACAAGGAGCCAATCCTGACCGGCTTCAACCTGCTCATCCAGCCTGGGGAGAATCTCGCGCTGGTAGGTCATACCGGGGCTGGAAAATCCTCCATTGCCAAACTGATTGCCCGCTTCTACGAATTCCAGGGCGGACGGCTGCTCATCGACGGTCACGACATCCGCGCCTTCGACCTCCAGCAATACCGCCGCCAGTTGGGAATCGTCTCGCAGGTGCCGTTCCTATTCTCCGGCACGGTGGCTGAGAATATCCGTTACGCTGTCCCAGACGCCACCGACGCTGAGATAACGGGCATAGCCCGCAAGATTGGGGACGGTGAATGGCTGGAGACCCTGCCCAATGGCCTGGAGACCGAAGTCGGCGAGCGCGGCGCGCGACTCAGCATGGGCCAGCGCCAACTCGTCGCGCTGATGCGCGTCCTCGTGCAAAAACCGGCCATCTTCATCCTGGATGAAGCCACCGCCAGCATCGACCCGTTCACTGAATGGCAAATCCAGCAGGCGCTCGACCTTATCCTGCGCGAATCGACCAGCATTCTCATCGCGCACCGTCTCTCGACCGTCAAGGCCGCCGACCGGATTGTGGTGATGAAACAGGGCGCAATCATCGAGCAGGGCAATCACGACGGCCTGCTGGCCCAGGGCGGGCATTACGCCGAGTTATATAACACCTACTTCCGTCACCAATCGCTCAACTACCGCCCCGACTGGGTAGATGATAAACTCGCCGCCAACCTGCCGGTCGCGGCGGACGATTAAACCGGTTCGACCTGCGGAATAAACTCCGCGTTACGAGCAACCTGATACTAAATTCCTACGTAATTGACCCCTGTGCTGCGGCTATAATAGGTTATCACGATCCCGCCAGGATGGTTTTGGGTCAAGATGAACGGCAGCGAGATTATCGAATATTCCCTGTGTTGTGTAAACATCGTCATCATCACGGTGGTGCTGGGGGTTGTGTTCTCGTTCATCTACAGCATCCTGGGTGATATTCGGGATACGCTGCGCAGGAATTGAATCGCGCGCAAAACCCCGTGCAGATTGGAATATAAACCCTCCCCGCAGTGTGCGGGGAGGGTTGTTTCAAGGGGCGGGAAGGGTCGTTTTACTTTTCGTACTCGACGCTAACCAACACGGCTTTGATGGCGCGCCGGTATGCATAATTGCCGGTCTTCTCATTGTAGTTTTCGCATGTGACCAGCGTCACCCAGGAGTAACTTTCTTTCTTCATGAGGGTGGCTAGCGAGGTTGGCAGCAGACGGCTTTGCGAACGCATCTCGTAGGTAAAGACTTTGCCCCAGGCGCGGATGATGATTTTGTCGCCGTAGCGCAGGTCTTTCAAACCGTAGAAGGTCCCGGGAGTGTTATCGGCGTTCCAGACATGGGCAGTGATGACGCTGTTGCCAGCTAGCGTGGGGAAGGCTGAACCTTCAAGATAGCCAGCCTGATTGCCCAACCAGGTCACATCCCAGCCGTCGTTGGTCTGCGGGATGCCATAGATACTCACTTTGACGCTCAGGCGCGGGATTTCCAGAATCAGGTCTGAGTAAGCCGCATACATTTTTTCCAGCGGCTGCGCCGGAAGCGCGGCGATGACTTCGGGCGCAAAGCCCGTTACGGGGATGAGCAGGCCGCTAAAGTTGGTGGCCGTTCTACTGCCTGTATCCCCTCGGCCTCCACCGTTATCTGCTGTGGCGACAATAAAGTTGCGGATGAAATCGGTGCCAGCATTGACGCCATCCCCGGCCAGTTCGATACCAAAAAGGTTTTCGATGGAGGTCGTGCCACACACAAAGACGCGATAACCGCCGTTCGGCAAAGCCACACCGCCGTTCAGGTTGAGCGTTGCCACAAAGGGGCCGCTGCCTCCGCCATTGGCGTATGCGACCGTATTAATCGCGACCGGGATGTCTCCGCCTGTCACGCCGCCAGCACAGCTGGCGGTCTGAATGCCATCGCCGTTGTCGCGCGCCAGCAGGAAATTGGCCGGGTTGGTCACGCTGGCTGGGTCACTGGTCGAGGTGCTGGCCACGTCCTGGTCGAAGGTGACGATGAGTTGCGTGACGGTCACCTGAACGATTTCCATTTCATCGAGCCGGCCATCGCCGGTATCGTTGGCCGTATTAAGGCCATTTGTCACCAGCCTGGGCGGCGGCGACTGGAGCACCACCAGGGTAAAGTTTTGCACAGCATCTGCCCCCACGCCATTGCTGGCAGTAAAGACCAGGTTGTACGTTCCATCGGTTCCTGCGCCGGGTGTGCCTGAAAGACCGCCGGTGAGCGGGTCGAAGGAGACGCCAGCCGGGAGCGGGTCGCCGCTGATCGCGAGGGTCGGCGCGGGGAAGCCAACTGCCGTGACGGTAAACGCGCCAACCTGACCGACCGTGAAAGTTGTCGTGTTGGGGCTGGTGATGGCGGGCGCGGCGGTGATGGTCAGGGTGAAATTCTGCCCAGCATCGGGATTGACGCCGTTGGAAGCCGTGAAAACCAGGGGATACACGCCGCTCGCGCCGAGGGCAGGCGTGCCGCCCAAAACTCCAGTCGCCGCGTCGAAGGTGATACCCGAAGGCAGCATCCCACTAACAGACAGGCCTGGCCCCGGGTAGCCAGTGGCGATGACTGTGAAACTGCCCGCTGCCCCAATGGTAAAGGAGACATTATCCGCGCTGGTGATGGCCGGGGCCAGGTGGACGGCATGGGATTCGCCAGCGGATATGCTGGGCCCGAAATTCCCATCGCCCGCATACGTGGCAACCAGGGTCTTCGCGCCGGGTGTGGAAGAGTTCAGGATGCAACTGCCAACGGCAACCATCCCAGTACAAGTATCTGTTCCATCACTCACCGTCACATTGCCAGTCGGTGTGCCGCTGCCAGTTGTTGGCGCGACGGTAAAGGTAACGAGATAATTTTGTCCGACCAGCGAGGGGTCAGGCGAATCTCCTGTAATGGTCGTGGCGGTCAATGCGCCGGAAATGGTGAAGTTCGCGCCAACGAAAGTCAGGTTGTAGTTGCCGCCGAGGGCCAGCGTGCCTTGATTGATGGCATACACGCCGACGTTCTCGCCAGGGTCACGCGTCAACGCGCCGCTGAAACTATCGCCCACGGCCAGCGAACCGCTCGTGATTTGATAGGTCAATGCCGGGTCGGGCGTGCCGAAAACTTTAACTTGCGCGTCGGCGGTGACAGTGACAGCGCGGGAGGTGATGGTGAAGTTGGCGGTGTTGTAGGTGATGTCATAGTTGGCGAGGACGCCGGCCGGGGCGAGGGCCGCGCTGATGGTATAGGGGCTGCCCGCGACCGTCTCACCGGGGGCGCGGCTGTAAGCGGCGGTAACGTTATCGGCCGGCAGGAAGCCGGTCAGCGTGCCGGTCAGGGCCGGGTCGGCGCCGCCGTAGACCTTGCCCGCCGCGTTTGGCGTGACCGAAGCCGGGCGCTGGTTAATCGTCAGCGCGGCCGAACCGCTGCTGGCCAGGTAAGAAGCATTTCCGGCAAACGAGGCCTGGACGCCGATGGGATAGGTCCCCGCGTTGATACCAGCCAGGTTGTAATTCGCAATGGTCGCCAAGCCGCTGGCATTGGTGACAGCCGCGCCAGCCGGGGTGCCATTGACGATGAATGTGACGGTCTGCCCGCTGACCGGCGAGGCGCCCGAAGTCAGGGTGGCCGTGAGATTGGCAGTATCGCCGTAGATGGCAGTGACAGGGTTTACCGTCAGGGTGGTTGGGCTGATGGCCGTGTAATAGATTTTGACCTGTACCAGGTCTACGCTGATGTCGCCTGTCCCGTTGTTGGCCGCGAGCCTGACCCGGAAATTGGCATTGGTAAAGTTAGAGACAGCCCAGGTTCGTCCCCAGGTATTCGCAGGGCCGCCCAAAACCAGGGTGGCTTCCAGGCCTGCGTTGACAAAATTGGTCGTTTGGGTCGTGGTTGTGTAAGTGACGCCATTATCCCATGAAAGCGTGGCAACGAGTTGCCTCGTTCCTGCGCTTGCCCCCTCGATGGCGACTTCGATGCCGTTGATGGTTGCCCCAGGTGGAATGGCCGGGATGTTGAAGTTGTAATATTGAACGACATCATTTTGTGAGTTTGCGACTGCGCTCACATTGTTCGATGTATAGGCATCGGCGGGGTTAGTCCAGGCTGCCGGGCCGCCACCATTTTGGTTTGCGCTGGGCTGATACCAGCCACTGTCGAAACTAACGGCAATGGTGTGATTGGCCGTTACATTGTTGAATTGATAGGCGTTCAACCGTCCTTGCGTTGCGCCGTTCACCAGCACATCCTGAACGATGTATCCAGCAGCAGGCGTCATGGTAAAAGCCTGGTTTGCGCCATACGTTACAGAGACCGCGCCCGATGGGGTAATGCTTCCTCCTGTTCCGGCACTGGCGGTGATGATGAGCGGCGCGAAGTAAGTCACCCGAACCTGAACATGGTCCAGGAAAATCGTATTGGAGCCATTGTCGGAGGTCAATCGAACTCGGAAATTGGCTGCGGTGAAGTCCCCCACAGCCCAGGCCCTTCCCCAGGTATTATTGACGCCGCCTAAAATGAACGTGGTTTCTGTATTGGTAAACGTTGTCGTTGGGTCGCCGCCCGTGTAGGTTGTGCCGCCATTCCATGACAGGTCTACATCTGCTTCGCGTGTTCCGGTAGCATAGCCTTCGATGCGGACCTCGATGCCCGTAATCACGCTCCCGGCGGGCAGGGCAGGCAGGTTGAACGAGCAGACCAGAGCCTGATTGTTGCCATTCGATGTGGCATACGCATTATCCGAAGCGGTTGCGTTGGTTGGGTTTCCCCAACTGCCAGAAGCGCAGCCCGTAGGCGATTGAAACCCCGTATCTGCCGCGTATGCTGGCATTACCGGCATGGCCGCCAGCAGCACAGCCACAATCAGCATGGCTGCCGCCAGGCGAGTGAACGTGGAATAAAAAAGGCGTTTTACATTCATCTTTTCCTCCCCTTCAAGGTGACGTGACGAGCAAGCAAATGCCTGCCCATTGTTCAAAGTCTTATTGCACTGGGTGAATCAAAAAAATTAAAAGCAGAAACTACGCGAATACGCATCCTGCTTTTTTGACAAAACAAAAATAACATAACCAGCCCTTATTAAGATTTAGTTTGCAGGGAACAAAATGTTGATACAAGTTCCCCCTGACCTTACATTACTGATAACAGAACCAATTTTACCTTAATTTTCTGTAAGGTCAACCGTGCAAATTTTCCGCCTGCAATTTTCAATGTATTTGAAATTGTCCCGGCACTATGCCCCAAAACGGCCAAAAATGCGTCAAAAATTTCGGAATGATTTCTCAAGGGCTGCTTCCTCATTTCATGTCAGTGAAACAAATGCGCTTCATGACCCGTCAGCGCAAAAAAGCGCAGCAACTCCTCTTTTGCCAGCACCAGCGTCGCCGTATTGACCAGCGGGTGGCTCAGGAAATGTTCCCCCGGCCAGATTTCGGCATCCATCCACAATGCGACCCGATGCCCGGCATCGTTTGCCAGGGCCATCATCGTTACCGCGCCGCGCGTCACGCCCAACAGCTGGTACAAATTCCCTTCCGAGCCAAAGCGCAGGTGCGGCACGCCCAACTGTCCGGCCAGGTGCGTCAAATCGACGGTTTTTTCACAGGCGGTGACGACCAGGAAAAATTGCCGCGCCTTTTTATCGCACAGGAACAGGTTTTTGGTGGCAACGGCGGGCGTCTTGGGGCGGTGCAAATCGGCCTCGGCGCAGGTAAAAACTGCCGGGTGTTCGATACGTTCATAGCGAAAACCGTTTTGGTCGAGGAAACTCAGGAATTCTCCTTCCGATGTAAACATGTTCACCTCGCAAGCCGTACCCGCATTGTCACAATCTGATAAGGTTTCAGGTTCAGGAAAATCGAATCATTTTCCACGCGAAGGGCCGCCTGGTTCTCCTCGAGCAGGTTCGTCTCCCAGGCGCTTTCCACAGCGGATGCGAACCGGACTGCAACCGGCCCCCGGTTACGATGACTCTCGTACAAGCGGACGATGATTCCATCCCCATCCTCGGCCAGTTTGACCGTTTCGATGACCACATTGGCGGCTGAAACAGCGAGCAGTGAAACGTTATCAGTGACCCGGTTCTTGCCCGCCGCTGATAATTGGTTACTGACTACTGATGACTGATAACTGATAATCGGGTCATTCAACGCATACGCTTCCCGTTGCGTATTTTCTTGCCATGAACCCGAGTGTGGCAGCAGGCTGTACACGAAGTGATGCTCCCCAAAATCCGCCATCGGGTCGGGCGAGGTGGGGGAACGCAGCAGGGTCAGCCGGATGACGTTGTCGTGAATGTCATGCCCGTATTTGCAGTCGTTGAGCAGGCTGACGCCATAGCCGCCTTCGGATAAATCGACCCACTTGTGGGCGCAGGTCTCGAAGCGCGCCCAATCCCAACTGGTATTTTTGTGCGTGGGACGCTGCACATTGCCCCACTGGATTTCATAAGTTGCCACCGGCGAAAGAACATCGACCGGGAAGGCCGCTTTGAGCATGGTGTGGCGCTCATTCCAATGGACAGTGGTCTCGAAATCGAGGCGCGGCGAATTGTGACGCAGGGAGATGCGCTGGAGTATCTCGCTGTTCAGGATGCTGCGCTTCACTTCCACCGTCCAGCGCAGCGGGCCAAATTCGACCAGGTTGACCGACGAAGCCGGTTCAGCCAGCCAGGTTTTATCATCGTAGTAGATGTCGATGTCCCAGGCGTCGAAATCCTTGGGGCGGTCCTCGAAAGCCTGGAACTGATTGCCCACCCCTCCGCTGGCGAGGACTTCGCGGTTGGAGGCTTTGTCGAAGATGCGGGTGAGGTCGCCCTGGGCAGAAAATTCCACCCGCAGGAACTCATTTTCGAGACAGAGTTCATCCACTTTGGGGGAACGCGGCGCAGGCAGGATGCTCGACCGTTCGATCGGCGTCACGCTGTAGGGCGGCAGGCTGCCGGGGCTGATAAGCACACCGCCTTCTACAGGTTGTACAGTCAACGGTTGGCCGCCCCGCTCGAAGCCAGAATCGAACGTCCCTGGCAGGAAGACCGGCTCGGAGCGGGCGAACGAAGTCGGGTTGGCCAACAGCCAGTCGCCGCCGGTTCGCGCGGCAATGCAGGCCAGGGCCGAATTGCGCGCATCCTGGCTCGTCTGCATGACTTCCGCATATTGCCGGAGCGATTCCTCGTACACCGGGCCAATGCTCGAACCGGGGATGATGTCGTGGAACTGGTTCAGGCAAACCAATTGCCAGGCGCGGCGGAAGGTTTCGGCGGGGTAGGCATAGGCCGGGTCGAGCAGGGACGCCCAACAGGCCAGGAATTCGGCATCGTGCAGGGCAAACTCCGCTTTGCGGTTGGCGCGTTTGTTGCGGGCCTGGGTGGTGTATGTGCCGCGATGATATTCCAGGTACAGCTCCCCGTTCCAGACGGGTAGTTTGCGGTCGTGGAGGAGCGGGGCAAGACTCTCGAAAAAGTTTTTCACGCTGGAATGCCGCGCCTGCGGCAGGCCGGGCAGGTCCCCCATCACTTCGAGATTTTCGAGCATTTCGCGGGTGGGGCCGCCGCCGCCGTCGCCGAAACCGTAGGCCATTAACAGGTCACGGTGCAGTTCCTTCTGCTGGAAGTTACCCCACGCGCCCAGGCTCTCTTTGGCATTCGCCATCGAGTTGTAGGTGCTGGCATAGGGACTGCCGAACTCCTTGACCGTGCTGAAATGGGTCAGGATTTGCGTGCCGTCCAGCCCCTGCCACAGGAAGGTGTCGTAGGGCAGGCGGTTGTACTGGCTCCAGCCGATTTTGATGGTCATGAAATAGTCCAGCCCGGCCTGCTTGATGAGTTGCGGCAAGGCCCAGGCATAGCCAAAGACATCCGGCAGCCACAAGACGGGCGTTTCGGCTTCCCTGCCGAACTGTTCGCGGAAAAATCCCCGCCCCAGCAGGAACTGTCGGACGAGCGATTCTGCGCCGGAGAGATTGCAATCGGCCTCCACCCACATCCCGCCCATCGGTTCCCAGCGCCCTTCAGCCACTTTCTGGCGAATGGCTTCGAACAGTTCGGGGCGTTCCTGGCGGATGAACTCATACAGTTGCGGCTGGCTCTGGCTGAAGTGGCAGCCGGGGAACTGTTCCATATAGCGCAGGACGTTGTAAAAGGTGCGCTCAGACTTGCGGCGGGTCTGGCCGAGCGTCCACAGCCAGGCCACGTCGATGTGGGCATGTCCCGTGGCGTGGATAGTCACATCGAGCGGCGCGCCTGCTTTGTCCAGGCCTTTCTTCAACGCGGCCAGGGCCGGTTCGACGCTGGCATAGAAGGCTTCTCCCAATGGGTCGCGGGTTTCCAGGATATTAAAGGCCTCGTTCAGCGCGTTGAGAATGCCATGCCGGGCGGGATGATTGTCATCCAGGTTCTCGGCAGTTTCGCGGGCCATGCGCGCCAGCGCAATGAAGCCGCGCGTCGGCGGGTGAATTTGGACGACCCGGCACGGACGCAGGTAAAGTTTGGTGAAAAAATCGCCGCTGGCCGCGCCGCCCAGGCCGGTCCAGCCGTGCAGGGCCAGGCTGTGGGGTTTGGCATCCGCCCACTCGGGGCGAAGCAAGATTTCCTGGTGGTGGCGGTCACAGGCTGCGTAGGGGATTCCGTCGATGTAAGCCAATGCTTCGGGGTGCGAAAAATCCCCCGCATCGCCGAGCGGCAGGTAAAGTGCAATCGGCGCGGATTTATCCCAATCAGCAGGGACGGTGAAGGTTGTCCGCAGGACAAAATCCTGCATCCAGGAGCCCCAATAGTCTGTGGCGTTGATTTCTGTCCAGTTGGAATCATCCACATCCGGGGCGACTGGCGGCGGCGCGAGCGGGCCATCCAGTTCCTTATAGCGGAACCCTGGCAGCGGGGCGGTTTTGATGTAGACGAGCGGGGCAATCAGCGCGAGGCGTTGGCGAATTTTGTCGAGGGTCCAGCGTTGGCGGTGGTACATGTGGGCATCCTTTTCGAGAGCGGGCGGCGCGCAGGTTGGTGAATTATATTTGAGAAACCCGCCTTCGGGCAGAATGGTTGCAGCAGTAAACAGGTTGCGAGGGAATACTATATAATTCCAGGTGATGAACGATGCGGTTTCTTCACTGACCAGAATCAACCTCGACGACCTGGTGGCTTCCTTTGGCTGGCAGGACGCGCCGATGCTTGCTTCCGCGCTACGGGCGGTCTTTCATGCCCCGGCAGGCAAGTTTGCCCGGCAGATGCTCCGTTTCGATGCGGAGGTGGCCGCGCGCGGGTTATCCGCCGCCGCGCAGGATTTGTTCCACCGGTACGCCCAAGCGCTCAGCGTGCAGGGCGCGGAGAACGTCCCCGGCGAGGGGCCGGCCCTGTTCCTCTCCAACCACCCCGGCATGGTCGATACCCTGGCCCTGTTCATTGCCATTGCCCGCCCCGACCTGAAAATCATTGCCGTCGAGCGGCCCTTTCTCCAGTCCCTGGTAAATACCAGCCAGCAATTGATTTTCATCAGCGACGACCCGGCCCGCCGCATGGCGGCGGTGCGGCAGGCCGCCGCGCACCTGAAGGCGGGCGGCGCAGCCCTGACCTTCCCCGCCGGGAAAATCGAGCCGGATGCGGCTGTCTATCCCGGCGCGCTCGAAGCCTTGCAGGGCTGGAGCGAATCGGCGGGCGTTTTCCTGCGATTCGCGCCGCAGGCCAAAATCGTCCCGACCTTTGCGCGCGGCGTTTTGTGGGAGCGGGCCGTCAAACATCCGCTGACGCGCGTCAAAAAAACGAGGGACGAACGGGAGCGGCTGGGAGCAGCCTTGCAACTGCTGGCGCATGTCGTTTTCGAGAAGCGGCCCCTGCGAGTCAGCGTTCAATTCGGCCCACCCCTCGGCCTGGAGGATACCGGCTCCCACGCCCCGGCAGCCGTCCATGCCCTGGTGCTGGAGCGGATGCGGGAATTGGTCGGGATCCCGGTATGAAGCGCTGGCTGGCCCGCCTGCTCATCGTCACCCTCCTGGGCGGATTGCTCTATTGGGCCCTGCGCAACGCCCCGCTGGGCGACATCCTTTCCCTTCTGCGGCAGTTGACTGCTTTCCAACTGGCCTGGCTGCTCGCGCTCAACAGCGGTATTTTTGCGCTCATTACCGCCCGCTGGTGGCTCATCTTGCGCGCCGAAAGTTCGCGCGTGCCTTTCCCGCGGCTGGTCGGCTACCGCCTGGCCGCCTTTGGGTTGAGTTACTTTACTCCCGGCCCGCAGGTCGGCGGCGAACCCCTTCAAATCCTCTCCCTGCAGCGGAACTACGGCCTGACCTTTGCCCGCGCCACCTCCGCCGTTATCATGGACAAACTGCTCGAATTCCTGGCAAATTTCCTGTTCCTGGCAGTGGGGTTTTTTGCCGTCGTTCGTTCAGGGATGCTGGCCCAATACGCGCCCCCGGCCTGGCTGGCGCTGCCGCTCGTCCTGCTGCTGCTCTGGCCCCTGGCGCATATCCTGCTGATGTATTTTGGGAAACACCCGTTGAGCGCGCTGCTTTCACCTTTCCTGCGCCTGCGTCATCCCGCCTCGAAACGGTTGGAGGAGAAAGTTTCCCAAAATCCGCGCACCCTGTGGATGAATTTCCTGAACTTCCTGCGGCTGGTATCCCTCAGCGAGCACCTGGCCGGGCTGTTCTGCCGCCGCCACCTGGGATACCTGCTCGTGGCGCTGGCCGCCTCGCTGCTGGTTTGGGTCGGGATGATTTATGAATACGTCTATATGCTCACCTGCCTGCGCGTCGACCTGGATGCGCGCCAGGCCCTGGCCTCGCTGACCGTCGTGCGCCTGTCCTTCCTCATGCCGCTCCCTGCCGGGCTGGGAGCGCTCGAAGCCAGCCAGGTGTTGGCGGTCAGCGCCTTTGGCCTGCCGGCCTCGCTCGGAATCAGCCTGAGCCTGCTGATGCGGGCCCGCGACCTGCTCATCGGCGGCCTGGGACTCTTGATTGCGGCGGTCAATAAATAACCCACACCCCTCAATGGGGGTACGAACCGCGCCAAAAACAAAACCTTCCCAGGGTAGGGAAGGTTTTCCAGGCTGGGGGCAAAGGACCGCCCCCTCAATGGGGGTAC
>DAOUAZ010000129.1:0-7475 GCA_034432975.1 Anaerolineales bacterium | reverse complement strand
GGACGTTTCGCCTTTTTTCTCCAGTGTCCATCCTTCCACAAACCTCCCCGCCCCGTGCCTGGCGCGAGCATCCGCTCTGGAACTGGCTTGGCCTGCTGCCGTTCTTTGCATTCATCCTGTTTTTCTTTATCATTCCCTCGCTCAACCTGTTCAGCGGCGCGTTCCTTAATCGCAGCGGCGCGTTTACCATGGAGAACATGGCCGTTTTCCGTAATCCCAACGTCATCAAGGCCTATCTCACCAGCCTGCAAGTCAGTTTCCTGACCGCCGCGATTGGCGGCCTGTTTGGCTTTTTCGTGGCTTACGCTGTGACGATTGGCAACGGCCCGCGCTGGATGCGCGGCGTCATCATGACCTTTTCGGGGCTGGCGGCGAATTTTGGCGGCGTGCCGCTGGCTTTTGCCTTCATCGCCACCCTGGGGCGCACCGGCTTTATCACCGCCCTGCTCAAAGGTATCTGCTTCCCCGGCGTGGAGGGTGTGGAAGTCTGCCCGTTCAACCCCTATGATAACGGATTCAGCCTGTACAGCCTGAACGGCCTGGTGCTGGCCTACACCTATTTCCAGTTCCCGCTGATGGTACTGACCATTACCCCGGCGTTGGAGGGACTGAAAAGGGAGTGGCGCGAAGCCTCGGCCAACCTGGGCGCCTCCCCCTGGCAGTATTGGCGCGATGTGGCCCTGCCTGTGCTGACCCCCTCTATTCTGGGCGCGACCCTGCTCCTGTTCGGCAACTCGTTCGGGGCCTATGCCACGGCCCAGGCGCTCACCGGCGGCAGCATCCCGTTGGTAACAATTTTTATCGGCCAGCAAATTCGCGGCGATGTGCTGGGCAACCCCAACGAGGGCTATGCCCTGTCGCTCGGAATGGTCGTCATTATGGCCGTAACCATTGCGGCCTACAGCGCCTTACAGCGCCAGGCCTCCCGGTGGATGAAATCATGAATGCGAAACGCATCAATTGGTGGGCCATTTTCTGGGGCGCGCTTGCCATTCTCTACTTTTTCCTGCCCATGTACGGCACGTTCGATTTTTCCCTGCGCATGAAGCGCGGCGAGTTGAGCTTGCAAGCATACCAAATCGTCTTTGCTGACCCGCGCTTCTGGGAGGGCTTCCGCTACTCGACCGTCATGGCGCTGATAACCATCGTCATCAGTATCCTGGTTTTCGTGCCGACGGTCTATTGGATGTATCTCAAAGTGCCGCAGGCCCGCCCGGTGGTGGAGATTATCACCATCCTGCCCTTCATCATCCCGGCAATTGTGTACGTTTTTGGGCTAATTCGTACCTTCTCGCGCCCGCCCCTGCAACTGACCCTCAGCCCCATCACCACCGATATGCTGATAGTGACTGGCTATGTCGTCATCTCGATGCCCTACATGTTCCGCGCGGTGGATGTGGGCATGCGCGCCATCGACGTGCGCTCCCTGACCGAAGCGGCCCAGAGCCTCGGCTCGAACTGGTTCCAGGTGCTGGCGCATGTCATCGTCCCCAACCTGCGGATTGCGATTTTGAGCGGCGCGCTGATTTGCTTCGCCACCGTGATGGGCGAACTCGTCCTGGCGAGTTTCCTGGTGCGCCCCGCGCTGGGGCCATATATGCAATTATTGGGCCTGACCAAAGCCTACGAACCCGCCGCCCTGGCAATCATCAGTTACGCCCTGACCTGGTTCAGCCTGGGCCTGATTCAACTCGTCAGCCGCGGCGGCACAGCCCAGCAGTTGACCGGACGGTAGATACCCATGACTCATCTCGAACTGACCCACATCCACAAATCCTTTGGCAATGCGGTGGCTGTCGCGGATTTCAACCTGTCTGTCGCGCAGGGCGAGTTTGTCTCCTTCCTCGGCCCCAGCGGGTGCGGAAAAACCACCACCCTGCGCATGATAGCCGGGTTCGAACTGCCCACCTCTGGCAAAATCGCCATCGACGGGGCCGACCTGACCTACACCCCGCCCAACAAACGCTACGTTGGCATGGTCTTCCAATCTTACGCCCTGTTCCCCAACATGACCGTCGCCCAGAACGTGGGCTACGGGCTGAAAATCGCGGGCAAGCCCAAAACCGAAATCGAAGCGCGCGTGGCTGAAATGCTGGCCCTGATTCAGATGGAAAAATTCGCCGCCCGCTACCCCTACCAACTCTCCGGCGGGCAGCAGCAGCGGGTGGCCCTGGCGCGCGCCCTCGCCATCCGCCCGCAGGTGTTGTTGCTCGATGAGCCGCTCTCCGCGCTGGATGCCAAAATCCGCCTGGAACTGCGCCAGGAGATTCGCCGCATCCAGCAGCAGTTGGGTATCACCACGATTTATGTGACCCACGACCAGGAGGAGGCCCTCTCGCTCTCCGACCGGATTGTGGTCATGAGTCAGGGAAAAGTCGAGCAGATTGGCGCGCCGACCGAAATCTACAACGAACCGGCCACCGAATTCGTGGCGCAATTTGTCGGACACATCAACCTGCTTCCGGTGGAAGTGGTCGCTCCTGCCGAGGGCGTGGTGCGGCTCGGCGGCCAGGTCATCCGCGCGGGTCGGTTCGGTCGTTTGAACGGCAAAGCGGTGCGATTGGCGGTGCGCCCCGAGGAGTTGAATCCCGGTTTCGTGGAGGGAGTCAACAACTTGCGTGGGCGCGTGGAATCGGTCACGTATCTCGGTTCGATTGTTCGCATCCGCGTCGAAGTGGAAGGCCACCTGCTCGCGTTGGATATGTTCAATGAACGGCGGCTCAAAATCCCGGCGGCGGGCGATTCGCTCCCCGTGCATTTCCCGGTCGAAGCCTGCTGGTTGTTGTAAATTAACATGAATTCGGGGATAAGGCTCTTGATTCTGATTTTAATCAAAAACTCTCACGCAAAGGCGCAAAGTGCGCAAAGAAAAATAAAAAACTTGGCGGTCTTTGCGGCTTTGCGCGAGAAAAAGCACAAAATTTAGCCTGGGATTCTTATCCCGAACTGACGTTAAATTAAGATGGCCTCCGGGATTTCCCGGTTCGTCAGGCAAACTTCACGGCTGTTTCAATCATGGCAAAACTACCTCGGAAAAATCCTGAACGAAATCCTGGCGCGCCGCTCGCCCTGTTCGACCTGGATTACACCATCCTGGGCGGGGATAGCGAAGCCTTATGGAGCCGCTTCCTGTTCGAGAAAGGCGTGGTCGATAAAGGCTTCCTGATGCGCATTACGGATTATTATCATGCCTACGAGGTTGGGCGGCTGGATATTCACGAGTACGAGGCGTTTCTCTTGTTTCCCCTGACCGTTCATCCCCAATCGAAACTGCATGAATGGCGCGCCGAATACCTGCGGCAGGTGCGGCAGGCAGTGCGTCCCGCCATCATGCGCAGGGTTAAGCGGTTTCGCGCGCTGGGTTTTACATTGATGCTTGTCACCGCTTCCAACAGTTTCATTGCCGAGCCAATTGCCAAACTCCTGCGCTTCCCGCATCTGATTTGCACCCAAATCAGGCAGAAGGCCAACCAATATACGACCGAAATCGAAGGCACGCCTGCTTTTCGCGAGGGGAAGGTGCAGCGGCTGGAGCAATGGCTGGCCGAACACGCTATGACGCTGGAAGGCAGTTGGGGCTACGGCGATTCGCACAACGACCTGCCGCTGCTGACCCGCGTGGAACATCCGGTGGCCGTTTTGCCCGACCCCATCTTGCGGGCCTATGCCAGCGAGCATGGCTGGAAGATTATCGAGAGTGCCTGAAGAACCGACGTTATCTTTTACCCAACATTAACCCGCGCCAGTTTGCGAAAATGTTCACAATCAGTTCGATAGGGGTGTATACTTTGTCGGAGGCAAATCATGTGGACGAGCGCGACCTGAGCCGGAAATTGCTCGAAGAAATATTCAAAGCCCTGGGTTGGGGGACAGGTCATCCCTGGCGCGCGCCTTTTTCTCTGCTTTTCTTCACCACATCCCGCCGCCTGCGTCCCAAGGCGATTGCCAGTCGAAGGCAATCTTCCCATACTAAAAAAACCTGGGCCGATGCCATGCTTCACCCCAAAGGCCTCCTGAATCTGCCGCCTGGCGCGGCGGGTTGACTCTCGGAAGGAGGTTTGCCATTGCTCACAACTTGAGGACGCATCTTGCGTAAATCCAACAGGTATATCAACCAGGCAACCTTCCCGAAGGTTGGTGTTGAAAAGGGGAATCTTAACGACAGTCTTCGGGACGGAAAAAACAGAAAGGAATTTCTATGACATCCAAAGCCATGCTTGACGAATTTGTCAGCCAAAAGAAGCTCGCCATCGTTGGCGTCTCGCGCGGCGGGCAAAAGTTTGGCAATCACGCCTATGGGGAGATGAAAGCCAAAGGCTACCAAATCTTCCCCATCCACCCCGAAGCGGAAACCATCGAAGGCGACCGCGCTTACAAGGACTTTGCCTCCCTGCCCGAGCCGGTCGGCGGCGTAGTTATCATCGTCCCGCCTGCGCAGACCGAAAAGGTGGTGCGGGATGCTGCCCTGGCAGGGATTCCCCGCGTCTGGATGCAGCAGGGCGCCGAGTCCGAGGCCGCCATCCAGTTTTGTGAAGAGAATGGCATCACTGCTATTCATGGGGAGTGCATCATGATGTATGCCGGCCAGGCTGGCTTCCATAAATTCCATCGCTGGTTGTGGAAAGTGATGGGAAAGGCTCCCAAATAAACTACATTTCCAAACAAGAAGGTTCCGCATGAGTGATTCCATCGCATCTTCCCGGCCCGTTGTGGCCCCTGTCCAGCAGACCGAGCGCGTCCAAATCGTGGATATCCTGCGCGGGTTTGCGCTGTTCGGTATCTTATTCGTCAATATGATAATTTTCAGTCACCCCATCCAGGCGATTGTCTTGCCCGCCGACCCATCCCTGCCCTGGGTGGACCGCGCCGCGCTCTGGCTGATTCACGCCCTGGGCGAGGGCAAGTTCTACGCCCTGTTTTCCATGCTCTTTGGGTTGGGGCTGACCCTGCTGATGGGGCGCGTGGAAGGGCGCGGCGGCAAGTTCGTGCCGCTCTACCTGCGCCGCCTGTTGGTTCTGCTTGGCTTTGGCCTTGTCCATGCCTTCCTGGTCTGGATGGGTGACATCCTCATCTTATATGCCCTGCTCGGCTTGCTGCTGGTTCTCTTCCGCAAGGCCAAACCGCGCACCCTGCTCATTTGGTCGGTTATCCTGATTGCCATTCCGATTGTATTCAACGCCGCCATCACGGGGTTGGTTTCCCTGGCGAACTCCATCCCCGAAGCCGCGCTGCAAATCGAGCAGTCCTTTGCCGAGGCGGAAGCGAGTTTCGTGACTGACCTGCAGCGTGCGTACCAGGTGTATGCCAACGGGAATTTCGCGGAAATCACCGCCCAGCGGGCAAGCGATTACTTCATCATGGGGTTGGCGGGTTTTGCCGTGATGGGCTTCAACGTGATGGCGATGTTCCTGCTGGGGGTGTACTTCGGTAAGCGTGAGATTTTCAAAAACCTGGAAGCCAATCGCGGCCTGTTCCGCAGCCTGCTGGCCTGGGGACTGGTCGTCGGCCTGGGCGGGAACCTCCTGTATGCCACGCTGGTCATGCCCATTTCGCGCGTCTATCAAAGCGGGACGCTCTTGCTGGCAACGACCGCCCAGGCGGTCGGCGCGCCGCTGCTCATGCTGGGCTACGTCTCGGCCTTGTGCCTGCTGGCGCTGCATCCGGTTTGGGGAAAACGAATCAGCGTCCTCGCCCCGGTCGGGCAGATGGCGCTGACCAATTACCTGACCCAGTCCCTGGTCTGCACGCTGATTTTCTACGGCTATGGGCTGGGACTGTTTGGACAGGTCGGTCACGCCGCCGGGATTGGATTGACCATCGTCATCTACCTCCTTCAAATCCCCATCAGCCATTGGTGGATGAAACGTTTCTACTACGGCCCGGCTGAATGGCTGTGGCGCTCGCTGACGTATGGCAAATTCCAGCCGATGAAAAGATTGATGGAAGCCTAGGATGGCTGATAAACGCTGGCTTTACAAGGGGGGCCGCCCCAATAGGATAGCCAAAATCTTGAACGCGGGCTGGGCATTCATCCACGCCCTGGGAATTTTTCCCAATTACCTGGTCACGCTTGAAGTGGTGGGCAGGCAGTCTGGTAAACCCATTCGGTTTCCGCTGACAATGCTTGTTCAAGGCGGGGAACGCTACCTCGTCTCGATGTTAGGCGAACAAGCCAACTGGGTGCGCAACCTCCAGGCGGCGGGTGGCAGGGCCGGGTTGGTGCATGGCCGGCGCGAAGATGTGCTGCTGGAAGAAATCGACGTTGCGCAGCGCGCCGCCATCATCAAGGCCTACCTGTACATTGCGCCCGGCGCCAGGCCGCACATCCCGGTTGAAAAAGACGCGCCGCTGGGGGCTTTCGAGCAAATCGCGCCCAAAATCCCGGTGTTCAGGGTCGTGAAGCAGACTCGCAGAATCAGGAATCCTTATGAAACATCCTGACTCTGCCCACACAAGCGGCTGGAGGGTTGGCGAAGTCGTCTTTGGACTCCCTTTCCTTGCCAGCCTTGCCCTGCATTTTATCTGGCCGTTTTCATTCCCGCCGGGAATCTTGGGACAGGCCCTTATCCCGGCAGGACTCCTTCTGGGGTTGGTTGGGGTGGCTTTCCTTGTCCTGGCTCGCCGGGAATTTTCCCGCTACGGTCAACCGACCAATCCCGGCCAGCCAACCAGCCGGGTCATCAGGACGGGCGTGTTTGCAATTTCGAGAAATCCACTCTATCTTGGGGCGGGCCTGTTCTTGTTGGGAATTGCGCTCACCTTCAACCTGCCCTGGTCGGTCGTCATGCTCATCCTCTCGATGGCGCTTTGTCATTACATCCTTATCCTGCCTGAGGAGCATTACCTGGCCGGGAAATTCGGCAGCGAATACGAGATGTATGCCGCCTCAGTCAACCGCTGGTTTGGGCGTAAATGACCTGTTCAGTGCAAGAATGTAGAGGAGAGTCGTATGCAAAAAATCAGTGCGCAATCCAATAAGTCCCTCAAATGGCTCCAGCCCAATATTCTCAAAATGGAGTATGAACTGCGCGCGGGAAAAGACCTGGTTGCCAGCCTCCGTTTTCGCAGCGCTTTTGGCACGCTGGCGGCCGCCGAAAGCGCGGATGGCTGCTGGACATTCAAGCGGATGGGTTTTTTCCAGAGCCGCGTGACGGTGCGCGCTTGCGGCAGCGAACGCGACCTGGCGGTCTTCAAAAACAATACCTGGAAGGGCGGCGGCACGTTGGAATTGGCCGATGGGAGGACATTCCTGGTCAATACCAATTTCTGGCAAAGCGCCTATGAATTCAGGGACTCTGCCGAACAGCCGTTGGTGCGTTTCAAAACGGATTGGGGGCTGATGCAACAATCTGCCGAAGTCGAAATCTTGCCCGCCGCCGGACAACTGCCCGAACTGCCCTGGATGGTCTTGCTGGGCTGGTACCTGGCGGTCATGCTGAACAATGACAGCGCTGTTTCCACCGCAACCATTGCGG
>DAOUAZ010000128.1:0-33663 GCA_034432975.1 Anaerolineales bacterium | reverse complement strand
CCGAAAAGGCGCTGCGCGACTCGGAAGAACGCTATCGCCTGCTGTTCGAAAACAATCCCCTTTCCATGTGGGTTTATGACCCCGAAACGCTGCGCTTCCTCGGTGTAAATAACACCGCGATTGCGCGCTACGGTTATTCCAGGGATGAATTTCTCAGCATGACCATCCTGGATATTCGCCCGGAAGAGGAACAGTCGCGCCTGTTACAAAACGTCAGGGATGCCCAAGAGCCTTACCAGGCCTCAGGTTACTGGACGCATCGTAAAAAAAACGGGCAAACAATCACCGTCGAGATATTCTCGCACGGCATCGAATACGCCGGCAAACCGGCCCGGCTGGTGCTGGCGAACGACATCACCGACCGCAAACAGGCAGAATCCGAGTTGCGCAAACACGCCGCCCGCCTGGCGCTTATCAATGACGTAGGCCAGAAAATTTCGGGCGTGCTGGAACTTCAAGGCGTCCTGGAACTGACCGCCCGCCTGGTGCATGATACCTTCGGGTTTTACCATGTTGCCCTATTCACCCTCGACGAAACAACCAGCGAACTGGTCATGCGCGCCAGGGCCGGCCAGTTCTCCGAGTTGTTCCCGCCCAATCATCGCATCAGGCTGGGCAGCGGCATGGTTGGCTATGTGGCCCAAACCGGCAAAAAATTGCTTGCCAACGATGTTCAAAACGAACCGCATTACGCCAATTTCTACCCTGACCGGCTGCCAACGGCTTCTGAAATCAGCCTGCCGCTGCGCATCGGGGAGCAGATGTTGGGCGTGATGGATATACAAAGCCCGGAGAGCAATGCCTTCAGCGAGGCGGATGTCGCGGTGCTGGAGATTTTGGCCGACCAGGTGTCAGTCGCCATCGAAAACTCACGCCTTTACGAAACCGCCCAGCGGGAGTTGGAAGAGCGCAAACGGGCCGAGCGGGAACTGCATGAACACCAGGGCCACCTGGAAGAAGTCATCCGGCAGCGCACAGCAGATTTGGTGACCGCCCGCGACCGAGCCGAAGCCGCCAGCCACGCCAAGAGCGACTTCCTGGCTGTGATGAGCCATGAAATCCGCACGCCCTTGAACGGCGTCCTGGGCCTGACCCAATTGATGCAGCAGACCCCGTTGAATGACAAACAGAAAGGCTATCTGGCGCGCCTCCAGTTTTCAGGGGAAACCCTGCTGGCAACCATCAACGACATCCTCGACTTTTCGAAAATCGAGTCGAACAGTATGCAACTGGAGAGCGTCGATTTCCACCTGGATGACGTGCTGCGAAATCTCTCCAGCCTGGTTGCCTACCGGGCGCAAGAAAAGGGGATCGAACTGGTATTCAATACCTTACCAGATGTCCCCCGCCTGCTGGTTGGCGACCCGCTGCGGCTGGGGCAGGTGCTCCTCAACCTGACCGGGAACGCGATTAAATTTACCGAATCGGGCGAGGTGGTCGTCAAAATCACGCTGGAAAAACTGACAGCCGAGCATGCCGCGCTGGAATTTTCGGTCCAAGACACCGGCATCGGCATGGCCGAAACGCAGATGGCGGGACTTTTCCAACCATTCAACCAGGCCGATAGTTCCATCAGCCGCAAATATGGCGGCACTGGTCTGGGGCTGACCATCAGCCAGCGGTTGGTCCACATGATGGGAGGCAATATCAGCGTCCGAAGCCAGCCGGGCAAAGGTTCGACCTTCACGTTCACGCTGGAATTGAAGCAACAACCCCATTCCACCCCTGCCAGGCCTGTCACTGCCGAGGCCCTGCGCGGGCTGAAGGTGTTGGTCGTAGACGACCATGCTGCCACGCTGGACTTTCTCAAATCCACGCTGGAATCCTTCTCGTTCAACGTCACGACAATCAACTCTGCCGCAGATGGACTGGCGCTGCTCGAGCAACAACCGGCCGAAACATCCTATCGCCTGGTCATCATCGACCTGCCTACAGCAGGCGGCATGGATAGCCTGCAAGCCGCCCGCGCCATCCGGCAATCTCCCAGCCTGGCACGTACCCCCATTCTCCTGCTGCTCAGCGCCGAAGAGATGCTCCACCAGGTCGAAACATCCATCCTGGATGGATACCTTATCAAGCCGGTGACGCGTTCGCAATTGTTCGATATGGTCATGCAAGTGTTTGGCTATGAAACCGCGAGCGAAGCCAGCCCGGCCCAGGCAGCCGTCAATGACACTGAACTCCTGAAATTGCGCGGCAGAAAAATCCTGCTGGTCGAAGATAACGAAATCAACCAAATCGTTGCCGCGGAAATCCTGCAAAACATGGGACTGCAAGTAACAGTCGCTGGCAGCGGCGAAGAAGGTATCTGGATGTTGAACAACGGCAAATTCGACGCCGTTCTAATGGACATCCAGATGCCCGGCATGGATGGCTACCAGGCAACCGCCAAGATTCGCAGCGACCCGCGCTTCACCTTCGCCAAACTTCCGGTGATTGCCATGACCGCCCACGCGCTCGACAGCGACCGCGCAAAAGCCCTGGATGCCGGACTCAACGATTATGTTTCCAAACCCGTGGACGTGACCCGCCTTGCTGGCGCGCTGCTGCGCTGGCTGACGCCCCAAAAAAACAGGAAGGCATCGCGGGCCGGCCAGGCAGCGAACGATGAAACAGAAAGCCTGCCAGGCGAACTCCTGGAATGCCTGGATACCCGGCCTGCCCTGGCGCGCCTGGGAGACAACCTGGCGCTCTACCGCCGAATCTTAATCCTGTTCCGGGAAGAAAACGCCGCAAAGGCGCAAGCCATCCGGCGCGCCATCCAATCCAACGACCTCTCCCTGGCGCGGCGGCTGGCGCATACCCTTAAAGGCGTGGGAGGAACGATTGGCGCAAACGCCCTGATGGAGGCGGCCAGGAAACTGGAGAATGCCATTCTCGGCGAGCAGCAGGATGCTATTCGTGACAGCCTGGAACTGATGGAACGCCATCTCGCCCGCGTGCTGGATGCAACCGCCAGCCTGGATAAGGCGGTACAATCAGTCCCAGGTTCTCCCTGCGACTCTCCCATCGCCTCGGCTGCGCCGCAATTGCAGCAACTTGCCCAATTACTGGAAGGAAACGACGCCGAAGCAGTTGACCAGATGGAAACCATCCTGGCAGGGATGCAGGAGGGCGGCTGCCGGGACGAACTCCTGTTCCTGGCGCAGTTTATCCGCCGCTATGATTTCTCCAACGCCCTGCAACAGTTACGGGCGCTGGCCCAAAAATGGAACCTTCCTTTGGCTGTGGATGAAAATCCGCATTGAAGTTTTACTTATGGAGGCAAGCATGAAAAATATCTTGAAACGACAAACGATTCTCGTCGTAGATGACGCTCCCGAAAATATCGAGATGTTAAGCGCCATCCTGAAGGGCGATTACACCGTCAAAGTGGCAGCCAGCGGAGAAAAAGCGCTCGAAATCGCCTGCAACCCAGAGACCCTGCCCGATTTAATCCTGCTGGATGTCATGATGCCAGACATGGACGGATACGCGGTCTGCCGCCAGTTGAAGGTGAGCGACCTGACCCGCAAAATCCCGGTTATCTTCATTTCAGCGCTGAGCGAATCGACCAATGAACGCAGGGGCTTCGAGGTCGGCGGGGTCGATTACATCACCAAACCGGTCAACGCCCCGATTGTCCGCGCCCGCGTCAAAACGCACCTGGCGCTCTACGACCAAAACCGGGATCTGGAAGAAAAGGTAAACGAACGTACCCGCGAATTGATGCACACCCAGGATGTGACCATCGTCGGATTCTCCACTCTGGCCGAATATCGCAACCAGGAAACCGGCTGGCACATCCTGTCGACCCAGCAATATGTTGGAATCCTGGCGCGCTACCTGGCGCCGCACCCCAAATTTTCCCACTTTCTTACCCCCGAAAACATCGAACTGCTGAGAAAATCGGCGCCCCTGCACGATATTGGCAAGATTGCCGTCCCCGACCGTATCCTGCTCAAGCCGGGCAAACTCAGCCCCGAAGAGTTCGAGGAAATCAAAAAACACACTCTCTATGGGCGCGATGCCCTGACGCGCGCCGAACAAGCCTTGGGAGATGTGCGCAGTTCCTTCTTGAGCATCGCCAAAGAAATCGCCTATACCCACCATGAACACTGGGACGGAGCGGGCTATCCGCAAGGGCTGGCCGGGAATGAAATTCCCATTTCAGGCCGCCTGATGGCGCTGGCAGATGTCTATGACGCGCTCATCAGCCAGCGAGTCTACAAAGAAGCATATCCACACGAAAAAGCCGTGGAAATTATCGAAAGCGAACGCGGAAAACACTTCGACCCGGATATTGTAGATGCCTTTCTCGACATGGAAGAAGCGTTCCGCAACATTGCCCAAAGCGTCAGCGGCCCCCTGGGTTCCAAAACACCGAGCTTCTAACCAACCCCTCACTCATCCAGCGGGACAATACCCTGCTGGATGGCAAACCGCACCAGGTCGGCTTGCGATGTGAGCCCCAGTTTTGCCCTGAAGTTTGAGCGATGCTTTTCGACCGTCCGAATGCTGATGCCCAACGTATCGGCAATCTGCTGGCTGGTCTTTCCCTCCGCAATTTGTTGAAGGATTTCCCGCTCCCGCCCGCTGAGAACTGCTTCAGGCTCCGGGCGGGTTTCTTCGTGCGCAAGCAGGGCGTCCAACACCTGCTCGGAGACTTGCGAACTCAAATAACGGCGGCCCATGCTGGCTGCGCGAATCGCCCGGAGTACCTCAGTGAAATCATCGTCCTTCAGGAGATAACCAAGCGCGCCTCCGCGCAAAGCGCGAATCACATACGACGAATTGGAATACATCGAGAGAACAACGACCTGCACCGAGGGCTGGCGCGCCCGAATCTGGCGGGCGGCTTCGATGCCGTTCAGGTTGGGCATGGCAATATCGGTGATGACGACCTGCGGTTTCAACTTCCAGACCACATCGAGCAATTCATGGCCGTCGGATGCCTCGCCCACCACTTCGATATCCGGCTGCGCGCTGAGTAAGGCGCGCATACCCTGGCGCACAATCTGGTGGTCGTCGGCAAGCACAATCCGCATTTTTTGCATATCAGGAAACTCCCTCCAGGCGAAAAACAGCCCTGACCATGGTGCCAGCGCCAGGACTGGATGCAATCTCGAAATCCCCGCCCAGCCAGTTCACCCGCTCACGCATCCCTGAAACGCCCCCTGATTGGTAGGCGGTGGTTTCGACCCTGGCGGCATCGAACCCCCGGCCATTGTCCCGAATCTCCACCTCCAGGCCATCGACAGCGCGAATGGATACCTCAATATCGTCCACGCCTGCGTAGCGGGCCGCATTGGTCAAAGATTCCTGGATGATGCGAAAAGCCGCCGTCTCAACGGCCTTGGGAAAACGACGTTCTTCCATGAAACTAAAGTTACGTTCGATACGGATATGAGTCTGGCGGGTATAACGCTCGAACAACCATTCGAGGGCGGCGAAAAGGCCAAAATCATCGAGCATGGCGGGGCGCAGGTCGAGCGAAAGATTGCGAATGCGGGCGGCCAGGTCAGAAATCATGTTTCGCGCGCTTTCGAGCGTTTTCTGTCGCTCCGGGCCGGTTTGCGATTCGGCTATTTCCAGGGCAAGTTTCAGCCCGGTCAGCGACTGCCCCACATCGTCATGCAATTCCGAGGCGATAAACCGGCGTTCGGTTTCCTGCAGCTCCACCAGGCGATGGGCCAGTTCGCGCAATTGACGATTCTTGGCTTCGAGTAACCGGGTAAAGTTCGCCCGCTCTTCCATCAGTTTTCGGTAGCGATTCAGGCGCAGAATCGATTGAACGCGAGCCAGCAGTTCCAACTGGTCGACCGGCTTGGTCAGGAAGTCATCGACCCCGGCTTCCAGCCCGCGCAGGCGGGAATCGCGGTCATCGAGTGAGGTAATCATCACAATCGGGATTTCGGCCAGGGCAGGGTCGGCGCGCAGGCGGCGGCAAGTCTCGAAGCCGTCCAGCCCAGGCATGACCACATCCAGCAAAATTAAGTCCGGCGGATGCTTTCCCGCCAGGCGGATGGCTTCCTGTCCGTTCTCGCCAAAAAGCAAGCGCAAATGCTCTTTTTCGAGCAGGGCGCCGATGGCGCCGCGCGCCAATGGGTCATCATCGACAATCAATATCGAATGGGCATCCATAAAAAGATTGTACCCCGAATTGCGCCCAGGAAACCCAGGTACGTAGTTCCCGCGCCCAAAAATCCGTATCGCGCACGCGGTTTGGTACCTGTATTTGCGCATTTCCCGCCAGGCAAATCAGGAGTATTCTTGCGCCAGCGCGGTGCATCCACTTAACTTTACCGCATCGACGAAAAATACCCGAAAAGGCAAAACTGCCGAAAGGCAGTGACGCAAAGTCATGGGTCTAAAGGCGAAACCATCCGCCAATGACTGCCAGGCCGCCGAAAGTCTGCAAGGGGTTCAGCCCGTTAAGGGCTGGATTCCAGGAATATGTTCCAACGTATTCACGCACAAAGGCCTGGAAATCCAGGCCTTGTTGTTTTCCGAAAGGCAGCGCAATGAACCAACTCCTGAAATTCTACATCGCACTCCTCATCAGTCTGGCGGCTGGGTCGGCCTCGTTTGCCCTGGCTTATTCGAACCTGGAAACCGGCCCGCGCGGCAACGGAGGCGGGGAAATTAGCGGGTGGGCGGTCAGCAACATTCACTACACCCTGGGAGCAGACCCATCCCAAATCAGCGCGGTGGAGTTCGACCTGGATGCGCCCGCCGGGGAGGTCAGGGTCAGGCTTGGCGATAGCGAATCTTTGTACTTCTCCTGCGCTCACACCGGCAGCGATCACTGGCGCTGTAACCTGAGCGGGGTCAGCGTTGCCGGCGCAAATGAACTGCGGGTGGTTGCGACCAGCGGGCGATAAACGTCAATCTTGGTAACTGCCTGCCCACCCTCACCCCGCTGCGCGGGGCTTCCCCCGGCCCCTCTCCCAGTGGGAGAGGGGAGAAAACAGGGACGATTTTGTCGCTTTCAGCAAGAAAATCCGTTTCGTAGGTCCGATTCCCTCTCCCTTTGGGAGAGGGTTAGGGTGAGGGCAGGTAGTTACCTTGTTCTTTGTTAGCCATAAAAGACTCCTTTCGTGTGTCAGTCCGTTCGCTCAACTTTAACTGGATTTAAACTTCGACCGCGTCTCAGCCCTTCCGCTGGCAATAATCGGCCTGGCGGGTCTGGTGCTGGTTGCGGTGTTGTGGGTGTCGTTTATTCGACGATGATTTTTCGCGTTGTCGCAACGACCATCTCGCGCAGGCGATAGGCTTCGGCCCCTAGCACTTGCTCGGTCCCCAAAAGCGCCGCCCCAATCACCGGGGGATGTTCGAATCGGATGAACTGCGCCAGCGGGGCGATAGCGCGCACCGTTTCCTTCAGGGATTCTGTCATCAGCGGGTGACCGTTATACAGGCTGCCGATGAGAACCACCTCGACCGGTTCATTTTCCAGCCCCAACTGGCGGATGACGCCGCAGGCCATCTCGCCCAGTTCGCGCCCGGCCCAGCGCAGAACGGCCAGCGCTTGCGGGTCGCCCTGCATTGCGACTTCAAAGACCTTGAACACGTAGCGCGCGTCGAATTCGTAACGACCCACATACACACCCTCGACCAGTTCAAAGAGGCTCTGCGCGCCGGAGAGTTTCAAGAAAGCCGGGCTGAGGGCCGTGGCCGGGCCGCGTTGATTCCACTCGAAGGTGACAGCCTGCATGGCGCGAGCGACCAGGTCGCCGCCGCCCGCGTATTCGCCTGACCAGTGGCTGCCGCCGCCAACCATTCGACCTTCCGACTTCATGTCCTTGCCGCGCCCCCGGCAGTTACAACCCGTGCCAGAGACGACCGAGACGCCCCAGCCGGCAGAAGCCCCGGCGAAAATACCGAGAGTGGAGTCGTTCACAATTTCGAGCGGGCAACCCAGGCCGATGGGCTGAATCGCGCCCAGAATCATCCCGCGCTGACTTGGCCAGTCGTACCCGGCCAGTCCCATCCCCGCGCCTGAAATCTGCCCTGGGCCAATTCCGGCCGCCTGCAAAGCGTGATAGACGGATTCTTTCAGAACGCAAGTCAGGCCGTCCAGGCCAATACTCTCCCAGTTGCCGGGGCCGCCGCGCCCAAATCCGACCGCTTCACCCTTTTCGTTGATCACCAGGGCGTGAGTTTTCGTGCCGCCTGCATCGACACCCAGAAAGTACTGCGTCATAGGCGCATCGCCTCACGGATGGCGCGATAGCCAATCAACTGGATTCCGGAATCCTTGATGAAATCCTTGAGTTCCTGACTCATAAAAGCGTTGTAGTTCGCCACGCGGCCTTGCCAATCGGGCGCAATCGCGCGCAGTTCGGGCGTATCGACCGAGGGGTGCAGGATGAAGTGCGTAATCCCGACCGGGGCCTCGCCGAGCAGTTGTTTGGCGATTTGGAGGTGGTCGCCATCGCCGCTCAAGGGCATTCCGTATAGGCCGTCGAGCATGGGAATGCCTTGCTCCTCCATCTGATTCAGGATGGGCGAATAGGCAGCCATCGCTTCATCGCTCACGCCCAAGGCGTCGAAACCCTTGGCCTTCGCGCGCGGCAACATCGGAGGCAGGTTGCGCGAGAGCGCTGCCCGCAAATAGGTCTGGATGAATTTGGGATGCATGATGGTCCCCATGTGCGAATCAACATGCGTGACATCGATGCCCGCCGCCAACGCGCGCTCGACCTGGGCATTGACCTCCGCTGCCACTGCCTCCGGTTTTGCGTTTTCGTAAACCGCCGGATGCCATTGATGCAAGTAACCTTCCGCATCGAGCAGCCCCGATTCGGGGTCACGGGTCGAAACCGGCTCCCAGCGGTAACTCGTCCATTCGGCATTGAGCGTGGCGTGGACGCCCATATCCACCTGCGGGTTTTCACGGCACAGTTTCGCCACAGACGGGAACCAGGGACAGGGAACCATCACCGCGCCGGATGAAATCGCGCCAAACGCCCAGAGATGTTCGAAAGCGGTCAGGGAAGCCTGGCACATGCCAATATCGTCGGTATGGACGATGACCAGCCGGTCGGTATCGGAAAAACCAAGTTTGCCAAGGAATGGGTTGGGGGGCATAGGGTCTCCTGGAACAGGTGAAGATGTGGACAGAGTTACAATGATTGTATCAGGACTCAAACGGTATAATACACTCACATCTCTCAATTCCTGGAGGAGGAAGCATGAGCGACCTGGCAATCTATCCCCTGAGCGACGAGCACAAAATGCTCCGTGACGCAGCGCGCGATTTTGCGAAAAATGAAATCGCGCCGGTGGCTGCCGAGTTCGATGAAAGCGGCGAGTTTCCCCACAAAACCGTCAAGAAAATGGGCGAAATGGGCTTCATGGGCATCGAAGTGCCGGAAGATTACGGCGGCGCAGGCATGGACACCCTGGCGTATGTCCTGGCGCTGGAGGAAATCTGCAAAGCGGATGCCGCGCACGGCGTCATCGTGTCGGTCAATAATTCACTCTACTGCTACGGCATTCTCAAATTTGGCACGGAGACGCAAAAGAAGAAATTCATCACGCCGGTTGCCTCGGGCAAATCCATCGGCGCCTATTCGCTCACCGAGCCAATGAGCGGCTCAGACGCGGCCACCATGAAAAGCCGCGCCGTCCGGGACGGGGATTTCTACATCCTGAACGGGCGCAAATCATGGGTGACGAGCGGCCCGGTTGCCGACTATATCGTAGTCTTTATGATGACCGACCCGGAGAAGAAGCAAAAAGGAATCTCGGCCTTCCTGGTGGAGGGCAAGACCCCCGGCCTGGTGCGTGGCAAGAAAGAGCCGAAACTGGGAATCCGCGCTTCGGCCACCAGCGAACTCATCTTCGAGGATTGCCGCATCCCTGCCGAAAACCTGCTCGGCGCGGAGGGCGAGGGCTTCAAAATCGCCATGACCGTGCTGGATGCCGGACGGATTGGAATCGCGGCCCAGTCGCTGGGCATCGCCGAAGCAGCCTACGAAGCCGCGCGGGAGTATGCCGGCCAGCGCGAGGCCTTCGGCCAGCCGATTGGGGCTTTCCAGGGAACCGGTTTCAAAATCGCCGATATGAAAACGCGCATCGAAGCGGCGCGCCTGCTTACCTACAACGCCGCGCTCAAGAAAGAACGCGCCAAAACAACGGGAGAACGATTCAACCAGGAAGCCGCCATGGCGAAACTGTTTGCATCTGAAACAGCCATGTACGTCGCCCACGCCGCCGTCCAGATTCACGGCGGAATGGGCTACAGCCGGGAACTGCCGGTCGAGCGCTATTTTCGCGATGCCAAAATCACCGAAATCTATGAAGGCACCAGCGAAATCCAGCGGCTGGTCATTTCACGAGCAGAATTGGGACTGAAATAGCCAGGCGCATCCCAAAGATTGCCAAAACGCCGTAATATCCTTGACGCAGAAAGTCTGCCCGCTTTGACGCACATCCAGCCTCCCCCCGGCCTATGGGATTCCTTCTGGGCCGAACATGCCTCCCGCCACAACCTGCTGCACCGCCTGCTCTGGCTGGCGCGTTTCCTGTTTTCCAGCGCGTATGCCCGAAAACTGGCGCAATTTGCCGGGCCGCTCCCTTCTCCCTCGCTGCTGGAAGTGGGCTGCGGCTCAGCCCGCACCCTGCATTATCTCGAACGGAGACTCCAGGCGCGGCAATGCTTTGCCCTCGACCTTTCGCCGCAGGCGGTCTGGCTGACGCGCGCCATCAGCCCGCATTTCCACCCCGCTGTTGCGGATGCGCTCTCCCTGCCCCTGCCTGCCGCCAATATCGATGTCTGTTTTAGCATTGGCTTGATTGAACACTTCAGCCGCGAACAAGCCGGACAGATGATGCGCGAAAAAGCCCGCGTCACCCGGCCTGGCGGGGTGGTGGCGGTGATGGTGCCCTGGAAAAACTCGGTGTATAACCTGATTGTGCGGCGCGCCTTCGGTAAATACTGGCCGTTCGGCGATGAATATCCCTTCCGTCGCCAGGAACTCGCTGAAATGTTGAAGAACTGTGGACTGGAAGACGTTAAAATCTTCGTGATTTACGGCAGCACTCTGCTGGGCGCAGGCCGCAAACCCAACCTATGAAAAAAATCATCGACCACATTGCGATACCCAAATCGAAAGGCGGCGGCGCGGCGCTGCTCGTCCTGTCGTTGGCGGTGGCAGTCACCGCGCAATATACGCTTTACCTTTCGTATTCCGTCGACCCGGCCTACTGGAATGTATCCGAATGGTTGGTGATGATTGGGAATAACACAACCCCCCTCCCTGGGCTGATGCTCTATGCGCTGGCGGGTCTTCTGCTGGCGATCAGCCTGCGCTCGCTGGGAGAAACGCTGACCCCGTTAGGAGAACTGTGGCATGGAACACGCCCCGCCCTGCCGCCGCGCTTCGGGTTCTGGCTGACCGCCTTTGGCTTGGCCCTGCTCACCGCAAGTTATACCGTCCAGCCCGAGGCAGCCCAGGCCAACGGCTACGCGCTGGCTTTTACCTGGATTCTCAGCCTGGCACTGTTCAGTTACAGCGTCTTACGGCAAGCGGGCTGGCAGGCGCACCGGCTGGAGAGCATCCGCGCCTGGCTAAGCCAGAACCGCCCGGAGTTGGCTGCTGTCCTGCTTCTGCTGATTCTCGCCATCGCCCTGCGAATTTATGACCTGGAAATCCATCCCTACTCGATGGTCAACGATGAGGGCGAAATGGGCAAAGGCGCGTTGTGCCTGCTGCGCGGCGAATGCCGCAATATCTTTGCCATCGGCTGGGCTTCACAGCCCTATGCAGCCTACCTGCCTTACGCCCTCACGGTCGGACTGTTGGGCAACGATTACGCGCTCCCTATCCGCCTGGTAAGCGTGACGACCGGGACACTGGCTGTCCTGTTCACCTACCTGTTTAGCCGTGAAGCCTTTGGCAAACGAACCGCCCTGGTTGCGGGAATGGTGCTGGCCGCGCTGCCCTATCACATACACTTCAGCCGCCTGGGGGTCGATAATATTGTCGATTCGCTCTCTTCGGCGCTCGTTCTCTGGCTCATGAGTAGGGCGATACGGGCAGGGGCGCCCGGCCACTACCTGCTGGTCGGGATAGTCTCCGGGTTGTGCCTGTACACTTACCCCGGCAGCCGCCTGGCGCCCGCCCTGGGGCTGCTCGCTTTTGGCTTTGCGGCCCTCACCCAGCGTGGATTGCTGCGCGCGCAGTGGCGCAACATCCTTATCTTCCTGGCCGCCGCCCTGCTGACCGCCGCCCCGATGCTTGGCACGTACCAAAGCAATACTGAATTCAACCAACGCATCAACAGTGTGGGATTGCTGCAAGGCAACCGCCTGCAAGAAGAGATGGAATATACTGGCCTGAACGCTGCCCAGGTGCTGGTTGCGCAATTCTTCAAGTCCAGTTTGCCATTCATCATTTCGGAAGGGGCATTCAATTTCTTCAGCAGCCCACGCGCCTACTTCACCCCGCTGGCATCGGTTTTCCTTATGCTCGGTCTGGCAGTTGCCGTTTGGAAGCTGCGCGATTTGCGCCTGCTGGTCCTGCTGGCCTGGTTCTTCGCGCCGCTGGTGCTTGGCTCGGCCCTGACGGTCGGTCCGCCCAGCCACCAGCGCATGTTGGGCAGCACCCCGGCGGCGGCCATCCTGGTCGCGCTTGGCCTGGTCACGGCCGCGCAAGCCCTGGGCGGTCTCAACCAATTCTTGCGCCGCCTGGCACCCGTGTTGGTGTTGGTCGTCCTGCTCTTCACCGGTTACCGCGATATGGTCTTCTACTTCGGCGAATACCGCGCCGGTCATCTCTTCGAGGACCTCAGCAATGAAATTACGTATGAGTCCCGGATTCTCATCCGCTCGCTCGAAGGCCAGGGGCAGCTGTTGCTCATCGGCGCGCCCATGACTCGTATTTTCTTTGGGAATTTCGACTACTTCAACCCGGATGTGGAAAAACACGACTTCAACGAAGTCACTCCCCAAGCCCTGGCCAGCCTGTCGAAAGACAAGGATGCCTTATTCCTTGCCATTCCCTACCGCGAATCCGACCTGCATCTCATCGCCGAATGGCTGCCCGGCGGCACATGGATTGCCGAACGACGCCGCAATCAACCCGATTACCCGCTTTATTTTGCTTACAAAGTGAGCAAAGAGCAGTTACAATCCTACCAGCCATGACGACCGAATTCGCCATCACCTTCGTAGTTTTCGCCGCCGCCCTGCTCCTCCTGGACATCCTGCTCTTTTTGGCCCGGCGCAAACCTGACAGCCTGCCGCTCCTTAAGTTCCTGCAAGCGGCAAGGGAACGCGCGCTGACCTGGCCGGGGCAGGCATGGGCCGCCTTGCGCCATGCGTGGGGCGAACGAGGCCGCGCCTGGGGAGCGCAAACCGCGCCAGCAAAAGATTCAGCCGCTCGGAGCGAACCACTCCCAAGCCAGGTGGAAACGGAACCCGCCGCGAGGGGAAATTCCCGCCTGGAATACGAAATTCCAACCGCAGACGGAAAATCAGCCCAGGTTCGTATCGAGGCCGAAGTTCCACCAAACACCGTTCTCCACATCATCATTTCCACCGATAAGCAAGGCCGCGCAATCATCCAACAGGAACAGGTTGCCGCCCGCCGCCCGGCTATCCGGCTCTCCCTGCCAGACCTGCGCCCGGCTTTTCGCGCCCTGTTCCGCATCCCCGCGCAAAAACTGGCAACAGGGCTGTTTGCCGCCGCCCTTCTCACCTACCTGTTCACCCGCCTGGCCGGCCTGACCGATTTCCCCATCTACTTCTTCGGCGATGAAGCCATCCAGACCGCCACTGCTGCCGACCTGTTACGGGATGGAATGCGCGGGCCGCGCGGCGTCTTATTGCCAACCTACTTCCAGAACGGCCAGTATTTCAACCTGAGCGCCAGCGTTTACCTGCAAATCCTCCCGCAAATCGTGTTTGGCAAGTCTATTTTCGTCACCCGCGCCGCATCGGTCCTGGTGACGATGCTGGCGGCGGTCGGCGTGGGACTGATGTTACGGAACTTCTTCGATGCCAAACGCTGGTGGCTGGCTGCCCTGCTGCTCTCCGTTATCCCAGCCTGGTTCCTGCACTCGCGCACCGCTTTCGAAACGGTCTTGTTCGTCTCGTTCTACACTGCCTTCCTGTATTTTTACCTGGAGTACCGCCTGCGCAAACCGGAACGGGTCTATTGGGCCGTCGTTTTTGTCGCGCTGGCATTCTACTCTTACAGCCCCGGTCAACTGGTCCTGGCCGTTACGGGCGTCTTGCTCTTTTTTAGCGACCTGAAATATCACTGGCAGCAGCGCACGACCCTTGTCAAGGCAATCGGCCTGCTGGCTGTGTTCGCGCTGCCTTACCTGCGCTTCCGCCTGATGGTCGATTATTCGCCGCTCGACCACCTGCGCTCGCTCGGCTCGTATTGGATACAACCCACGCCGCTCCCCGAAAAACTGGCGCGCTTCGCCGCCGAATACCTGCGCGGCCTGAGTCCCGGTTACTGGTTCTTCGATGCGCCCGATATGGCGCGTCACCAGATGCGCGGCTACGGCAACCTGCCGCCCTGGTTTGCGCCGTTCCTGCTGACCGGGGCAGCCCTCTCGCTGTGGCGTTGGCGTTCCCCGGCGCACCGCCTGGTCCTGTTGGCGGCGCTGGCGGCTCCCTCCGGCGCGGCGCTGGCCGAAATCGGCATTACGCGCGTGCTGGTCTTCGTCATCCCGGCTGGCCTGCTCACCGCGATTGGGTTGGATTGGATTCTGTCCACTGTCGAATCGTTATTAAGCCGGCTGGACGACGAACAATTCTCTGCCTCCAGCTACAGCAATGCGCTCTCCCTGCTGGCCTTCGCGCCGCTGGTTCTCATCAACTTCGCCATGCTCTCTGATGCGCAGCGCAACGGGCCCACCTGGTACACCGATTACGGCCTGTATGGAATGCAGTACGGCGCAAAACAAATCTATCAGGAAACAGTCGTTCCAGCCCTCCAGCAAGACCCGCAAGCCCGCTTCATCGTCTCGCCCTCGTGGGCCAATGGCGGGGAACATTTCGTCGGGTTCTTCGTCCCCAAAGAATTGCAGCCGCGCGTGGCGCTGGGGCAGGTCTATGATTTTATCAACCCCCAGCAGCCTTTCACCGAAAAAGAATACTTCGTCGCCACCTGGCTGGAATACGAGAAAATCAAAGCCGACCCCAAGTTTACGCAAGTCACCGTGCGCTCCACCATTCCCTACCCCACCGGCGAGACCGGCTTTTACGTTCTCAACGTGCGCCTGGCCGAGAACATCGCCGAATTGCTGGCCGACGAAGACCTGGCGCGGCGCACGCCGGTCGAGGAAACCGTCGAATGGATGGGTCAAACCGTGCGCGTCCGGCACTCGCATCTCAGCGGCGGACGTTTGCAAGACGTAATCGATGGCGACCCCTACAGCCTGGCGCGCGGCGAACGGGACAACCCGATTCTCTACGAGTTCACCTTCTCCCAGCCAATTACGGCCACCGAACTGGTGTTGACCACCGGCTCGATGCGCAATTTCGACGTCGTCATACGCATCTACGTCGTTGGCGAAGAAATTCCTGTCGAATACAACAACAAGTTCCTTGACCTGGGCGACGACCCCACCGTCGTCATCCCCTTCGAGAACGGGCCGCTCCAGCTCAACCGTGTTTGGATTTCCATCAAAGATAACAACCAGGGCGAAGTCGCCCAGGTTCATGTTCGGGAGATAGCGTTCCGATGAAAGCGATTCTCTTTCACCAGCACGGCGGCCCCGAAGTGTTGGAATACGCCGATTTTCCCACGCCGCAGCCCCAACCCGGCGAGGTGCTGGTGCGCTTGCGCGCCGCCGCCCTCAATCGGCTCGACCTGTGGGTGCGCAACGGCTGGCCGGGCATCCGGCTGGACTATCCCCACATCCCCGGCGCGGACGGGGCGGGCGAGATTGCCGCGCTGGGCGAAGGCGTCAGCGGATGGGAAACTGGGGAGAAAGTCGTCATCAACGCCAATTGGGGATGCGGCGGCTGCGAATTCTGCCGCGCCGGGAAGGATAACCTGTGCGTCCGCTGGAACCTGCTCGGCGAGACCCTGCGCGGGACCTGCTGCGAAACCATCGCCCTGCCGCCCCGCCAGTTGTTCCGTTTGCCCGATGGGTTCGACTTCCACACCGCCGCCGCGGCTGGATTGGCGTACCTGACCGCCTGGCATTCGCTCGTCTCGCGCGCAAACCTTCGAGGCGGTGAATCTGTCCTGATTGTCGGCGCATCGGGCGGGGTCAACACCGCCAGCATTGCCATCGCCAAACACATCGGCGCGCGGGTCATCGTGGTCGGTTCGGATGCAAAGAAACTGCAGCTGGCCGAATCGCTCGGCGCGGATACGCTCATCGACCGGGGCAAAGAACCGGAGTGGCACAAAGCCGTCTTCGCGGCCACCGGCAAACAGGGCGTGGACGTAGTGGTGGACAATGTCGGGACGACCTTCCCACTCTCCTTCCGCGCCGCGCGCAAAGGCGGCAGAATCCTGACAGTCGGCAACACCGGCGGGCCAAAGTTCGAAATCGATAACCGCTTCATCTTCGGAAAACATCTCAGCCTGCTCGGCTCGACCATGGGCGCGCTGGAAGACTTCGCGGAAGTCATGAGCCTGGTAACGACGGGCAAACTTCCGGTGGCGCTCGACCAGACCTTCCCACTCCAAGACGCCCGCCTGGCGCACGAACGCCTGGAAAGCGGCGCGCAATTGGGTAAAATCACGCTCGCTATATAACAAGAACCACCGGCAAGCCGGTGGACTCCAAACGAGGTAAGATTGACCTTCCTGAAACGTTTTCACTGGTTCGAACTGGCGCTCATCATCGTCGTGATGGGCGTTCACATCTATGCGGCATTTTCGGCCTCCCACAACTTCTCGATGCGCTGGTTCGTGCGCGATGACGCTTATTACTACTTCAAGGTGGCGCAAAATATCAGCGAGGGGCGCGGCTCCACCTTCGACGGCCTCAACCCCACCAACGGCTATCACCCGCTCTGGACGCTGGTTTGCGCGCCGATTTTTGCCCTGGCGCGCTTCGACTTGATATTGCCGCTGCGCGTTTTGCTGGTGGTCATGGCAGCCCTGAGCGTCGCTGCCGCCATCCTGCTCTTTCGCCTGCTCAAAAAACCGGTTGGCGGGCCGATTGCCATGCTGGCCGCCGCCTATTGGGGCCTGGATATGACCATTCACGGCGTCATCACCCAGCAAGGGCTGGAAACCGGGTTGGTGGCGCTCTCGGTGATTCTGTTCCTGCGCCTGATGCAGGTTTTGGACGCAAAAGAAACCCCAACCGCTGGCGATTACGTCAAACTGGCGCTGGCCGCGCTCTTCGTCCTGTTCAGCCGCCTGGATGGAATTTACCTGGTCCTGATAGCAGGCGTGTGGATGGTCTTTCGCCGTTCTGCCATGCGCTACCTTGTCCCGCTCGATTTGCTGCTGGTGTTCGGGACGGTGGTTGGCTCGTACATCCAACGCGCCGGACTGAAATTCTACCTGCTGGTCTTCGCCGATTCGGCCATCCTGATGAGCGCCGTCACTTTCGTTTTACAGGCGGTCATTTTCTACTTCCTTGGACTGTACGAACACCCCAAAACACAAACCATTCGCCAGATTGTGACCCGCGCCCTGATTGGCGTCAGCCTTGTGACCACGCTCTCCACTGGGATGATGTTGCTGCTTGGGGCGCTCAGCCTGGCCGAGATGCCGCGCGCTATTCCCCTGCTCTACTGGCCGCTGATGACGCTGCTCACCCTGGCCGTCCGCCTTGGGCTGCGGGGAATTTCGCAGCGGCGGGAGGATGCTCGGGCCGGATTAACGCTTGTGGAACAGGTAAAAACGCAGGCTGGGCTTTTACCAAAATGGCTGCACGCCGGATTTGCGTATTACGGAGTCCTGGCAGCCGGTTTATTGACCTATATGGGCATCAACAGGCTGCTGTTCGGGACGTTCATGCCGGTCAGCGGGCAAATCAAGCGTTGGTGGGGCTCGCTGCCAAATAATGTCTATGGCGGCGGGGCCAAGGGCGTGCTGGATATTTACACGCTCGACCCGTTCCATTCCCAAAGTTGGGGGCTGGTCACGCAGCCGCTCTATGCCTGGGCCGAGAACCTGTCGTTAAACGGTGGAACGGCTGCGGCCTGGTACTGGCCCGCTGTGATTCTGCTGCTCGCTGCGTGGCTGTTCGCCGTCCTGCGGAATCGTTCCCGCAGCCTCCCGCGCATTCTCCACACTGGATTCGTCCCGCTCTTCTTGGGCGCCTGGCTGCACGGTTTTCTATACGGCGCGATGGGCTATGCCGCCTCACATGAGTGGTATTGGGTGACGCAAATGGCGGCGTTGGTGATTGCGGGAGCAATTGGCCTGCGCGGGTTGCTCGACCTGCTGCCCCGAAGAAGGGAAATAGAACTGGCAACCTGGGTGGGGGTGGGAGTATTGAGCCTGATGCTGGCATATACATTTGCGACGGGTGTCATCCGGCGTATGCCTTATTCCGACCGGTTCGCGGGACAGCCCTATATGGACATGCTGCCCATCCTGGAAGAGTACACCGAGGAAGGCGCGATGATTGGCATGACGGGTGGCGGGAATGCCGGGTATTTCATTCGCAACCGGACAATTGTCAATATGGATGGACTGATTAATTCCTATGACTATTTCCGGGCGATTAGGGAAGGCCGGGCGTCGCAATACCTGGCCGGGATGGGACTGGATTATGTTTTCGCAAATCACCATATCATCACAGCCAGTATGCCGTATGTAGAGCAATTCGAGCCGGAGCAGTTTGTGCCGGTCGAAGGCGCGCCGCAGTATGGCCGCAAAGAATTGATGAAGTTCATCCCGTAACGATATCCGCCAATCTACGCTAATCCCGCTCATAGATAGGGCAAGATTCTCGAAAATCGCCCAAAATTTCGCGCAGATTGGCAAAGATTGGCGGATTCTTTTATCGGCCAATCTTTCGAAAGAATGAGCATGAAACCAGATTCAGGCCACCCCCTCCGCGTAACTATCCTATCCGTGTTTGTGTTATGTATCACGTCCTGGAATGCGATTCGCGTTTACAGCGCAATTGCAAATTGGGACATCTTGAGAGAATTTGGCGCGCCGCCGGCTTATATAATGGGAGCAGGGCTGGCATGGGCCCTCGCCGGACTATGGCTGGCGTACTTGCTCTGGGCCGGGAAACGACTGGCATTCGCTGTCGGGTTGGCGCTGGCAGGGTTGTATTTTGCCTGGTACTGGTTCGACCGGCTGGTCATACAGCCCTCGCCCGCGCCGAATTTGGTCTTTAGCATTGCAACTTCTGTGTCACTGTTGGCAATTTTCGTGTTCGGCATGGTTTTAGCAAGGGATTTTTTCGACAGGTAGGACGATATTCGACACTGGATATTCGATATTCGAGGCTCGATACGTCAAACTGAGAATAACGAATACCGAATTACGAATTACGCATCAAAGGAGAGAGGATGAGCGATATGGTTATCGAGCAGCGTGGAGACAATACGCGCATCGAGGCCTTGCGCGAACGCAAAGCCAGGGCGCGGCTGGGCGGCGGCGAGGAAAGAATCCAGTCCCAGCACCAGCGCGGCAAACTGACCGCCCGTGAGCGCATCGACCTTTTGTTGGACAAAGGTTCGTTCCGCGAAATCGACGCCTTTGTCATGCACCGCACCCATGATTTCGGGCTGGATAAGCAACGCTTCCCATCCGACAGCGTCGTCACGGGCTGGGGCACTATCGAGGGGCGGCTGGTCTACGTCTTTTCACAGGATTTCACCGTCTTTGGCGGCTCGCTGGGCGAGGTCCACGCCGAAAAAGTCGTCAAACTCATGGATATGGCAATGAAAAACGGCGCGCCGGTCATCGGGTTGAACGATTCGGGCGGGGCGCGCATCCAGGAAGGGGTCGTTTCGCTGGGAGGCTATTCCGACATTTTCCTGCGCAATACGCTTGCCAGCGGCGTCATCCCGCAGATTTCGGCCATCATGGGGCCGTGCGCGGGCGGCGCGGTCTATTCCCCGGCCCTGACCGATTTTATTTTCATGGTACGCAACTCTTCGTATATGTTCGTGACCGGGCCGGACGTGGTCAAGGCGGTTACGCACGAGGATGTGACTCAGGAAGAGCTGGGCGGGGCCAGCGTTCATTCCGAGAAATCGGGCGTCTGTCACGCCGCTGCCGACAGCGAGGCCGATACGCTTTATCTCATCCGCAAACTGATGGGATTTATCCCGCAAAATAACATGGAAGACCCGCCCTACCAGGCCACCGGCGATGACCCGCTGCGGATGGATGAATCGCTCGACAGTATCATCCCCGACGAGGCCGGGAAGCCTTATGACATCAAAGATGTCATCCGCCCGATTGTGGATAACGGCGACTTTTTTGAAATCCACGAAAACTACGCCATGAACGTCGTAGTCGGGTTTGCCCGGCTGGGCGGCCACGCGATTGGGATCGTCGCCAACCAACCTGTGGTGCTGGCGGGCGTGCTGGACATCGACGCCAGCGAGAAGGCGGCGCGCTTCATCCGCTTCTGCGATGCATTCAATATCCCGATTGTGACCTTCGAGGACGTTCCCGGATTCCTGCCCGGCACGGTGCAGGAGCATGGCGGAATCATCCGTTCAGGAGCAAAACTGCTCTACGCCTACTGCGAGGCAACCGTGCCGAAACTGACCGTCATCACCCGCAAGGCGTATGGCGGCGCATACTGCGTCATGTCCTCCAAGCACATTCGCGGCGACGTGAACCTGGCCTGGCCAACCGCCGAAATCGCCGTGATGGGGCCGGATGGAGCGGTCAGCATCATCTTCCGCCGGGAATTGGACAAAGCCGAAGACCCTGCCGCGCGCAAGGCCGAACTGGTAGCGGATTACCGCGAAAAATTCGCAAACCCTTACGTAGCGGCGGAACGCGGCTATATCGATGATGTCATCGAGCCGAAGGAAACTCGTCCGCGCCTGATTAACGCCCTGGAGATGCTCCAGAACAAGCGCGACGCCAACCCGGCCAAGAAACACGGGAATATCCCGCTGTAAATTTTGGAGTCCCGAATCTTTGCTTCGGAATGCGGAAGCAAATCTTCGGGACTCCAAAGGAGGAGCAATGTTCAAAAAAGTCTTAATCGCCAATCGCGGAGAAATTGCAGTGCGCATCATCCGCGCCTGCCGGGAAGTAGGACTGGAAACGGTGGCTGTATTCTCGGAGGCCGACCGTCAGGCCCTGCACATCCGCCTGGCCGATGAAGCCTACCTGTTGGGGCCGGCCCCCTCGCGCGAATCGTATTTGCGGATGGATAAAATCCTGGAATTTGCGCGCAAATCGGGCGCGGATGCCATCCATCCCGGCTATGGCTTCCTGGCCGAGCGCGAAGAATTCGCGGCGGCCTGCGCTGAAAACGGCATCACCTTCATCGGGCCAAAACCGTCTTCGATTGCGGCCATGGGCGACAAAATGACCGCCCGCGAGACGGTTCGCAAAGCGGGCGTGCTGGTCGTACCGGGGACGGAAGATGTCGGCAACCTGAGCGATGAAGACCTGCTGGCAATCGCGCCCAAAATCGGATTCCCGCTGCTCATCAAGGCCACAGCGGGCGGCGGCGGCAAGGGAATGCGCGAAGTCCGCATCCTGGAAGAAATGCCGGAACTGTTGAAATCGGCCCGGCGCGAAGCGGAATCAGCCTTCGGGGATGGGAATGTCTACCTGGAAAAACTCGTGACCGGCGCGCGCCATATCGAAATCCAGGTGCTGGCCGATTCGCATGGCAACGTCATCCACCTGGGCGAACGCGACTGTTCCATCCAACGCCGCCATCAAAAATTGGTCGAAGAAGCGCCCTCTCCCATTATGGACGAGGAACTGCGCCAAAAAATGGGCGCAGTGGCTGTCAAGGCGGCCCAGGCGGTCGATTACGTCAACGCCGGGACCATCGAGTTCCTGGTCGATAAAGACCGCAACTTCTACTTTCTGGAGATGAACACCCGCCTGCAAGTCGAGCATCCCGTAACCGAAATGGCGACAGGAGTCGATATTGTCAAAGAACAAATCCGCATCGCGCGCGGGCGGCCGATGCAATACAAGCAGGAAGACATCCAATTCAACGGCGCGGCCATCGAGTGCCGCATCAACGCCGAAGACCCTTATGAAAACTTCATGCCCTCCACCGGGCGAATTACCCACAGCCTGCTGCCGACCGGCCCCGGCGTGCGGGTCGATACGGGCGTCTACCCGGGCTTCGAGATTACGCCATTCTATGACCCGATGATTTCCAAACTGATTGTATGGGGCGAGACCCGCGCGCAGGCCATCCTGCGGATGCGGCGCGCGCTGGAGGAATACCGCATCGTCGGGGTGCGGACGAATATCCCCTTCCACCAGACACTGATGAACAGCCACCGCTTCATGGGCGGGCAATATGACACGCGCTTCGTGGAAGAACGCTTCGCCATCCAGGAAGAAAGCGACCAGCGCATGATGGAAATCGCCGCCGTGCTGGCGACGCTCGCCGCTCACCAGCAGACAGAGCGCGCCGCGCAGTTCGTTCAGCGCAACGAGCGCGACACATCCAACTGGAAATGGGTCGGACGTTGGGAACGGATGCATCGGTGATGTACTGGCAACGTCCCGAAGGTTTGTTTCGAACAAATCGGCCTTCGGAAAAACAACCTTCGGGACGTTTTGGAACAGCGAGGCAAAGATGAAGTATGTGACGACCATTGAAGACAAGGAATTCAGCGTCGAAATCATCGGCGAGAAACATATCCGCATCAACGAGCATGTCCTCGAAGTGGACTTCATGGCGGTCAGCGGCCAGCCGGTTTATTCGTTGATTATCGGCGGAAAATCCTACGAGGCCTATGTCTACCCGGAAGAAAAAGACTGGCAGGTGCTCCTGCGCGGGCAGCAGTACAAGGCGGTGGTGGAAGACGAGCGCGAAAACCGGCTCAAAAGGGCTGGCGGCGCGAAGACTGAAGGCGGCGAATTCCACCTCAAAGCACCTATGCCGGGCCTGGTAGTCAGCGTCCCGGTTGAAGAGGGACAGGAAGTCAAAAAAGGCCAGGCGCTGGTCATCCTGGAGTCGATGAAGATGCAGAACGAACTGAAATCGCCCAGGGATGGCACGGCGCATCGCATCCGCATCAAGCCGGGCGAGAGCGTGGAGCAGCGCCAGACACTACTCAGCGTGATGTAACGAACGTCCCGAAGGTTTTTTCGCCTTCGGGACGTTTTTATATTGACCCTCCAAATTATCGATGGTATATTAATGATATAAATTATCTGATTAATCGAATTTATTTGACCTATCCCATCATGGCCGCAAACCATATCTCCGAATTCATGCGCTACCTGGCTGCCCACCCACAGACAGCAGAAACCCTCCCGCCGCTGACCAGCCTGGGCGCGGAACTGGGCGTGAGCGTTGCCAGTCTGCGCGAACAATTGGAGGTGGCGCGCGCCCTGGGTCTGGTAGAAGTGCGCCCGCGCACCGGTATCCGCCGGCTGCCATTCACCTTCCTGCCTTCGGTGCGGCAGAGTTTGGGCTATGCCATGGCGCTGGACGAGGCGAACTTCCAACGCTTCGCCGACCTGCGCAAACACGTCGAGGCGGCCTACTGGCACGAAGCGGTGAAAAAACTGACATCAGAAGACCACGACAAACTCGAACAGCTGGTGACTCGCGCCTGGGAAAAACTGGACGGGCGGCCCGTTCAAATCCCCCACGAAGAACACAAACAACTTCACCTCGTTATCTATGGGAGACTCGACAACCCCTTCGTAAGCGGCATCCTGGAAGCGTACTGGGATGCTTACGAATCGATTGGCCTGAACGTCTTCACCGATTACGCTTACCTGCGCGAGGTCTGGGAGTATCATCAGAAAATGGTCGATTCAATTTGCAGCGGGGATTTCGAGGCTGGCTACCGGGCGCTGGTCGAACATGCTGATATGCTGGCCGATTTACTCGACCACAGGCCGGGCAAATGAGCCAGATAACAAATGGGCAAGAAAACAAATCAGCGAAAAAAACAAGAGTAAAAAAAGCAGTCAAATCGTCAGAGGAGAGATATGACCCAGCGAATTGTCAATGATTTTTCGATTACCGTCGGCACGGCGAATGGTTCAGGGAGTTCCACCGCCAACAACACCATCCTGCGCGCCCTGTTCAAGATGGGGATTCCGGTTTCGGGCAAGAACCTGTTCCCATCCAACATCCAGGGCCTGCCGACCTGGTACACCATCCGCGTCAATGGGGATGGATTTACCGCCCGGCGTGAAACCCACGAAATCATGGTCGCCATGAACCCGGCCTCGTTCGTCCGCGACCTGACCAACGTGGCTTCGGGCGGGGCGTTTTTCTACGCCGACGACATCAAACTGCCCATCAACCGCGCAGACATCAGCGTTTACCCCATGCCGGTCAAGCAACTGGTGCGCTCGAATCCCGACATTCCCGCCAACCTGCGCGACCTGGTCGCCAACATGGTTTATGTCGGCATCCTGGCGCAGATGATTGGCCTCGACCAGGCCAAAATCGAGATGGCGCTCAAATTTCACTTCAAAAACAAAGAACGACCGGTATCGCTCAACATGAGCATGGTCAGGGCCGGGGCCGAATGGGCCGCCGCCAACCTGACCAAGAGCGACCCATTCTACGTAGAACCATCCAATCAAACCGATGGGCTGATTATGGCCGACGGCAACACGGCCGCCGCGCTCGGCTCCATTTACGGCGGCGTGCAGTTTGCGGGCTGGTATCCTATCACCCCGGCCTCCAGCCTGGCCGAAGCCCTGAACGAATACCTGCCGCAACTGCGCGCCACCCAGGACGGAAAGAACACCTTCGCCGTTGTCCAGGCCGAGGACGAACTGGCCGCCATCGGCATGTGCGTCGGCGCGGGCTGGGCGGGATTGCGCGCCATGACCTCCACCTCCGGCCCCGGCATGAGCCTGATGACCGAATACGTCGGGCTGGCCTATTTTGCCGAAGTGCCGCTGGTGATTTGGGACGTGCAGCGCATGGGCCCCAGCACCGGCCTGCCGACCCGCACCTCGCAAGGCGACCTGGCCTTCACTGCCAATATGGGCCACGGCGACATCGATTCGCTCATCCTGCTGCCTGGTTCCGTCAGTGAGTGCTTCGAGTTCGGCTGGCGCGCTTTCGACATCGCCGAGCGGCTCCAGACCCCCGTCTACGTGCTATCGGACATCGACTTCGGCATGAATCAGTGGATGAGTGAACCTTTCAAATATCCCGATGTCCGCATGGACCGAGGGAAAATTTTATGGGAAGACGGCCTGGAGCGCATCAAGGGCGACTGGGGCCGCTACCGCGACGTAGACGGAGACGGCATCCCCTACCGCACCCTGCCCGGTAATACGCACCCGCTGAGCGCCTACTTCACACGAGGAACCGGACACACGCCCGAGGCGCGCTACTCGGAAGAGCCAGATGTATGGGTCGCCAACATGGAACGGCTCAAAAAGAAATACGAGACCGCCAAAGAATATCTGCCCCGCTCGGTTGTCCAGCAAACCGAAGGCGCGAAATTCGGCATCATCGCTTACGGTTCGACTGACCCGGCGGTGGAAGAAGCCCGCGCCTGGCTGGAGCGTGAACACGGCCTGAAAAGCGATTACCTGCGCCTGCGCGCCATGCCTTTTACCAGCGAAGTGAGCGAGTTCATCGCCGCCCACGAGCGCGTTTATGTTGTGGAAATGAACCGCGACGGGCAGTTACAGCAGCTCTTGAGCATCAAACACCCTGAACACGCCACGCGGCTGATTCCGGTTGCCTTCAACGACGGCCTGCCGCCTACTGCAAAGTGGATATGGTCGGCAATCCTGGAACAGGAGGAAAAATAACATGAGCGAAGCACTCCCTATCCCGCTGGGAATCGCGGGACAAGCGGCCGGCGCGACCGCCCAGGTCAACGCCGTCGGCCTGAGCAAGAACGATTATCGCGGCAACCCGACCACCCTGTGTCAGGGCTGCGGCCACAACTCGATTTCCAACCAGATTATCGCGGCCTGCTACGAGGCCAACGTCGTGCCGGAAAAAATCATCAAATTCTCGGGCATTGGCTGTTCGAGCAAAAGCCCGACCTACTTCCTGAACCGCTCCTTCGGCTTCAACAGCCTGCACGGACGCATGCCCTCGCTGGCGACCGGCGCGCTATTTGGCGACTATCGCCTCAAAGGGTTGGGGGTCTCCGGCGACGGCGACAGCGCCAGTATCGGCATGGGTCAGTTCAAACACGCCATGCGCCGCAATGTCAACATGGTCTATATCGTCGAAAACAACGGCGTCTATGGTCTCACCAAAGGTCAGTTCTCCGCTACCGCCGACCGGGGTCTGGAACTCAAGAAGCAAGGCACCAACCTGTACCTGCCGGTCGACATCTGCATGGAAGCCCTGGCCTCGCGCGCGACCTTTGTTGCGCGCCTGTTCGCCGGGAACGTCAAACAAGTCAAGGAAGTATTAAAAGCCGCCCTGGCGCATAACGGCATCGCCGTGCTGGACATCATCAGCCCGTGCATCACCTTCAACAACCAGGAAAGCAGTTACTATTCGTACAGTTTCGGTAAAGAGAAGGAGGACCCCCTGCACGACATCTCCTTCCACCAGGCTTCGGAAGGGCCGCAAAGCACCATCTCTTATGTGCCGCCCAAGCCTGAAATCGTGCTGGAAGCCGATATGATTGACGGAGAAATCCGCGAAGTCAAACTACATGACGGTTCTGCCATCGTCCTGAAAGCGCTCGACAAAGATTACGACCCCACCAACCGCCTGGAAGCGATGCGCGCCCTGGAAGATGCCCACGAAAACAACTACCTGGTCACCGGCCTGATTTACGCCGCCCCCGAAAGCCCCTCGCTGACCGACCTGTACAACCTGGTCGAGACGCCGCTCAACCGGTTGACGGAGAAGGACCTGCGCCCCGCGCCCGAAACGATTAAGAAGATAAACGATTTGATGTTTTAACCCCATCCGGCCTCCCCGCGCTGTGGGGAGGCTTTTCTTATCCCACTCCGCTTCAAAGCGGGGACTTTCCCAATCCGCCGGTATTTTCACTGTAACTTGATGTAAAATCGTAATGGAAAATTTTGTATCTACCTTCGCAATGTCACATTAAAAGTTTGGCGCATTTTTTTACCACAACGGTAACGACGGAACACGACGGAAACCCATTTTTATGAAAAAGTAAAAAACGTAATTTGAAGCCATGCCCCAAATCACACCCCAACTCTCCATCCCCGATGAAGAAATTCGACTGGAGTTCATTCGCGCCGGGGGGCCGGGCGGACAGAACGTCAACAAAGTGGCAACGGCAGTGCAGTTGCGCTTCGACGCGCGCAACTCGCCCTCGCTGGCAGAAGATGTCAAAAAACGGCTGGAGAAACTGGCCGGGACAAAAGTTACAGCCGAGGGAGTTCTCATCATCGAGGCCAAAAACCACCGCACCCAGGAACAAAACCGGGCCGAGGCCATCCTGCGCCTGACCGCGCTCATCCAGCAAGCGTTAGAAAAACCCAAAGCGCGTAAAAAGACAAAGCCCGGCGTGGCCGCCAGCGCGGCGCGCGTTTTCGAGAAAAAGCGGCGCGGGGCAATCAAGAAAATCCGCCAGTACAACCCAGACGAGTGGGAGTAAATCTCAACTGCCTATCCTGCCGATTTTCGAGCCAAATCACGCAGACTTTTCACAGAGCAATTCCACCAAAAACCGCAACCCCAACGTATACGAGCGCCAGCCCAGGCCGCTGATTTTTCCCCGGCAGACAGCCGAAAGCAGCGATGTGTGCCGAAACTCCTCGCGCGCATATACATTGGAAATGTGGACTTCGACCACCGGCAGGCCAATCGCAGCTATCGCGTCGCGCAGGGCGACCGAGGTGTGGGTGTACCCGCCGGGATTGAACACCACACCAGCGGCCCAGGTCCGCGCTTCATGCAGCGCGTCAATCAGCGCGCCTTCGTGATTCGACTGGAAACAGCGCGCTTCCACGCCCAACTCCTGGCCGAGCGACATGCAGCGCGCATTGATGTCGTCCAGCGTCAGGGTTCCATAAACTCCCGGCTCGCGCATCCCGAGCAGGTTCAGGTTGGGGCCGTGCAAAATCAGGATTGCGCTCATTTCCCCTCCGCGAAGACCATCTCCAGGTTTTCGAGTTTGACTCCCACCTGCATCTGGCCGATTTCTTCGGGCAAGGCAAAATGGACGACGCCCGCCTCGCGCTTCTTGTCATGCCGCATGGCCGACATCAGCACTTCGCGCGGCAACTCCGCCGGGATTTCGGTGGGCAGCCCGAGGCTCGAAAGCGTCGCCGCAATCCGGGCAGAGAGTCCCTTCGAGCAAATCCACAACTTCTCGGCTAATTTAGCTTCGACGACCATGCCCATCGCCACCGCCTCGCCATGTCGGATGCTGTATGCCGAGACTTTCTCGATGGCGTGCCCAACCGTGTGGCCGAAATTCAGGGCGGCGCGAATGCCTTTTTCATAAGGGTCGGCCTCGATGATTTGCACCTTGACCGCCATGGCGCGCTGGACAATTTGCACCATGTCATCTTTGACCGCCTCCAGGCCGCCCGAACACAGCGTAAACAGGGCCGGGTCGGCGATGACGCCATGCTTGACGACCTCCGCCAACCCGGAGCGCAGTTCAGCGTCTTCCAGGGTCGAGAGCATGTAAGGATTGGCAAGCACCAGCCGGGGCGGGTAAAACGCACCGACCAGGTTCTTACCTTCGGGCAGGTCGAAACCGGTTTTGCCGCCCATCGAAGCGTCCACCATCGCCAGCAGGGTGCTGGGCAGCGCCACCCAATTCATGCCGCGCATAAAGGTCGAAGCAGCGAACCCGGCCAGGTCGCCCACCACCCCTCCGCCCAGGGCCAGCACCGTGCTTTTACGGTCCATCCCCAGCCCCAGGAATTTACGCCACAGTTCCATCACCGTTTCGATGGTTTTATGCCCCTCCCCGGCGGGAATCGTGACCAGCGCAGACTGAATACCGGCGCGGCGCAGCAACTTGCTAATCCGTTCGGCATACAGCGGCGCGACGTTCTCATCGCTGACAATGACCGCCGGGCCAGTCAGGCCGCGCTGGCGAAGCAAATCTCCCAGTCCATCGAACCCGCCCGGCTGGACGATGACATCATACGGCTGGCCCATCCCGCCCACCCGGAAACGCCCCACCATGACCTGAATGTGCCAGGCAATGTCTTCAGGAGCAAGGCCGTCAGTGGCTACGCGCAAATCATAAGAGCGGTAATGGTCAGAACGGCGTTCCATCAGCCGGGCGAGTTTACCGGGCATATCATCGGCCAACAGCGGGCGTTCGTTTGTATCCTGCGCAATCCGCTGCTGGAGCGTCTCGATTTCTGCTGTGAGCGAAACGACCACGCCTTTCGATTCGGCATGAGAGCGATTCTGGGCGCGCAGCAACGCCCCGCCCCCCAAGGCAATGACGCGCGGCGGGCCTTTGGTCACGCGCCGCAGGGTCGTGCCTTCGAGGTCGCGGAAACCCGATTCGCCCCATTCCGCCATAATTTGCGGGATGGACTGGCCGGTGAACGCTACAATTTCAGCGTCGAGGTCGATAAATTCCATATCGAGGCTGGCTGCCAGCACGCGCCCAACGCTGCTTTTGCCGGAACCAGGGGGGCCGTAGAGAAAAATATGATTCATATCCTTGCCGCCGCTGCGTGATGTCGTGCGCATAAATTTATCACGTTTTTGGCCGGGTGTCATGCTTCCCACCAGATATGTTCTAAATTATCCATCGGCAAATCTGTTAACCTCGCCTGGCGCAAAGTCTCGAAGCGCGGTTTCATCTCTGCCAGCGAATCGCCGCCCAGTTTTTCGAGCAGGGCATCCGTCAGCACGAACGCCACCATCGCTTCCAAAATCGGCACGGCGCGCGGCACCGGGCAAAAATCGGAGCGCTCGTATTTCGTCGGCCCCTCCTGCCCGGTCGCCAGGTCCACCGTCATCTGCGGGGTCAGGGTGGTGGCAATCGGCTTCATCGCCGCGCAAATCACAATCGGCTGGCCGTTGGAAATTCCGCCCTCGGTGCCGCCAGCGCGGTTGGTAAGGCGCGTCAGGTGTTTGGTGTCAGGTGTCAGGTGGATGGAATCATGAGCCTGGGTGCCGGGCAGGCGGGCATTCTCGAAGGCTTCGCCAATCTCCACGCCTTTCATGGCCTGCACGCTCATCACGGCCTGGGCCAGGCGGGCTTCGAGGCGTTTGTCCCACTGGGCGTAACTGCCCAGCCCCGCCGGGACGTTCAGCGCGACAATTTCCAGCACCCCGCCCAGAGTATCTTTATTTTGGATAATTTGATGGATTCTCGCCCTCATGCGTTCCGCCGCCATGGAATCGGGACAGCGCACGTCAGAGTTTTCCGCCGCCTCGAACCGGGCCGGATACGGCATCCCGTTGAAATCGGCTTCAATCTCGCCGATGGATTTGACATACCCGCCGACGACCATTCCAAACTGCCCAAGCAGGTGCTTGCAGACGGCGCCCGCCGCCACCCGCATGGTCGTCTCGCGGGCCGAGGAACGTTCCAGCGTGGGACGCAGGTCGCGGCAGCCATATTTGACCGCGCCCGTTAAATCGGCGTGGCCGGGCCGGGGCGTGGTGAGCGGCGGGATGGGCTTACCCTTCCATTTGGCATGGTCAGCGTTTTCGACCAACAGCGCAAGCGGCGCGCCGGTCGTCTCACCGCCCATCACCCCGCCCAAAATCTGGACGGTATCGCGTTCGATTTTCATCCGTCCGCCCGAGCCGTAGCCCTGCTGGCGGCGGGCCAGTTCATGGTTGATGATTTCGGCGGTCAGCGGCAGCCCGGCGGGAATGCCGTCGAGGATGGCGGTAAGCGAGGGGCCGTGTGATTCTCCAGCGGTGAGGAAGCGTAACATAAAGTCTCCAGTTATCAGTTATCAGTGAACAGGGGGCAGTTATTGGTTGTCAGGGGTCAGCGGCCAGCAAAAAAATGGCTGCACGCTAATTTCCGCTTTCCACCACCCGCCAAAGAGTCTCTCGCGGCGGCTGGCAGCCGGTCCAGATTTCAAAAGCCAGGGCGGCTTGTTCGATGAGCATTCCCAACCCGGTGAGGGCGGGCAGGCCGGCGGCGCGCGCTTCGCGGACGAGGCGCGTTTCGCGGGGATTGTAAACCAGGTCGTAAACCGCCGCCCCAGCCGGGAAGGGAATCCATGCGGGCCAGGGGCAAGTATCGACAGCCGGGGTCATGCCAAGGGGGGTGGTATTCACCAGCAGGTCTCCTCGCCAGCCTGCCGCCGCATTCAAAGCAAACCCCTTAATCTGGCTACACGCTGTTTGCAGGGCTTCCGCCAGGGCCTCGGCCTGTTCCGGGCGGCGGGCGGCGATTGTGACCTGCCAGCCAGAATTGGCGAGGGCGTAAACCACCGCCCGGGCTGAGCCGCCAGCACCAAGAACGATTGCTGATTTTCGATTTTCGATTTTCGATTTATCGAGGAATTTTTTTAAATCTGACAAAAATCCCGCCGCGTCGGTGTTATCGCCGATTAACTGGCCGTTGCGCAGCGAAATCGTGTTCACCGCGCCGATGGATTGCGCCGTTTCGGTCAGGCCGTCCAGCAGCGGAATCACGTTCTGTTTGTGAGGGATGGTGACGTTCAATCCGTGAAGATCCCCAGCGCGCAGGCGGGCGAGCAGGGCTTGCAGGCCGGGAAGGTCATCGGGGGCGATGGGAAACAGGGAATAAGAGCCGGTCAACCCACAGGCGGCGAGGGCGGCGGCGTGGAGTTTGGGAGAGAGAGAATGGCCGAGGGGGTAGCCGGTGAGGCCGAGGCGAAAATCGATGGTCATGGGCGGAGATTGGCAATTCGATAATTCGGTATTCGATACTCGGTATTCGGTATTCGATGACCGAATACTCGAATATCGAATTATCGCAAAGCATCCAACACTTCAAAAAAATTCGGGAAAGTTTTAGAGACGCAGGCCGGGTTTTCGATGGTGACGCCGGGGAGGCGCAGGCCGATGAGGGAGAAGGCCATGGCCATGCGGTGGTCGTTGTAGGTTTTTATGGTTACAGGTTGGAAGGTTGAAGGTTGAAGGTTGAAGGCGGGACAGGGGTAAATGGTCATGCCGTCGGGGTGTTCCTCGACCCGAACGCCCAGGCGGGCCAGTTCGGCGCAGGTGGCGGCGACCCGGGCCGTCTCTTTGACACGGGCCGAGGCTATTCCGCGTATACGAGTGGGGGAAGCGGCAAAGGGGGCAATGGCGGCCAGGGTCTGGGCGGTGTCGGGGATGTCGCTCATGTCGATGTCGAGGCCGCGTAAGGGGGAGTTACCAGTGATCAGCAAACAGTTATCGGTTTCTTGGATGGTACATCCCATTTTTTCGAGGACATCCAGGAAGGCGATGTCGCCCTGGACCGAGCGGCGGGAAATGTTTTCGACGCGGACACTGCCGCCGCAGACAGCCGGGGCGGCGAAGAAGTAGGAGGCGGCGGAGGCGTCGGATTCGATGGGGTAATTGGTGATTGGTAAGTAGCGATTAAGGGTAATTCTGAAGAGGCGGTAATCCTGACGCTCAACGGTTATACCGAAATCGCACATGATGGCGAGGGTCATATCGACGTAGGGCTTGGAGTTGAGTTCGGTGGAGAGTTCGATTTCGACCGGGGTTTGGGCATACGGGGCGACCATCAGCAAAGCGGAGAGGAACTGGCTGGAGATGTCGCCGGCGATGGCCGTTTTGCCGCCGGGGAGGCCGGAGGAGGTGATTTTTACGGGAGGACAGAGGGATGAGTAATCAGTAATCAGTGACCAGTTTTCAGTGTTGGCCGGGCCAAGGCAGGCACCAAGAGACTTGAGAGCGGCAACCAGGTCGCCGATGGGGCGTTCGCGCATACGGGGGTCGCCGTCCAGGATGTATTCGCCGTGGCCGAGGGTGAGGAAGGCGCTGAGGAAGCGGGCGGCGGTGCCGGCGTTGCCGATGTAGAGGTCGGCTTTCGAGGCGGGAATCTGACCGCCGAGGCCGGTAATCTCCATTTCGTGTTTGACTTCATCCAGGGTCAGGTCGAAGCCGAGGGTTTGGAGGGCCTGGGCAAAGTAGCGCGAGTCGTCGCTGAACAGGGCGTTGGTTAAACGGGTTGTCCCATCCGCAAGGGCGGCGATGAGCAGGGCGCGGTTGGTGAGGGATTTGGAGCCAGGGACGCGGACAGTGGCGTTCAATGGGTGAGGGATGGGGATGATGGATTTCATGGGTCGTTCGGTTTTCCAGTTTTTCGGTTGTCCGGTTTACCTGTCTACCTGGTTACCAAGTCCACGTATTTCTCGCGGGCGGAATCGAGGGTCGATTGGAGGGTTTCGTAATCGTGGTCGAGGAGGGCGGAGGCGAGCAGGGCGAGTTCGTCTTGCAAGGCTTCGAGGGCGGCCAGCAGGTTGTCGCGGTTGGTTTGCAGGACGCCCATCATCATGCTGGAGGGCGTCCCGGCCAGGCGGCTGGCGGAGCGAAAGCCGGGGCCAACCAGCGGGGCGCATTCGTCGGATGTGACCAAGACCAGGGCGGAGGCGAGCAGGAAAGGCAGGTGACTGGTGGAGGCCAAAATCCGGTCGTGGTCAGCGGGGTCGAGCAGGATGGGGGTCGCGCCGAGGGTGGCGAGAATCTGGTCGGCGGCGGCGC
>DAOUAZ010000127.1:0-42804 GCA_034432975.1 Anaerolineales bacterium | reverse complement strand
CCGGTGATATTCACGACTTCTTCGACCGAATAGCCTGTGCCATGCAATCGGACGGCCTGGTAACGCGCGCGCGTCGCAGCATTCTTGCTCAGCTCGCAGGCTTGCTGCAAGGCCCGTTGTTCTTTATCTGTGAGGGTAAATTTTCGCTTTGCCATTCACCTATTGTACGATATTTATTCAAACTGTCCATTATGGTGAAGGTTCGTGAATATTGTAGCAGCAATTCTCAATATGAGAATCTGAATAGCAAAAGCGCGGCTATGTGTCTTGTCAATGGCTGGTTTTGAATGGCTTGGAAGGCTTTTTGCCGTGTTTTGACCCCCTCCCGGCCTTCGCCAGGAACATGCGAAGCGCGTTCCCCAAATTCCACCCCGCCAAGAACGCGGGGCAAGCAACCGGGAATTTGGGGGAGGAGAAGCACTCGTTGGGTTGAAAATAGGTGTTTTTGTGCCCTGGGGCAGCCCCTTCCCCCATTTTCGGTTTGTGAAAATGGGGGAAGCGTACCCGAAGCACAGCGGAGTGGTAAGGCGGGGGAAGGGGGTCGGTTTGGCAAGTCGAGAAAATCCATATTGAGAATTGCTGATATTGTAGCACGCCAGGCCTGTCAGGTTTTGTGTTGACGGGAGTATAATCAAAGTGACCACATTAAGCACCACCTGGAGCGCTTATGACCGAAGAAATTGGCATCCGTGAGTTGAAAACCCGGGCTTCTGAAGTGGTGCGGGCCGTTAAAGAGACCCGCGCCCGCTATGTGATTACCCGGCGCGGCAAACCGGCGGCGCTGATTATCCCATTGGATGCGGAAACGCCCAAAGAGAAAGGCGACGAGGTCTGGGAGCAGTTGGAAAAATTAGGTGAGGAATTGGCTAAAAACTGGCAAAGCGAGAAAAGCGCCGTCGAAATCCTGTCGGAGATGCGCCGTTGAACGACACCACTACCATCGACGCCAGTGTTTTTGTCAGCGCGTTTACGCCCAGTGAACCATTCCATGCGGCCAGCAAAGCCTGTCTGCGCCAACTGCGGGAGGGTGATACCCAGATTATTGTGCCGACCCTGGTCATTCCTGAAATTGCGGCGGCCCTGTCGCGCGGGCAAAACAAGCCTGATCTGGGCATTGCCTTTGCTGAAAAGGTTGCCGAATTTCCCAACCTGACCCTCATCCCCGTCGATGAAAACCTGGCGCGTCTCTCTGCCCAAACTGCCGCCAGGTACAAACTGCGCGGCAGCGATGCCGTTTACGCTGCCGTGGCAATCCGTTTTGGCGCGCAGCTGGTGACGCTCGACCGCGAACAGTTGGAGCGGTTGAAAGAAGCCGTTAGTGCGCGAGAGCCTTCACTGTAACTCAAATGGAATCAAAACAGGGCGATGCACTCGCCCTGTTTTGATTCAGTCCGAAACCAGTTTGGCGCGCTGGAACTGCTTCAGGGCGTAGGCCAGCAGCCCGCCATCGAAGGCCAGCAGGAAAACGAGGAGGGCGGCGATGATTTGGGGCGGATTCAAGCCATCCAGGAAAGTAAAAATGGTAGTGAGAATCTCGCGGGGCAGGAAGGAGAGCGCAAAGAGCGGAATCAGCAGGACGAACATGATGATGCTCATCGTCTGTTGGGCGGCGCGGGCGGTGGCGGCGCGCAGCGAAATGGCAATCCCCAACCCGGCGGCGAAGACCGCTATCAGCAGGCTGAGCGCCAATATGACGGCGAACAGGTCGGGCGGGTAGAGCGTCGGCGTCCCCTGCCAGTAGGCGATATTGACCGTGACCAGGCTCAACACTATCGCGGCGAGCGTGATTCCCCATCCATGCGCCACCACCGCCGCCAGTTTGCCGAACAGGATGGCGCGGTCGGAAAGGCGGCTGGCGAGCAGGGTTTCGAGAGTGTGGCGCTCGCGTTCCCCGGCGAAGGTATCGGCGGTCACGCCGCTGACCAGCATATACGGAATCCAGGCCCAAAAGGCCAGGTTGACGGGCGATTGGACGCCCTCGATGCCGTTTTGGAGCGGCAGCAGGATGCCGAAGACGCCGACGAATATCAGCATACGGATGCTGGTGCTGCGTCCCTGGCCGCGCTGGAGGAGCAGTTCGGTCAGTTCTTTTTGGAGGACGGTCAGGATGTCAGTGAGCATGGTATCTCCTGTTCGAGCAGGGCGAGGAAGGCCTGTTCCAGGTCGGCTTTGCCCTTGCGGACTTCCTCGATTTGCGCGCCGTGCTGGACTAGCGTGCTGACAATCGGCGCGGAGGAAGCGGGTTGATGGAATTCGATGACGAGCGGGCCGTTTCCGTTATGGACGGCGGACACGCTCGGGAGCGCGCGAATCGCGCCGAGGGCCTGGTCGCTGAACCCCGAGCCGCTGATTTCCAGCCGGGGCTTGCCGGTGGCGCGGCGCAATTGCTCGGGGCTGCCGGTGGCGATAAGTTTCCCCTGGCGGATGACGCCGACCTGGGCGCACAATTTCTCGGCTTCGGCCAGGTTGTGGGTGGTCAGGAAGATGGTCACGCCCTCGCTCTGGGCCAGGTTGGCCAGGTCGTCGCGCAGCGCGGCGGAGGCAATCGGGTCGAGTCCGGCGGTTGGTTCGTCGAGGAAGACCAGCGCGGGACGGTGCAGCAGGGCGCGGGCGACGGCCAGTTTTTGCTTCATGCCGCGGCTCCACTTGCCGGCGGGTTCGTCGCGCCGTTCCCACAGGTCGAGGCTGGTGAGCAGTTCTTTTATCCGCGCCTGGCGCTCGGCGGCGGGCAGATGCCAGACTTTGGCGTAGAAATCGAGGTTCTGGTAGGCGCTCAGGCGTTCGTAGATTCCATTGTGTTCGAGCAAAGCCCCACAGCGGGCGCGAATCTCGTCGGCGTGGGCGCGGACGTTGTAACCGAGAACTTCGGCCTGGCCGGAGGTCGGTTCGAGCAGGCCGAGCAGCAGGCGGATGGTGGTGGTTTTCCCGGCGCCGTTGGGGCCGAGGAAGCCGAACACCGTTCCGGGGGCGACTTCGAGCGAGATACCGTCCACAGCGTGGACGGCGGCGAAGTCGCGGGTCAGTTGGGTGGCGCGGAGGGCGTAGGGGGTCATTTTGTCTGTTCCACAAATTGCGAGAGTTTCTTGCGATAATTCGTAAACGCTTCGCGGCCCGTTTCGGTCAGGCGGCACAAGGTCAGCGGGTATTTGCCGCGGAAGGTTTTTTCGATGTCGATGTAACCGGCTTCTTCGAGTTTGGTCAGGTGCGTCGAGAGATTGCCCCTGGTCAGGCCGGTTTCGCGCTGGAGGAAAACAAAGTCGGCGCTTTCGACGGCGGCCAGGATGGCGACGATGACGGTCCGCGAGGGTTCGTGCAGCAGGCGGTCTACATCGGTCAGGGAGCGCAGGTCGTTACTCATCCCGGACCTCCGGTTGGAGCGGCGTGGCGCGCAGGTAGTTACGCAGGGTCAATCCGCCAGAGACGATGAAGACCAATCCGAGAGCAAGGAAATAAAAACCCAGGATGCCGAGTCCGATGTAACCGCGTGTGGCTTCTTCGCCCAAAAACAGCGGTGAGAGAATCCAGCCCAAAATCAGGGCGAGAAACCCGACAAACGCCATTCGCCGAATACGGTGATAAAAACCGCTGATAAGCAGGACGCCGCCAAGAAAGGTCGCCAGGAGGGGCGTGACCCAGGCAAGGGCATGGGCATAATCGTAGGTGAACACCATCCAAAAGGCAAACGCAAACAGGATAGCCGCCGCCAGGATAAAAAGCGCCGTTTTCCAGAATTGGGAGGCTTCCTCGTGGAATTGCACATAACCGGAGCGCGGATAGATATATTTTTGTTGAATATGTTCGATAACTTTGCCAAGCGCCAACACCCCGACCATAAAAACCAAACCTACCAGAAAAGGGTGTCGTCCGATTTCAAAGGAGAGTCCGCCCCAGAGCAACATGCCGCCGACCAGCAGTTCGGCAGTGCCGGTGCTGAAGTGGCGCCTGCGTAAGTGAACGGGAATCTCTTCCAGTTGTGTTTTCATGCTTCACCATCCGGTTGTTTTGGATTGTGTCGCAGGTACTGCCAAAGGCTCAGGCCGCCGACCAGCAGCATTCCCAGCCCCAACAGGCCGTAGAAAGCCGTCAGCCCGATGTTTTCCGGCAGGTTTGCGAAACCGAATGCAATTCCAAGCCCGATGCTGAGGGCCGCATGGATGAAAAAGCGCCCCGCGCCGGTTCGGAAACCGAGGTAAATGACGACTGCTCCAAAGAGCAGGCCGGAGGCGGTCACGGTCCAGTCGAAGCCAACCGGGCGGTTCGAGAGCAGCAGTACCATCCCGGCAGAGACAATCGCTGAGATGCCTGCTATCAGCAGGAGGCGACCCCAACGGTTCGATGCGGTTTTGCGCGGGAAGGAGATGTAGCCGGTGCGCGGGAAGGTGATGCGCTCTTTCAGCGCCATCACCAGGCGATTTACCAACAGCCCGCCGCCAATGAAAACCAGGAGAAATAGAAGCATCTCAACAAGCAGGTTGGCCTGCCGGTAACCCGCCAGCAGGGCTTGGGCATAGAAATAGGCCGCCAGGAGCAGGCACAGGCCGCCAAACGAAAACTCGAACGTGCCATCCACATACCAGTACTGGAAGGCGCGTTTTTGGGCATTTTGCAGGGGGTCAGTTGTCATGGGAAATCCTTTTCGCAGACTGGTTTGTATTGCAAACTAGTCTGCATAATACGACTGGCGCGCTTTTTTGTCAAGGGTAAGACGGGATTAATCCCCGCCCACATAGCGGGAAAGAATCTGCGCGGCGAAATCCTGCACGCTGCGACGCAGTGCGAGCGGCTCCAGCACTTCGGCGGCTCCGCCATAGCCGAGGATGCGCGCGCGGGCCGATTCGATGGATTCAAAGGTCAGGGTGAGGGTCTGCCAGCCATCCGGCTCGTTTTTTGGCGGTGCCACGAGGATTTCGGGGCGGTTTTCGGCCAGGATTTTTGCCAGCGATGGCGAAACGCGCAGGGTGACGGGGATTTGCGGGCGGCTCGATTCGAACTCCCGGCACCAGGATTTCCAAAACGAGGGCAGGTCAAAGTCCGGGGGATGCTCGAAACGTTCGTCCCGCAGCCTGGCTTGCTGAATCCGGGAGACCCTCAACACCCGGAGATGGTCCTCGCGCGCCCCAACCAGGTACCAGACGCTGGCCTTGGCGACCAGCCCATAGGGGGCAATGACCATCTCGACCTGGGCGCCGAAGTCGGAGCGGTAGGTGATGTCGAGGCTGCGGTCGCTCCACAGGGCGGATTGAATCGTTTTCAGGTGGGGAGTCGGCTCTTCGGACTGGAACCACCAGGCAGCGTCGAGGTGAATCCTTTGGCGGGCGGCGGCTTCGTCGGCGCGGCGGCTGCCGGGGAGCGCGGCGGAGAGTTTGAGCAGTGCCATCCGCAGTTCATCCCCCACGCCCAACTGGTCGAGCGGAGCGGGGATGCTGAGCATGAACAGGGCGCGGACTTCGTCGGCGTTGAGGCCGGTCAGGTTGGTGCGGTAGTCTTCGACCAGGGCAATGCCGCCGCCCGGGCCGCGTTCGGTGTAGACGGGTATCCCGGCGGCGGAGAGGGCGGTCACGTCGCGGTAGATGGTGCGCTCGGTGACTTCCAGTTCGGCGGCCAGGGAGCGGGCGGTCTGCGCCCCGCGAGTCTGGAGGAGCATGAGGAGGGAGAGCAGGCGGTCGGCGCGCATGGGGAACGGATATGGGAACGGATGGCCTTCGGCAAAACGGAGAAGCGGAGGTGGACAACGGATGAAGCGGATAAACGGATGGATGAAGCGGATAAACGGATGGATGAAGCGGATTTTGCCCAATTGTAGCAGGTTTACCTGACAAGAGATGTCAGGTATTGTATGTAGAATATGGATATTCTTGCAAGAAGGTCGCCGACGGGTGACGTAAAATACAAACCTTAATGCTCTCAAGGAGTGAAAATGAGCGAACTGGATATCAAGATTGTCAAACTGGAGCCGATGCGCGTGATTTGTTTCAACGGATTCGGCGAGGGGCCAGAGCAGGATGCGCTGGAGAAGTTGTCGGCCTGGGCGAAGGCGCATGGGCAAAACGGGCGGGTGTTCGGGTATAACAATCCGAACCCGACGCCGGGCAGCCCGAACTACGGTTATGATGCCTGGATGGTGGTGGATGAGGGCGTGCAGGCCGAGGGCGAGGTGCGTCTCATCGATTTCCCCGGCGGGCTGTATGCGGTGACGCGCTGCGTGGTGACAAGCCCCTGGGACGATATTCCATCGACCTGGCAGAAACTCGTCCGCTGGCGCGAGGGCAGCCGCTACCGTGAGGCGTCGCACCAGTGGCTGGAGGAGCATATCGACCCGGAAAATGCGACGGGCGGGCAGAATTTCACGCTCGACCTGTTCCTGCCGGTCAAGGAATAGGGGAAAAATCTGGCGGCTGGTTTCCCAGCCGCCAGATGGTCTGTTTATGCTTTGCGCCCGATGGCGGCAAAAATACTGAGGGGTTTGACTTCGCTATCCGGCCCGCAGGCGTCGCAGGTGCCTTCGGCGCAGTCCACGTCGATGTCGGACAGGCCGGCTTCGTCGAACCAGCGGCGGATGTCGTCCCGCGCGAAGCCGAGCCACAGGTCGGCCATTTCTGCCCGCTGCCATTCGTGGTCGTGGGCGTCGAGGTCGGTGATGCACAGTACGCCGCCGGGTTTGAGCAGACGCGCCATTTCACGGATGGCTGCCAGCGGGTCGGGCGCGTGGTGCAGGTACATGTTGGCAAAGACGCCATCGAGTGTGGCATCCGGCAGGACGAATCCCATCCCTGTGCCGATGTCGGCGACGGTCGCGTTTTCGGGCAGGCTGGCTTTGGCAATCGCCGAATCGCGCAGGTGTTCGGTGAAATAGCCGGAGCGGATTTCGCCCCATTGACCGGCGACGGATGCAAAATAGGTTTGGGCATTGTTGGTCATGGTCAGGGTTTCCTGGCTGTGATTCGGGCGCTGAAAACCGCCTGGTTGATTTTTTCGCGCGGCAGGGCGCTCAGGTCAATTTGGTCTTTCAGGTCGGCGACCACGCTATCGATTGTGGCTTTGTCCAAATAAGATGGCGTGACCTGCACATCGACCAGCCCGGCGGCTTTCATCGCGGAGGTGTATTCGTTCACGTCAATCGCGCCGGAGACGCAGGCCGCCCAGCCGCTCAGGCTGCTCCTGACGGCTTCGGGCAGCGGGCCGTTCGTGACGATGTCCGAGACGGCCACCCGCGCGCCGGGTTTCAGGACGCGGGAAATCTCGCGGAAAACCTGGGGCTTATCAGGTGACAGGTTGATGACGCAGTTGGAGATGACGACATCAATCACCTCGTCGCCCAGCGGCAGCGATTCAAGATAGCCCTGGCGGAACTCGACATTTTGCAAGCCGAGGCGCTGTACGTTGGCCCGGGCTTTTGCGAGCATTTCGGGCGTCATATCCACGCCGAATACGCGTCCCGTTTCGCCGACCTTTTGCGCGGCGAGGATGCAGTCCAACCCGCCGCCGGAGCCGAGGTCGAGGACGGTTTGTCCCGGCTGGAGTTCGGCCAGGCTGATGGGGTCGCCGCAGCCCAGGCTGAAACCGGCGATGTCATCGGGGACAGTGGTCAGCAGGTCGGCGGGATAGAGATTGTTTTTCGTGTCGCAGCAAGAGCTTGCACCAGAAGGGCCGCAGCAGGAACTGTTTTGACGGGCCAGTTCCGCATAATGTTCACGCACGCTTTCATGGATGGGGGTGGGGGTTTGGGACATGGGATTCTCCTTATATAGATGGTTGTCTATGGATTGATATTGAAAACGTCCCGAAGGCTTCGTCGCGGGAACGGAAATTTATCCCCGAAACCTTCGGGACGGTATCAGCGGCTATGACCGAGATTGTCCAATATGACGCTGGTTACGTCGTTTTCGGGCGCAAAATTGACCATCAACTGCCCACAGCAAAACGCAACCCGTTCCTGATTCAGGCTGTAGAAGGTCTGCTTTCCTTCGTGGCGCGCCTCGACCAGCCCGGCCTCGCGCAGGATGGACAGGTGGTGCGAGACGGTCGGCTGGGTGACGTTGCCCAGTTTTTCGACCATCTCGTTGACCGAAATCCACTCGCAGCAGCACAGTTTCATGATTTTCTGGCGGGTGTCGTCGGCCAGGGCTTTGGCGAACAGGACGATGTCGGCTTTTGTCATATCGATAACCTTCTATGCGTATTATATCGATGATTATCTATGTGTCAAGGCTTGAGGCGAAATGCTTGACAGGCTTCTTGAAAAAATCTATAGTGGAGTGAACAAGTCCCGGCAAATTCAAAAATCAGGGCCAAAGGCCTGGCGCGGCCAGGTTTGCCTGGATTGCCGGGCAGGAGGAACAGGGCATGAAACCGTTGAGGGCATTAATCCTTTCGGGCGGCGGCGGGCGCGGGGCGTTCCATGCGGGGGTCTATAAATATCTGATGCAAGCCGAAAAGCCCGGCCTGGATGCCGGCCATGCCGGGGTCTGGGACTCGCAGGTGGTGGTGGGAACCTCCATTGGCGCGGTAAATGGCGCGGCGATTGCGCAGGGTATGCCGCCAGAAGCGTTGGAGCAAGTTTGGGTTGATTTGCAGGAAAAGGATGTCGAAGGTTTGCCGCCGGGGATGCGCTCGCTGGGGCGCTGGATGGCGCGCCGGGTCTTTCGAGAAATTATCGGCGCGGATTTGCCGCAGGTGCCGCCGGAACTCTCGGCAACCCGCCCGCCTTCAAAATTTTGGCCGCCGCTGCCGCTGCTTCCGGGCTGGCTGGGAGAAAAATTAATCGGACGTTGGATTAACCTGCTCGATACCGGCCCGCTGCGCCAGACCCTGGTGCAGAAAATGGGATTCGACGCCGAGAAACTGGCCGCCAGCCAGAAAACGCTGCTCATCGCCGCGACCAACGTCCAGACGGGCGAGCGAACCATGTTCAGTAACCGGCCCATCCTGCGGCGCGAAACCGGCCAGGCGCGGGAGGATATTCATCCCGGCATCAACGTGGACCGCATCGTCGCCAGTTGTTCGATTCCGCTGGTCTACCCGTGGACGTATGACGCGCCAACCCGCGCTTTCTACTGGGATGGGGCGGTGGTTGCCAATACCCCGCTTGGCTCGGCCTTCGATGCCTTTGGCGATGCGCCGATGAACGCGCCGGTGGAAGTGGTGGTGGTTTTGATGACTCCCTGGTGGAAAGCGGGCGAGACCCCGCCGCGTGATGCGCGCCAGATGCCCGAATCGTTTGGCGATGCGATTACCTGGGCGCTGGACTGGGTGTTGCTGGCTTCTTTCCGGGAACGATTGCGGCTGATTGAGGCCTATAACCGCTTTGCCATGCAGGAGCGCGCCCAGGGCAGCGGGCCATACCAATACCGGCAGGTCAAAATCATGATTGTTGCCCCGCCAGAGTTCCTGCCCGCCGCGCGGATTATCGATTATGACCGCGACAAGTCGATTGAATTAATCCAGATGGGATACGAGGCGGCCAAACGGGTCTTTGAAAACGAGTTCGGCGTTCGATAGATTTGTACCTGTCGCGGAATGAATTCTGTGTTATGGGTGTCTTTTGCCCTGCAAAATCATTATCTCGAACAGGGCCGACCCGCGCTCGGTGGCGTGCAGGCTGCCCAGGTGCAGCGACAAAACCAGTTCCGCGTTGAAGCGGAAGTAGTAAGGGTTGGCAAACAGGCGCAGCAGGGCGCGCTTCCAGGCCGGGAAACTCGCCAGCAGGCTGACGGCTTCGATGAGTTGGGGCTGCCGCAGGCTAATATGGATGGTATCGCTGCCATCCCGCCAGTAGAAATCCACCTCGCGCGGCCAGGCGCGCCCGCCGGGATGTGGGACGAAATCGGCGGTTTTTATGGTCAGTTTCGAGCCGTCGCCGGTCAAAACCTGGTCTCCTTTAGCGAGCATGAAAACCGGCATTCGTGTATAGCCGTATTCCTGTGCGCCAATTTGCTCGACGTAGATAAGCGTGTAGTCACCAATTCGGGCGCGGCCCCAGTACCAGTGGTCCATCACTTCATTGAGGCCGATATTGCCCCAGTTGTGGTCATGATAGCCTGCGCCGCTGACCTGGTGGGCTTTCCCGTCGCAGGTAATTTCCCCCTCGACCCTGCCATACGGGATGGCGGGCAGCCAGGCAAAGTAATGATTGAGGTCGCCAAAATACGATTTTCCCGCGCCGGGCCGCCAGGGCGGGACCAGGCCGGTGAAGGTCAGGTCAACGGTGATGGGGCCGGTATCGCTTGCAGGGTCTGCTTCCATCTCCACGTGGAGTTGGTAGGCGCGCAAGTCACCCTGCGCCCGGTTGGGGCCGATGGCGACATTGCAGGTTTCGCGCGCGGCGCTGAACTGGCTGGTGGGAAAATAGGCGGCCCTGGAGATTCTTTTCCCATTGGGACAATTAAGCGTGAGCAGGACGCTTGGTTTGAGCGGACCGCCGCGCTCCAGGATGGGCTTGGTGGCAAAGACAATCACGACGGTCGTATTGTTATCGAGATGGGCGTCGAAGTACCACCATTCGAAGCAGCCGGGGCCGGTTTCGGCGCGCAGGCCGTCTTCCCAGGGTTGGATGCTTTCGGTCAGGCCTTCGCGGGCCAGGAATTCGGGGGAAATGCCAAAAAAGACAGGTTTCGCCATTCAGTCCTCCATATCCCAGGGGGCGGCGCGGTTTCCTCCGCCGGAGAGCGACTTTTGGATGGTTTCGGCGCATTCGGGCAGTAAATCGGCTGCGGCGGCCAGCAGGCCGATGTTACCGGAGAGCATCATATCGCCAAAGGGGACGGCGAAATAAGGATGAAGGCGAGAAGATAAAGGATGAAGCGTGTGCTGGAAGATGGAGCGGCGCGGGCCGGTGACGGCCACGTCCCAGCCGTCTTTTCCAATGTCGAGTGGGGCTGCGTTATAGACCAGCGCGCCGTGTCCCATGTCGTCGAACACGTCCTGGTGGGTGAGCGTGCCATCGGCCAGGCGCAGCAGGAGCGATTCGAGTTTGGGCAGGTCGATTTCGCCGGTGTGATGTTCGAAAACGCCTTCGATGCCCCGTTCTCCGAGCCGAAAGGCCAGGCAGTGGAAATTGCCGATGTTGGCAGCCAATTTGCGCGGGCGGGCGGCCACCTGCGGGTCGAAGGTGGCGCCCAGCACGGCGGCGGGCGCAGTATCCATCACCAGCAGGGGAGCGTCTATCCCTTGCGCCGAATCCGCTACCGCTTGCAGGCGGGTCATGATGGGCGGGATGTCGTCTGATAGATAGGCAAAGGCCGTGAGCGAATTTTCCTCGCGGATGCGCTCGTCGAGATAGTCGAACCGGAATTGCCGGTCAGACATGCCGGGCGGCGAATCGCCGTGGTCGAAGACCGCCACGCAGACGGCATCCAGGCCGCTTAGCGAGACGCCGAAGCGGGCGAAGGTTTCGGCGAGCAGGGGGAAGTCGAAGTCTTTGAGTTCAAGACGATGGACGGGTCTCGAACCGGCTGCGCCGCTCGACCAGCCGAACGAACGGGCTTCATCTTCGGAAATGACTCGAATCCCCATTTTCTCGACCTTTTCCAGTTCGTCATCGATGGTTTTGGCGGCTTCGGGGGTGGCAAACGTCGGAAGTCCGGCTTTGGCGTGGTCGCGGGCGGCCCAGGCCGAGGGGCCTCCCCCCATCATTTTACCGGTCAGGAGCAGCGAGGCGTTCCGCCGGGTGGTTTCCCGGATTTGGTTGTGAATCATCATCGTCGGCGAGGGAATCACCAGTTTGAAGCCGTTTTCCACATCCAGCCGGGAATCGTAGAGAAAGACATCTTGCGTGCCGGTGCCGACATCTACCGTAAGAATTTTCATCGGGGCAATCCTGTGAGGTGAGATTGAAACTATCTTACCAGATTGCCGCGCTCATCTCCAATAGGCAAATCTGGAATCGGGCTGGTAAAATAGATTCAACGTTACTACAAACTGGCTTATGAAAGAATTCATTTATTCCCGTAATGCTGTCTATGAAACCCTGCGCGCCCGGCGGCGGCAGGTCTTTTCGCTCTTGCTGGCGGAAGGCATCCATCCGACCGATAATCTGACCCAGATTACGAAACTGGCTGCCGAGCGTAAGTGCAAAATCGACAAAGCGCCGCGCGCCCGGTTGGATAAAATCCATCAGAACCATCAGGGCGTCGTGCTGGAGGTCTCCGGCTACCCTTACGCCGATTTGACCGATATATTTGAATTGGCCGAAAAACGCGCCGAGCCGCTCTTCGTGCTGCTGCTGGATACGCTCAACGACCCGCAGAACTTCGGCGCGCTGCTGCGCACGGCGGAGGCGGTGGGCGCGCATGGCGTCGTCATCCCCCTGGCGCGGACAGTGGAGGTGACCCCGGCGGTGGTCAACGCTTCTTCTGGCGCCAGCGAACACCTGTTAGTGGCCCAGGCCAACCTGCACCAGGCCATCGACGCGCTGAAAAAGGCCGGGGCCTGGGTGGTTGGACTGGAAGGCGGCGAACAGGCCACAGACGCGGAGCGAGTCCGGCTGGATGGTGCGCTGGGGCTGGTGGTTGGCTCGGAGGGCGAGGGGATGCGTTCGCTGACGCGAAAATCCTGCGATATCCTGATGAAACTGCCGATGCGCGGCCAGATAGAATCGTTGAATGCCGCTGTCGCCGGGTCGGTGGCGCTGTATTTGGCCTATATGGCAAGGAAAAAGTAAACGGATGGAGTTGAAATTCTCCAGATTTTCGGCAGCGATTTTTTAAGGCAAGTTGTCAACGTCAGGAGACATTTGACTCCGAGGAGAATAATATGGCAGAAGCAACCATTCATTTCCCCAAAGGCTTCCTGTGGGGCTGCGCAACTGCCGCGCACCAGGTCGAAGGCAACAATACGAACAACAACTGGTATTACTGGGAAGAGCAGGGCCGCGCCAAACACAAATCAGGCCTGGCCTGCGATTGGTGGGGTGGACGCTGGAAGGAAGACATGGACCGCGCCGCCGAGACCGGTCAGAACACGCATCGCCTTTCGATAGAGTGGAGCCGCATCCAGCCGGCCCCTGACCGCTGGGACGAAGACGCGCTGGAACGCTACCGCGCCATGCTGCGCGGGATGAACGAGCGTGGAATCATGCCACTGGTCACGCTACACCATTTCAGCGACCCGCTCTGGTTGTTCGAGCAGGACTCGTGGGAAACCGAAGCGGTCGTGCCGCTCTTCGAGAAATACGTCCGCAAGGTGGTCGAAGCGCTCAAGGAATATACCAGTCTTTGGTGTACCATCAACGAGCCGAACATCTATGCCCTCAACGGCTACGTGTCTGGCGATTTTCCAACCTGCAAGGCCGGACATAAGGGCATGAACCTGGCGATGAAAGTCATCGCCAATATGCTGCGCGGACATGCCGCCGCTTACCGGGCGATTCATGAACTCCAGCGCGAGGCGCGGGTGGGCTATGCCCTGCACTATCGCCCGATGGTGGCGGCGCGCTCCTGGCTGCCGCTCGATGCGCTGATGCGGGATATTCAGTACAATGGAATCAACATGGCCTTCCCCAGCGCGCTCAGCACAGGGGTCATGAAATCGCCAATTGGCAACGCGCGCATTCCCGAAGTGAAAGGCTTGCAGGATTACCTGGGACTGAACTATTACTCGGTGGATACCGTCAAATTCGACCTGTTCAACCCCCAAGAGCTGTTCGCGCGCCGCTACTACCCCGCCGATTCCGACTTTTCGGCCACGAAGTTTATTGCCAATCTCCCGCAGGGGTTGTTCGACAGCCTGAAGTGGGCCGTCAAAACCTACCCCAACCTGCCCATCCTCATCACCGAGAACGGCGTGGAAGACCCCGACGACCGGATGCGCCCGCGCTACCTGGCCCAGCACCTCCAGCAGGTCTGGCGCGCCGTCAACTTCAACTGGCCGGTCAAGGGCTACTACCACTGGTCGCTGGTCGATAACTTCGAGTGGGAGCGCGGCTGGACGCAGCGCTTTGGCCTGTGGGGGTTGGATGTGGAAACCCAGGCCCGCATCCGCCGCCCCAGCGTCGATTTGTACGCCGAAATTTGCAAGGAAAACGGCATTTCGAGCGAGATGGTCAAGAAATACGCTCCCGAAGTGCTGGAAAAGATGTTTCCGGGGTAAAGCAGAGAAACGTCCCGAAGGGTTTGTTTTGACTTCGTCCCCGGTTGGAGAGAACCTTCGGGCGTCCCAATAAGGAGGCAGTTATGGTCCAGCCAGATTCTTTCGACCCTTCGCTGGCCCTGCGCATTCCGGCCATCGAATATCACGATACGGAGTACAAGGGCGGGCAAACGGTGCAGATGACGACAGCCTGGTTCCTGGCGCAATTGCAGTGGCTGAGCGATAACGGCTACCGCGCCCTCAGCAACGATGAAATCCTGCGCTTCGTGCAGGGCGAGTTCCAGCCGCCGAAACGGTCGTGTTTCCTGCGTTTCGACGTGGGCATGCCTATCTACAAAAATCTTCAGGAAGTCATCGTCCCGGCCCTGGTGAAGCATTCTTTTCATGCCACCTTTTTCGTGCTGACCAGCGCTATCAAGGAAACCAGCAAAACCAATCAGGTCTGCTGGAGTCACCTGCGCGAGTGGGAGCAGACCGGGCTGGTGGAAATCGGCTCGCACGGCGTTTATCATCCCGATTACCGCGCCGCGCCCACCGCCACCCGCGTCTGGGATGCCCGCGAGAGCAAGCGTACCATCGAGACCCAACTCGGCCACCCAATCCCCTTTTTCTGTTTCCCCTACGATTCTGTGCCGAATAATCCGGGTGCGCTGCTGAAACTGTTCGGCTATCAATTGGGATTTGCAGGGAATTCGCGCACCAAAGACCGCAGCGTGCAGTTCAAAGACCCCAACCCATTTTCGCTGCCGTGCTACTATCCCTACAGTTACAAGAAAATCTATCCCCTGATTACCGGAACCGCAAAACTGACCTTTGGCCAGATGATGGAAGCGGCCAGTAAATAGCGGTCAGGCTGCGATGGTGTACGAGAGCAGTATCCAGCCCACGCCCGGAATCTCTCCCCAGCCGTTCAACTCGCGGGTGATTTCGACCACCTGGTCTTTGCGCAGCGTCCCTGCCAGGGCTGCGTTCAGGGCCGGCCTTTTGCGGATGTTCAGGGACAGGATATTCACCCGCGCCCGGCGCGCCAGCCGGAACCCCAGTGCGTTGGCCGGAACCAGGGCCGAGCGTTCGGGGATGGGGGATTGTGGTTCGATGGCGCTTTCCTTCCAGGCCCTCCAGAAAATATCCAGCGGGATGGCGCGCGCCGCGCCCTCGGCTGTCGTAGCGCAGCGTGGGTCGTGGAGGTAGGCATAACGGATATCCAGCCCTACCACGATGACGAAATGCGGCCCGCCGGGGCCGTGTTCCGCGAAACCGGCTTCGGCCAGTGTCCCGTAACGCAGCGCGGCCAGGACGGGTTTGCTGGCAGCCAGGAAGGCGAACAGGTCCTGCATGCCCAATCCCATGCGCGATTCGGTGGAGAGTCCCAGGCTTGCCAGGGCCGCGCGAATCTGCGCCAGGTTGAAGTGCGTATCGGCGGGCAGGGCAAAGCGGGCCGAGAAAACATCCGGCGTGAAGGCCGAATTGGGCTGGTAAGCGCGCAGGAGCATGACTGCCGCAGCCGCGCCGCTGTCGTTTCGACGGGAATCGGCCCCAAGCCCGACCTGCGAAACGAAGGGAACGGGCAGGGTGGTCAACGGCTTGAAGGCCGTTTCCAGCGTGACTTCAGATTCCGAACCGGTATCGAGATTTTTGACCTGGTAGCGCATGGGTTTGGCTCCGTGTGAGTGGCGTTTCCCCTACTATAAATGAATTTTAGCGTTGTGACAACCGGCTGGACAAAATTGGACTCGCTCGCAAGCAGGAGACGAAAGCCTCCCGGTTTTTGGGCATCCCGCAAAATTCCTAAAAAATTCAGTCTCGAGCCGCGGGCGTGATATGATAACCGCTGGAGGTACTCATGGCAGACGTTCCTTATGTAACAGAACAGGATTTCCAAAGTGAAGTGATTGACTCATCGCTCCCCGTGCTGGTAGATTTCACTGCCGCCTGGTGCGGGCCGTGCAAGATGGTAGCGCCCATCATCGCGCAATTGCACGCCGAGTGGCAGGGCAGGGTCAAGGTCGTCCAATGCGACGCTGACCAGAACCCGAATGTACTGATGCAATATGGAGTGATGGGCATCCCGACCCTCATGCTGTTCAAGGGCGGTAAGGTGGCCGAGCGCGTCACCGGCTACCAGCCCAAAGACAAATTGGTCGGCAGGATGTTGCCGCACATCTAAAACGCGGCAGGAGTAGGAACATGAACAAGCAGGACATTCTGACCCTGTTCGATTACAGCTACTGGGCCAGCGCCCGTCTCTGGAAGGCGCTGTTGCAGGTTACGCCGGAGCAGTTTACTGCCAAAAACACCTCCTCTTACGGCAGCCTGCGCGGCACGCTGGTACATACCCTGTTCGCTGAGATGATTTGGCGGCGGCGGATTCAGGGCGAGCCGCCGCCGGTTGGTTTTCCTGCTGAAGCAGATTTCCCCACCCCGCAGTCGCTGGTCGCGTTCTGCCAGGCCGATGAGCAGGTTCAGCGGGCTTTCCTGGCCGGTTTGAGCGAGGAATTCCTGCAATCCACGCTGGACTATAAAAACTCGAAAGGCGTCCTGTTCCAAAACGTGGTCTGGAACATCCTGGCGCATGTCGTCAATCATGGCACGCAGCACCGGGCCGAAGCTGCCGCCATGCTGACCGATTTCGGCCACTCGCCCGGCGACGTGGATATGATTCTCTACTTCCGCGAGAAAAACGGCTGAAACAGGAATCACCTTCCAGAGCGGAGGACCGTATGTCGAAAGATACCATTCGTCAGTTTGTCAACGCGCTTTCCGTCGCAGCCACCATCGCCATGAACATTCTCGCCAACGCCCTGCCCTTTAACGGGCAGAATACCGGCGAGATTTCGGACCGTTTCCAGGTCTATTTCGTCCCGGCTGGATACGTTTTCTCCATTTGGGGACTCATCTACATCGGCTGGATTGCCTTCGCTGTCTACCAGTTCCTGCCGGCCCAACGTGAGAATCCGCGCCTGCAAAAACTGGGCTACTGGTTTGCCTTGAGCGGGGTTTTCAACGCGGCCTGGCTCTTGTGCTGGCACTACAACCTGTTCGGGTTGAGCGTGCTGGTGATGCTGGCCTTGCTCGGCACGCTGCTCTTCAGCTACCTGCTTCTGGATGTTGGCAGCACGGTTGTCTCTACCGCCGAACGCTGGTGCGTGGATACGCCCGTCAGCGTTTACCTGGGCTGGATTACGGTTGCCACCGTCGCCAATGTTACCAGTTGGTTGTACTCCATCAGCTGGAGTGGCTGGGGCATCCCCGCGCCGACCTGGGCGGTTATTATGCTGCTGGTCGGCTCCCTGCTCGGTCTGCTGATGGCGCTCACCCGCCGCGACGCGGGCTACCTGTTTGTGCTGGTCTGGGCCTTCGCCGGGATTGGCGTCAAACAGGCCGCCTTCCCAATGGTTGCCAACAGCGCCTGGGCCGCCTCCGCCGTTGCGCTCGGATTGGCTGTTTACAGCATCCTGCAACGGCGCAGGAAGTAAAAATCTCCAAAATCATGCTATGATACGGAAAGCGGTATTCGATATTCGGAAATCGAATATCGTAAATCCAAAATCACCAATCCGAAATCGAAAATCCCATGACCCAAGCCCTCTACCGCAAATGGCGGCCCCTCGCCTGGGACGAAGTCGTCTCGCAGGAACACATCATCCAGACCCTCAAAAACGCTGTCGCGGGCGACCGCGTGGCGCACGCCTACCTGTTCAGCGGCCCGCGCGGAACCGGCAAGACCACCGCCGCGCGCCTGCTGGCCAAGGCCGTCAACTGCCTGGACGAGGATGTCACCAAACGTCCCTGTAACGAGTGCGCCCACTGCCTGGCCGTCAACGAAAACCGCTTCATGGATTTAATCGAAATCGACGCCGCCTCCAACACCTCGGTCGAGGACGTGCGCGACCTGCGCGACAAAATCAACTTCGCGCCGAGCCAGGGCCGTTACAAAGTCTACATCATCGACGAAGTCCACATGCTCTCCACAGCGGCCTTCAACGCCCTGCTCAAAACCCTTGAGGAACCGCCCCCGCACGCCATCTTCATCCTCGCCACCACCGAAAACCACAAAATCCCGGCCACCGTACTTTCGCGCTGCCAGCGCCATGAGTTCCGGCGCTTCCCGCTCGGCGAAATCACCCGCCGCCTGAACGACATCTGCGAAGCCGAAGCCATCCAGGCCGACCCCGACGCCCTGACCCTCATCGCCCGCCAATCCGCTGGCGGCATGCGCGACGCCATCTCCCTGCTCGACCAACTGGCCTCCACCGGCGGCAGAATCACCCTCGAAACCGCCCAAACCGTGCTGGGAACCGCCACCAACCAGTCGGTCATCGGCCTCATCCAGGCCGTCATCGCAACAGAACCTGCCCAGGGCCTCGACGAAATCCACCGCGCCCTGGATGGCGGGGCCGACGCCCGCGCCCTGGCCCGCCAGGTGGTCGAATACCTGCGCGGCCTGCTGCTCATCCAGTTGGGCAACGGCGACCAGGTCGAAGCCACCGCCGACACCCGCGCCCAGATGATGAACCACGCCCGCGCCCTGCCCACCCCCGAAGTCCTGCGCATGATGCGCGCCTTCAACGCCGCCGCCTCCGACCCGCGCGGCGGCTGGTCGCCCTCGCTCGGCATCGAATTGGCCTTTGCCGAGATGTTGGAGCAGCCCCAGGTCATGCAAATCGAAGCGGGTTCGACCCCGAAAGCGACAGCCAAGTCCCCGGCTGCCGCTCCGCCCGAACCTGCCCCCGCGCGGAGCGGGCCGGTCACGAGCCAGAATCCCGCTAAATTAACGGAGTCCGCATCCCAGGCCTCCGCTGCCTCCTTCGAGAGCGTTGTAAAAGCCTGGAAACAGGTCGCCCACCTTGTCAAAGCCAAAGATACCAATGTCGCTGCCCTGCTCAACAGCGGCAAACCGCTCGAAATCCGCGAGGGCGTCCTGCTGGTCGCCTTTGCCAGCGACATCCTCAACGAGAAATTCAACCGCCCCGAAAGTTTGGAACTGACTCGCAATGCGCTGCGCGAAGTTTTGGGAGTAAATTTACCCGTGCAGGGAGTCGTCACTGGCGGCAAAAATGCCCTGCCCGCGCACGTCAAACCCGACGGCATGGTCGCTGCCGCCAGCCAACTGGGCGGTGAAATCGTGGATGTTCAATGAGCAGCCTGAACTTCTCTATTCCTGTCATCTTCCTTTTTATTTTTTCTGCGCTTTCCATCGGCCTGGCAGCATACATTTTTACCCGCCGCCGCGCGTCCGGCTCGATGGCTTTGGGCGTGCTTGCCCTCCTCATTGCCGAGTGGTCGATTACCTACGGCCTGGAAGTCGCCTCGCCCGATTTACCATCTATAATTTTTTGGGGGCAACTCAAATACATTGGCATTGCTTTTACCCCCTTTTTGTGGCTCTTGTTTGCCGTACTCTATACTCGGCAAGAGAATCTCATCCATCGCCTGCCAATAGTTTACCTGTTCAGCATCCTGCCGTTTATTACCTCCATCCTGGCGCTGACCAATAGCGCGCACGGTCTAATCTGGCGCGAAACTTTCCTCGAACCGATGGACGGTTTCATCGTTTTGGGCGTGGAATACGGCCTGTGGTTCTGGGCGCATTTTGCGTTCTCCTATTTATTCTTGTTGGCTGGCACGGTTACCATCCTTCGCGGCCTGCCGCGCATGAAAGGCCTCTATCGCGCTCAAATCCGGGCGTTGTTCTTGGCCGTCATCCTGCCCTGGCTGGGCAATGTTATTTATTTTGTCACCTTGCCCGCGATTGACCCGACCCCGTTCGTCTTCAGCGCCACCGTCATCGTACTCGGCTGGGCCATCTTTGGCTACCGCCTGACCGACATTGCCCCCATCGCCCGCGATTTGGTTGTGGATGGCCTGCGCGAGGGCCTGGTGGTGCTGGATAGGAATGCAAGGGTGGTTGATATCAACCCGGCAGCGGCGCGCATGATTGGTTTGCCGGCCAGGGAAGTGCTCGGCCAGCCGATGATCGAGGTCCTGGCTCCCTGGCCGGATTTAATCGAGCGATTTCGAGGCGTGTCGGAAGGGGAGGCTGATTTTTCTGTTGGACAGGGCGAATTGATTCGGCATTACCAGGTGCGGTTTGCCTTGTTGACCGATAGCCGCGGCAATCAGATTGGCCGCCTGATTAGCCTGCGCGAACTCGATAAAGTGGTCTCGGTAGCGCATTTTCCTGAGCGTGAGCCGCTTACCCGGCCGCTTCGAGAGGTTGCCCAGGCCGAATTGCCTGATTTAGCCGCTGCCCAGGACGCGCCTGCGCCTAACCCTGTTTTGGGCTGGCTGAGAAACTTTTTCTTGCCCGCCGTGCTGGATGAATCGTTTATGCCGGGAATCGTGAATAAAGCCTGGGAGCAGACGATCGAGCGGGCAGTTACGGTCGTCGCGCGATTTATTATGGTTTTTGGCTCAATATCCGGCTATACCGTCCTGTCCGATTTGAATTTTCAAGACAGGCCAGGGTATGTCGCTGCCATCCTGTCGTTTCTCGCCGGTACATATTTTCTCGCTTTGGTACGGACTGCGCCTTTTAGTTTTCGTGTCTGGCTGTTCTTGATACTTATCTATGTGATGGCTTTATCCGAACTGCTGAAATATGGTTTTTCTGCCGATGTCTTTGTGTATTTTATGGCTTTGATTGTTTTGGCGCACATGCTGCTTAATTTGCGCGGTGGAATGGGAATGCTGGCGTTGGTGGTATCCACAATGACTTTGTTTGCCTGGTCTGTGTTGTCGGGCGGTTTCGAGCCGTTGGAAGTGAAAAATACAACCGGGATTGTCCTCCCGACAGACCTCGCCTCAGCAACCACCAACATTATCGGTTATCTCTTTAGCGCATTGACCATGATGACCGTTGTTAATATGTTCATCGTCAATCTCAACCAGGCCTGGAAGAAAGAATCCCAGGCGCTTAGCCTGGTACAGCAAGAGCGCGATTTGCTGGAACAGCGCGTGCGCGAACGAACATCAGAACTGCGCGAAGCCCGCGACCTGGCCCTGCAAAGCCGCGACGAACTGCGCACCTACTATCAGGCCCTCGAACAAAGTGGTAACAGCATTGTCATTACCGACGTGCAGGGCAATATCGAATACGTTAATCCATTTTTTGAAAAAAGCACCGGCTATTCTATTAGCGAAGCCATTGGGCAAAACGCACGCATTCTCAAATCGGGCAATCAATCACCGGAATTCTATCGCCGCTTATGGAAGACGATTGCCAATGGAGAAATCTGGCAGGGTGAGTTCCTCAACCGGCGCAAAAACGGTTCGTTATATTGGGAGCTCGCCACCATTGCGCCGGTCAAAGATGAACAGGGCAAAATTACGCGCTATGTAGCCATCAAAGAAGACATTACTGCCCAAAAAGAACTGCGCGAAACCCTGGCCCACCAGAACGAATACCTGGCCGCATTGCAAAACATCACTTTAGAATTGCTCGACCGGCGCGACCGGCAGGAATTGCTGGATAATATTTTGCAGCGCGCGCGCGGGATGCTCCATGCCCCGCTGGGGGCGGTCATGTTATTCGAGGATGGGCAGCTCATCTTTCGCGCAGTCGTCGAAACCCGAAAGGAATCATTTGGGAAACCTGCTGCGAGGGAGGTGTTCCCCCTGGCCTGGGAAGCCCTGGAAAAACGCCGCCCGGTACTTACAGCAGATTATCAGGAAAAATATGGCGTATACCAGATTGCAGAAGGACAAATCTTGCACGCTGCTGCCGATTTTCCCATCATCTCTGCTGGACAGGTTTTGGGCGTCATTGCGCTTGGGCGTACCGAACCCGAAAAGCCTTTTACCCTCTCGCAGGTGGAGTTCGGGCAATCGTTGGCGCAAATAGCCGCCCTCGTTTTGGACAACGCCAACCTGTACGATTCTGCCCTTCATGAGTTGGAAGAACGCAAGCGCATCCAGGCCAGCCTGGAAGTGAGCGAGCAGGAACAGCGCGCCCTGGCCAGCATTTTACAAACCGGCATGAAAGAAGAACCGCTCGAGGCCATCCTGTTTTCCGCGCTCGACCATTTGCTCTCCATCAACTGGCTGGGTCTAGAAGCCAAAGGCGGCATTTTCCTGAAGGACCCGCAATCCGATACCCTGCTGTTGACGGTCGAACGCAACCTTTCCCCTGAAATCTGCTCGCTCTGCCAACGGGTGGAGTTCGGCAAATGCCTGTGCGGGCGCGCCGCGCTTACCCGTCAGTTGCAGTTCAGCAGTCATGTGGATGACCTGCACGAAATCACCTACGGGGGCATTCCCGACCACGGGCATTACAACGTCCCGATTCTCAGTGGCGAGCAGGTCCTGGGCGTCATCGTATTGTACCTGCCTGCCGGTTACGCCTATGACGAACGCGATGTGCGCTTCTTGCAGTCTTTTGCCAGCACGCTCAGCAACATTGTCCGCCGTAAACGCACCGAAGACCTGCTGCGCGAAAGCGAAACCCGCTTCCGGCAAATTGTGGAAAATGCAAGCGATGTCATTTATCGCATGGATGCCCAGGGGCAGATGACCTATATCAACCCGGTAGGCCTGCGGCTGATGGGATATGCCAGCGAGCAGGAAATGTTAGGCAAATACTTTACTGAATTCGCGGCCCCTGCCTGGCGCAGCCGTGTAAAAGCGTTTTACAAGCGCCAGGCGATTAAAGGCGAGCAAAATACCTACTACGAATTCCAGACATTGACGAAAGGTGGCCGCTCGGTTTGGCTCGGTCAAAATGTGCAACTTATCCACCAGCCCGATGGACAGATGGGTTTCCAGGCTGTTGCGCGCGATATAACCGAACTGAAAGAAACACAGCAGGCGCTCGAGGAAGCCCGCGACCAGGCCTTGGAAGCCAGCCGCTTCAAGAGCCAACTGGTCTCGCGCATCAGCCATGAGTTGCGCACCCCGTTGGGCGGCGTGTTGGGCTATGCGGAATTGCTTTACCAGGGCGCATTTGGTGAATTACTGGAGGAACAATTGGACGCTGCAAGTAACATCGTCGCCAGCGCCAATTATCTCAACCTGATGATTAACGAACTGCTCGATCAGGCCCAAATCGAAGCCCGCGCCGTCAAAATTCACCTGGCGACGTTCGACCCTGCCATTTTATTGCGCAGCGTACAGGCCAACATGACCATCCTGGCCTTCAACAAAGGATTGCAATTCATCCCTGAACTCGACCCGGCGCTTCCAAGCCCGCTGGTGGGAGATGAACGCCGCTTGCAGCAGGTTTTGATTAACCTGGCCGGCAACGCCATCAAATTTACCCAGGAGGGACAGGTGCAGGTTTCCCTGCTGCGCTTGAGCAATTCCGAATGGGCCATGCGCGTTGCTGATACCGGCGCAGGCATCCCCGGCGAAGCCCAAGAGTATATCTTCGACCCCTTCCGCCAGGTGGATAACACCATCACCCGAGACAATCGCGGCACCGGGCTGGGTTTATCAATCACCAAACAACTGGTAGAATTGATGGGCGGACGCATCGAACTCGAAAGCGAAGTCGGGCGCGGCAGTACCTTCACCGTCATCCTGCCTTTGCAAATTCCGTAATGCGGCATTTATTCCGCAGCCTGAAAGAACGCAATTTGCCAAATCACATTTGCGCGGACAATTAACCGTAGCGCAGGAATGACTATGCAACCTTACATCCTCATTCTCGAAGATGACCCTATCCTGGGCAAAGTGGCCGTCGAAGCCGCAAAACAAGCCAGTGTTCCTGCCATGCTCGATAACGACGGGAACAAATACCACGAAATTCTCCGTGAACATGGCCTTCCCAAAGCCATCCTGCTCGATTTACACCTGCCCTTTGCCTCCGGCGCCGAGTTGCTCAAAGAATTCCGCGCCGATGAACGTTTCCAGGAGATTCCCATCCTGGTCATGACTGCCGACATCATCCAGGCGCGCGCCTTGCAGGAAGAGGGCGAGCGTGTCCTGCTCAAGCCAGTCAGCATCATGCGCCTGCAAGAAATTCTTGCGCAACTCGAAAGATGACATTGTGACCGACAAACCCCTGGCTTTCATCATCGAAGACGACCAACATCTCAATCACCTCTTTGGACTGACCCTCAAGGCTGATTTCGACCTGGTTCAGTTCCACGACGGCAGCCAGGCGCTGACTCAACTGGACGGGCGTATCCCGTCGCTCATCGTCCTGGATATGAACCTGCCCAGCGCGCCCGGCGCGAAAATTCTCGAATACGTCCGCGCGGATGAGCGTTTTGCGCGCACCCGCGTCATCCTGGCAACGGCGGATGCCCTGCAAGCCGCCGCCCTGGGCCAGCAGGCCGATATCGTCCTCCTCAAACCCGTCAGCCCGGCCCAACTCAGAGACCTGGCAAAGCGCATCTTGCCCCAAATTTGAATTCAACAGGAGAAATTGTTCATGGCAAAAGGATTCAACAAAATGCCCGCAATGGGCGGACAGGCTGGGATGATGGCCCAGTTGCAGAAACTCCAGCGCCAGATGGAAGAGGCGCAGGAAAAGTTGAAGGTCGAAACCGTCAGCGCCACCTCGGGCGGCGGGGCCATTAAAGTCACCATGACTGGCGACCAGCATTGCGCCGGCGTCGAAATCGACCCCGAATTCCTGAAAGACGCCGACGCTGAGATGCTCAACGACATGGTCCTCACCGCCGTCAACCTGGCGCTCGACAAATCGCGCGAACTGCAAGAGAAGATGATGGGCCCGCTGGCGGGTGGCTTACCCTTCTAGTGTTCTGGTGTCAGGAAAAACCTTTTCGTTGATGCCTGATACCTGACACTTGATACCTGACACCCTCTATGCTCCTCCCCGAACCCCTCCAAAATCTCATCACCGCCTTCGAGCGGCTGCCGGGCGTGGGGCCGAAATCGGCCTCGCGGCTGGCGTTTTTCCTGTTGCGCGCCCCCGAAGACATCTCGCAGCAACTGGCCGAAGCGCTCATCGCGCTCAAGCAGAATACCGCCTTTTGCCCCGACTGTTTCAACATCATGCTGGCCGGACGCGAGCGCTGCGAAATTTGCGAGAGCCGCGCCCGCGACGAATCCGTGATTTGCGTGGTCGAAGAACCGCTCGATGTGCTGGCCCTGGAGCGGATTGGCGCGTACCAGGGCAAATATCACGTCCTGCACGGGGTTTTATCACCCATCGAAGGCATCGGCCCCGATGACCTGAAAATCAAGCAGCTGCTTGCGCGGGTTGCCCAGGGAACTGCGAAGGAAATCATCCTGGCGACCAACCCGAGCATGGAAGGCGACGCGACGGCGCTCTACCTGCGTCAGCAGTTGCTCCCCTTTGGCGTTCACGTCACGCGCCTGGCACGCGGCCTGCCCGTCGGCGGCGATCTGGAATACGCCGACCAGAATACCCTGCTGCGGGCATTATCGGGAAGGCAGGAAATGGGTTAAAAAGACGAGCTCCCCGGTCAGGTTGGCCGGGGAGCTCGTTTTGTTCGTCAGCAGATTCGAGAACCGATAGTGCTATGGAACATACACAGTTGCCAAATTCGCCCAAACGAAGCGGCCAATGTCTTGCCAGTATTTCAGGTTTTCGTCCGTCAGGGCTGCCACCGGTCCAACCAGGCCAACGTCCTGAATAGATGGCACTTTATATGCTGGTACATGTTCGCCTGATAGGAGAGTGTAATTTGGATTAGGAGTTGGTATGACCTCTACTCCCAAAAGGGATGAAAACGGAATTTCGAAGAGCAAATCACTTTTATCGCCATCTATTTCTACTCTTTCAAATCCTATGCCTATTTTCTTTTCGTTCATGCCGTCGAGTATCAACTTGCATTCGTTCTCATGCAGAACTGCTTGCGGAAAATTAATAAAACCAGCTCGTTGATTACCGGACGCCATATCGAATTTTGGCATGAAGAAATCGTCGACCTTGCTGGCAAAAGCCAGAATTCCTTCGGAATTTTTTAAGAAAATCTTTTTGGGGCGAAATTCAATCTCCATTCCGGTATTGTCAGGTAATTCGGCTTGTAAAGTTAGCAAGAAGGTATATTCTCCCCTCTCATCCATGTATTGCAAGATACTTTTCATGTAATCTCGAAAGTTGTTGTTTGTCAGCGGCAGGTTGTTACTTATTACATAATTGAGCATGACCGCATGAATTAGCTCGGGGCTTATAAAAGTGACAATCAGCCGCAATTTTTTCCCATCTTTTTGTATATCTTGAACCCGCGACCACCGCAAGGTCTCATAGGCTAAAAGTTGCGACGCTTTGCTTCTTTCTCTCGCCAACGATGCTTCATCGTTGTTATTTCGCGCAGTCAGCGAGTACAGGTATATACCCTCTGCTATCGAATTGGCGCGGTGATTCATGGCGCTAATTTCATTATTGGTTTTTTGATAAAAACCTATAGGCGGCTTGCACTTTGCGGGGAGAGGGGTTGGTGGGATGGGGGTGGGCGTATGGACTAATTGGGGTTTTGGCAGGTCACAGCCGACGAGCACGAACACAATCAGCCATGCAAAAAATACTCTGACTAAAAAGCGCAGCCGGTTCATGGTTTTTCCCTCGCTCCTTCTTTACAAAAATGAAAGGTTCTTGTCAGTATAGCGTACCTGCCCGACCCCAAAATAGTGACGAAACTCACTATTTTCTCGAATCTAACGCATTTGGTCGAACATGCCCTGTTGGTCCCAATCCTTGAGCGCCCAGGTTCCGGTTTCGGGGGTGGCGCGGTTTTCGAGGTCGGTGAATTCCGGGTTGCCGAGCGCGGCGCGGAGCACGGTATCGTAAGCGGCCAGGGTTTCGTTTTCGGCGGGAGTCATGCCTTTGGCAACAAAGGCCGTGAGGGCCAGGGCGTGCAGGTGGATGTAAGGCAGCGGTTCGCCGCGCGCTTCCAAAATCTCGCGCAGGGTTTTGCGGGTGTAGTTGGCGTCCAGCGGGAGACGGGCCGGGCGGGGTTGTTCGGCCTTTTTCCAGTGGATTTGGATGGGTTCCTGCTCGCCGCGCAGGGCCAGGCCGCTGAGGTCGAATCCCGCCAAACGGGCGGACAGCAGCGCCGAAGAGACGAATCCCGGCTCCGGCTCGGTCAGCAGGCCGAAGAACGGGATTCCCCCCGGGAGATTCCCGGCCAGGCTGGTGAATAGCGCCTGGAGGGCCTCGGCGTGCCAGTTCCAGTCGTAGCGGCGGCGGCGCAGGACGCCCTTGAACGGTCCGATGGCTTCGCGCCCCCACAGCCAGCCCGCCCACAGCGCGGAAAGCGTCCAGAAGGCCTGGTTGGGGCGCGGCAGCACTCCGGCAACGGCCCGCAGCGGGATTTCGCCCAGTTCGGCGGCCATGGCGCGCAGTGGGCCTTCGTAGATGCACAATCCGCCGCTTTCGGGTGGTTCTGTGGGCCAGAGTGTGTGCGGGATGGGCGGGTTTTCATCGCTCCCGATGGTTTTGACCGCCGCTTCGAGCGCCATCCAGGCGTTGTTCTCGCGGAAGACGTTGGGGAAGGTCAACTGGCGGGGACGGGGACGTTCCATCGGGTGCGGCCAGAGTGAATTGGTCGAGTCGAAGGCCCATAGCAGCAGGGCCAGGATGCAGCGGCGGCGCTCGCCGCTGGTCTGGAGGGCGTCGAGGCGGTTGACGAGCGTGCCGAGCGCATAGACGGCGCGCGGTTGGTAGATATCGAGGGCTTCCTGGGCGGTGGGGCGGTCGGGGTCGTCGAGGGGCGCAATCCGCCCGAGGGCGCGCGAGCGGCGCAGGTTGTCGGCCCGCGACCACTCTGAGGCGCGCTCCAGGTCGTCGGCGGTGGCGGGATGTTCGCCGCCAGAACCGCAGGCGCAGTTGTAGATTCTGCCGGTCAGCGCGCCGCTGCGGCTGTCCCACAGGAAGGCTTCGGCGGGCAGTTCGCGGCCACAGTGGGCGCACCTGGTGATGTAAAGGGATTGGAGATGGGTTTCGAGCCGCTCGTCTTCTTTGCGGGCGGCGGCCAGTTCGGCCAGGGCGGCCTGTAAATCGGCCAGGGCCGGCGGATGGGCGGCCAGGTCGAGCAGGAAGCGGTTGACGGGATTCCCGGCGGTGACCAGTACCCGCGCCCCGGCGCGCGCCAGTTCGAGGGCGAATCGGGGCGAGGAACCGAAGGGGTCCAGCACCCAAAGCCCCGGCGGAGTCCGCTCCGCGAGAAAGGCCCGGGCCACGCCCTCCGGCGCGGGCGGCAGGTAACGCGCCAGGGGGCCGGAAGCGTCCGGTTTGAATCCAGAAAAATAAGGCATGGACGGGGCGAAATCCATGCCTTTAGTATAGCAAAAATATGCTTATGGAGTGCGGCAGCTTGCTGCCGCTTTTCGCGCGGCAAGCCCTGCGACTCCGTGTCAGGCCAACAGGATAGTTATTTCGTAGGGGTTGAGCAGGAACTGGTCGCCGTAGACGCGCAATTCCTCGCGGTTGGTGGAGAGCAGCAGCTTGGCGGCATACGGGTCGGTGTCGCGCGCCAGGCTGGCGGTGTTCATCTTTCCGGTAAAGTTGATGTAGACCAGGACGCGCTGGTCATCGAGGGCGCGCTCGTAGGCCAGCACGCCGGTATCGGTACGAAAGAAGAGCCGGAAGCCGCCGCGCTGGAGGGCCGGGTATTCTTTGCGCAGGGCCAGTAGTTTTTTGACGAAGTTGAATAGCGATTGCGGGTCGTCCTGCTGGATGGCGGCGTTGCGACTGGTGTAATTGGGGTGGACGGGCAGCCAGGGTTTGGCGGTGGAAAACCCGGCAAAGGGTGAATCATCCCACTGCATGGGCGAGCGGCAGCCGTCACGGCCTTTGTAGAAGGGCCAGTAGTATTTGCCGGGCGGGTCCTGGATTTCATCCCGTTCGAGGGAAATGTCTCTCATGCCGATTTCTTCGCCGTAGTATAGGAAGGGCGTGCCGCGCAGGGTGAGCAGCATACCGAGCGCGGCTTTGGCGCGGGCGTCGTCCTCGTTCTTCGTGTAGCGTGTGGCGGAACGGGGCTGGTCGTGGTTGCTGAGGACGTAGTTGGGCCAGGCGGTTTCAGCGGTGGCCTGGGTCCATTTTTGGACGCCATCGGCGAAATCGGCGGCGGAGAATTTGCGAAAGAGGAAGTCGAAGTTGAAGGCGGCGTGCAGTTTGTCGGGGCCGCAGTAGGAGGCGGCTTTTTCGGGCGAGGCCAGGAAGGTCTCGCCGACGGCGTAGCGTTCGGGGTAAGAATCGAGCAGGGCGCGGATTTCGTTCAGCAGGGGGACCATTTCGGGCTGGTCGATGTCGTAGAGGTGGTGGATGCGGTCGAAGCCGCGCAGGCCGAATTTGCGCGGATTGTCGCGGAGTTGTTCGTCTTTGAAATAGGCGTTGAATACATCCAGCCGGAAGCCGTCCACGCCGCGCTCGGCCCAAAAGCGGAAGACACCGACCAATTCTCGGCGTACTTCGGGGTTGCGCCAGTTGACGTCGGGCTGCTGCTTCAGGAACATGTGGAAGTAATATTCGCCAGTTTTTTCGTCCCATTCCCAGCCGCCTCCGCCGAAGATGGATTGCCAGTTGTTGGGTACCCCCCTCTGTCCCCCTATTTTCTTAAGAAAATGGGGGGAGGTGGAGGGGGGCTGCCAGATATACCAATCCCGCTTGGGATTTTCGCGGCTGGAGCGGGATTCGATGAACCAGGGATGCTGGTCGGAGGTGTGATTCAGCACCAGGTCGACCACCACCCTGATTCCGCGCCGGTGGGACTCGGCGACGAGCGTGTCGAAATCGGCGAGCGTGCCGAAGAGCGGGTCGACGTTTTTATAGTCGCTCACGTCATAACCGAAATCGGCCTGCGGCGAGGGGTAGAACGGCGAGAGCCAGATGGCGTCAATGCCCAGGTCGGCCAGGTAATCGAGCCGGGAGGTGATTCCCGGCAGGTCGCCGATACCGTCGCCGTTGGAATCGGCAAACGAGCGCGGGTAAATCTGGTAGATGACGCCGTCGCGCCACCAGAGGAAGTCGTTGGTCTCATCGGTCATAGTGGTTGCTCCTGGGTTGGGGTTGTGGCGCGCGGAATTCATTCCGCGTTACGGCCTTACAGAATTTTAATACAAAGCGGACAAATTTTAAGATTCGTGCTATCATAAACCAGTATGGCTCCCTCCACGAATGAAAAAATCCTGATTGTCGAAAATGACCCGGATGTCAGCGACCTGATTGGCCGCCAGGCACTCCAACCGCTTGGTTATCGGGTGGAAATTGCCGCCGATGGGCCGAGCGCCATTAAGCAGGCCATCCAGTTCCAGCCGGATGTCATCCTGGCGAGTTTGAACTTGCCCGGCCTGGGCGCCAAAGATTTGCTGGTGGCGCTCTCTTCCCAGGGCATTCAGACGCCGGTGATTGTACTGGCCGAAAAAGGGCAGGAGCAGCACGTCATCCAGACTTTCCGGCTGGGCGCGTTCGACTACCTGATGCTGCCGGCCCGCGAAGCGGAAGTCGTCTCGGCGGTGGAGCGTTCCCTGGCGCAGACGCGCGAGGCGCGCGAGCGCGCCAAACTGGATGCGCAGTTGAAGCAGGCCAACAACGAACTCCAGCGCCGCGTGCGCGAGTTGACAACGATTTTCTCGGTGGGGCGGGCAGTGATTTCGATTACCGACCAGCGCGTCTTGTTCGAGAAAATTGTCGAGGCGGTGGTGCAGTTGGCCGAGGCCGACCTGGGCTGGTTGACGCTCAAGGATGAAAAAGCCAAAACTTTCCTGTTGGCCGCCCATCGCGGCCTGCCCGAGGCTTGGGCAAGGAAGGTAGGGCAGCCCTTGGATGACGGAATCAGCGTCCTGGTCGCCATGTCTGCGGAAACGTTGGAGATTCACGGCGCTCCGTTGGCAAAATTCAAGGTTGCCTCGCTGGGCAAGGCGGCGATGGTCGTGCCAATCAAAGTGCAGAACGAGGCCATCGGTCTGATGACGGTGGCGCGCAAGGCCGAGCGGGCTTTTTCGGCGGGCGAACAGACGATATTGGAGGCAATTGCCGATTATGCTTCCATCTCGCTTATCAATGCGCGTCTGTTTCGCGCCTTGTCGCAGACCGCGGAATTGGCCAGGGCGGGCGAGCAGCGCAAAGCCGCTGAACTGGCGCGGGTGCAGAAGGAAATCCAATCCACGATACAGGTGATGGGGTATCCGGTAGAATTGCTCGCGTCTGGTAAAATGGGTGCGCTGAACGAACAACAGGCGCAAGCATTGGAGAATATCCAGGCGGGGGTCAAACACCTTGCGCTGCTCCTGAACCAGCAAAACACACAGCCAAAATGACACGTTAAGGTAAAATTACCCGTATGCCGCCGATGGATTTAATCCTGCTTGCGATGGAAGAAACGCCCACGCTGGGGCTGTTGGAGCGCGCTTTGCGGGCGGGTGGCTATGTTGTGGCTGTCGCCAATGACCCGGAATCGCTGGAAAAAGTCCTATTCGAGACCATCCCGACGCTGGTGGTTATCACCGAAACCCTGGGAGGCAAAAAGGGTATGGACCTGGCCGGTAAAGTGCTGGAACGATTTCCCACCATGCCGGTCATTTTTTTTGCCAACCGCGATAACCCTGTGCTGATTAAGCAAGCCCTGAAAATGGGCTTGAGCGATTACCTGCACCCCCCACTCAAAATCGATGACATCGTCAACTCGATAAAGCGCAGCCAGAAGCGCGCCGAGCAGATGGGGGACTGGGTGCGTCGTGAAGTGCGCCGCACAACCGCCTCGCTCGAGCAGCGGGTGGACGAGATGGATACCCTGGTCAACCTGGGGCGCTCGATTACATCGACCCTTGACCTCGACAACGTTCTGACCAGCGTCGTGACTGCCGCCGTGGAGTTGACTGGCGCTGAAGAGGGTCACCTGCTCCTTGTGGACGAGGAAACGAATGAACTTTACATGCGCGCCGGGCGCAACTTCGAGGAGAGTTTTGCGCGTACTTTTCGATTGCCCGTCAGGGACTCTATCGCCGGGCAGGTGATTCATACCGGTCAGTCGGTTTCTTTCAGCGAAGATTCTCCTAACAAAATCAAAACGGCCTACCTGGTCTATTCGCTCATCTACGTCCCGCTGCGCTCCAATGACCGGGTGATTGGTGTGCTGGGGGTGGACAATCGCCAGACCAAACGCCCGTTTAGCCAGCATCATGAATTGCTGATGACCGTATTGGCCGAGTATGCCGCTATCGCCATCCAGAACGCGCAGTTGTATCATGAATCAGAGAACGAGCGCAGTAAACTAGATGCCACCATTAACAATATTCAAGATGGCGTCATCCTGCTCAATGAAGAAAACAAAATTATCTTGCTCAATCCGGCGGTTCGCAGAATCTTTGGCCTGGGCCTGGGAGATTTGACCGGGAAACCCGTGCTGGAAGTGATTGCGCACAATGATTTTGCCGTTTTGCTCACGTCTATCCAGCAGGATAACCCGCTCAAAACCCAGGAAGTCGTCTTCGAAGATAGCCGCGTGTTCAATTACCAGTACACGCCCATTCCAGAGATTGGCTCTGTCATTACACTGGAAGACATCTCGCACCTGAAAATGCTCGACCGGCTCAAGAGCGATTTTATTCACACCATTTCCCACGACCTGCGCTCCCCGTTGACGGCAATCATGGGCTATATCGAACTGCTCGACCGGGTTGGCCCGCTCAACGACCAGCAGAAGCAGTTCGTGCGGCATGTTCAGAACAGCGCGCAGAATATCACGGCATTGGTCAACGATTTGCTCGATTTGGGCCGCATCGAAGCTGGGTTCGATACCCGTAAGGACGAAGTTTCGCTGGAACAGATTCTGCAATTTACGCTCGAAAACCTTGGACGCCAGATTAGCGACAAGAAACTCGATTTCAGCGTGAATATCGACCCAGACCTGCCCGCTTTACGCGGCAATCCGATTCGCTTGCGGCAAATGGTGGATAACCTGCTGGTGAATGCAGTCAAATATACGCCGGAGGCTGGCAAGGTAACGGTCAACCTGTGCCTGGAAGATTCCCAGATTATTTTCGAAGTATCTGATACGGGCGTGGGCATCCCGGCCACCGACCAGCCGCATATCTTCGAGAAATTTTACCGGGCCAGCAACGCGCCCAAAGGCACCCCCGGCACGGGTTTGGGGCTGGCCATCGTGCGTTCGATTGTGGAAAATCACCAGGGGCGCATCTGGGTCCAATCCAGTGTAGGAGTGGGGACGAAGTTTGTGGTGGTGCTGCCGGCCTCGCTTGAGCAGCCGACAAGTCAATAGAAATCGGATAGGTGTAATTGAAAAACCGCAGCCCAGGCTGCGGTTTTTTGATGCGCAGGATATGATTTTTACTCGCCTTCGCTGCCTGCGCCCCCGGCCTGGCGGACTTCGATGACCTCGCCGTGATAGTTGACCACGACTTTGAAGCCAATCATGCCGAGCCAGGCGCGCATGTCTTCGGGAATCCCGATCTCGAACAACCTCTCGAACTGTTTGTCGATGTTCTTCAACTGGTTCTCTATGATGGCCTTGCTGAACGGGTCCTCGGCCCCGACCATTTTGGCCGCTTCCCGGCTGATGAAATCTTCGTTGCCCTGGATGAGTTTTTTCATCTCGCCCAGTACCACGTTATCGATTTCCTCGGCTGGGACGTGCCGCCGGAACCCGGCATCGTCGATGATGTAGGCGGGTTGGCTCCCAATCCAGCCGGTTTCGAGCGGGCGGTCGTATTCGTCGAAGACGAGACCGGGAAAAAGGGCCTGGCGGGGCATTCTTATTCCTGGCGTCCTTCGACAATGGCAATCAGGACGGCAGCGGCCAGTCCCAGGCGGCGGTCGAGGCGGCGGGCGCTGTCCATGCTGAAGTCGATGTCCATTTCGTAGCGGAACAGGTTGAAGCGCTGTTTCAGGTCGGCCACGCGCTGCTCGTCCAGGGTCAGGTCGTAATCCTGGGGCAGCCAGGCGCCCAGCAGCAGGCGGCGCAGCATGGCGCGGGTCATGTTGTCTTCGAAGAGATTCCCGATGACCTGGTCGTTCACATCCAATACTTCCCACTCATCGCGCAGAATGGATTTCAGCCCTTTGCGGCGCAGTGCGCCCACCTTTTGCCCGGTTCCGCTATCGACCACGTCATACGCGGCGGAGAAGTCGATGATTTGGCGGGCTTTGATGGCGAGGACTTCTTGGGATTTCTGTTCATCAGCGTATAGCCGAATGTCCTCGCGCAGTTTGAACATTTTCTGCTCGCTGAACAGTACCAGTTGCTCCTGCGGGTTGTAGAAGCGCAGTTTGCCAGTGAGAGCAAAGACCTGGCGTTTGAGAATGTACTGGTTGTATTGAAACGCGGTGTGCATAATTCATCTCTCCTTGGAATCGAGTTGGGGGTCGCAGTCCAGCCGGTAGCGGATGGGACTGGATGTTGGCGAAAAGACCGGTTCTTCGTAAATGTTTACGCGCGTGCCGGTCCCAGGCTGGTAGATGTGGCGCTTTCGCTCCGGCACGGAGGGCGTCGTCCAGCGGTACATCCATTTGGCCTGGTCGTTGGGCAGGTTGATGCAGCCGGCGCTGCGCGGCGCGCCAAAGTCATTGTGCCAGTAGGTTCCGTGAAAGGAGACGCCCTGGTCATTGATGTACGATGCCCAGGGTACGCCGGGCAGGTCGTAGGCCGAGCCGCCGCTGCCGCCGACCATGTGACCGGCAGGCCGCTTGAAGAAGGTGGTGAATCGTCCCGAGGGGGTGCTGGCGTAGTGCATGTTGCCCTTACCCCGCCCGCTGGAGATTTTTGCAGTGAACACCACCCGCTCGCCCTCGAAGGCTGCCATCCTCTGTTCCGGCAGGCTGACGACGATGCGCTTTTCATCCTCCGGCACGTCGGGAGAAATAGGGGTTAGTTCTTCGGGCGGGACGATGCGCAAATGTTCGGCGCGGATGAAAAAGACCAATTTCATCAGGTCGTCGTAAATGCGATACCAGGGATTGCCCTTCTCATCCTCGAAAATGGCGCGCGCCCAGTAGGTTGTGCCGTAATACAGGCGGTAGCCGCGCCGCGAGTTTTTGGTGGGCTTCCAATACGAATCGGTAAAAGGGACGGTTAGCTCGGCCAGCAGCCCGACTTCTTTGGGAAAATCGGTGACGGGCGTGTTCAGGACCTCCTGCACTGGCTGGATTCCGCCGGAATAGACGTAGCCGCCCTCTTTGAGTTCGTACCAGACCCGGTTGTAGGCAGATGTATCCGCGCCGCGAACGGTTTGCTCAATCGACAGGATTTGGTCGAACTTGTGGGTGGTCAACACTGCCCCAGTCGGGTCGGGTGCGTCGTAAACGGTGACTTTGTTCCAGCACACCCGCCCCAGCATGGAGGGCGAGTCCGCTGCTGTAACGGAAGGCAGGTTCAGGGTCGAAAAGAGCGAAGCGCCGAGCGCGCTGGCGCTCAGTTTCAGGAAATCCCGCCGGGAGAAGCGATGTTTATCGGTCATCTATAAAAAGTTTAGGGACAACGGTGACAGTCACTTTTTATCAATCAATAGTGAACGTTGACCAGCGTGCCAACCGAGGCAAAATTGTACAACCATTCTGCGTCAGAGATGGTCAGGTTGACGCAGCCGTGACTCATGGGCGTGCCGAAGTTGTTGTGCCAGTAGGTGCCGTGAATGGCGTAGCCTTTGTAGAAAAACATGGTGTATGGCACGTTTTTCAGGTAATAGCCCGGGCCAGACATGTCTTTGTAGCGATACTTGATGTAGATGCGGTACTGCCCGGTTACGGTGGGCGTGCGCCAGGTCCCAGTCGAGACGACGAAAGAGCGCATGAGCGTGTTGCCTTCGTAAGCGTAGACCATTTGCTGTGTCAGGTCCACATCGATCCAGCGTTCGCCGCCCACGCCGGGATTCTGAGCCTGGGGCGGGGCGCGGGTCGGGACGATGCGCGTGGGCATGGCCGTATCGGTTGGCAGAGGGGTGGGCGTGGCCTCCTCGGTCGGCGTGATGGAGGGCGTCTCGCTTGGGGGCGGTGTGTGGCTGGCGGTTGGCGTCTCGGTGATGGTCGGCGAAGGCGAGACGCTGGGCGTAATTGTGAAGGTGCTTGTCGCCGTATGGGTTGCCGTTGGGGATGGCGTCGCCGTGAATGTGGCGGTCGGCTCTGGCGAGGGCGTCAGGGTTGATTTGGCGACTTCGGCCTGCGCCCAGGCTGGGCCGCCCGGTTCGCTCCTGAAAAAGGCGGCGACCGGCGTGGCGCTCCACCAGATAATCCCGCCGATGATGGCGCACAGGACGAACGCCAGCAGCGGCAGGATGGGAATCCACCTGTGTTTGTGCGGCTTCTGGGCCGAAGGCGCGGATTTCGGCTTCGAGACGGGCAGGGGCGTGACTGGCTTTTTCCCAGGCTGCGCTTCGATTGGGGATGGAACCGGGCGGGGGGGCTGGGTTCTCTCCGCGACAGAAGCGGCCTGGCGGGTTTCCGGCGGCCTGGCCGGAGGGGCGTTCCCTGGCGGCGCGGCGGCCCGGTGGTCGAGCGGCGTCGAGACCCGGTGGTCGGGCTTGTCGAGACCTGTCGAGACATTTTTCAATCGTTCCATCGCCCAGGCCATGCCCTTTTGGGCGCGTTCGCTGGCCGGGTTGATTTGCAAGGCGCGCTGCAAATAGTCCACGCTGGCGTGCGGCGAGGCCAGCGCCGCCATCATCAGCCAGGGTTCCTCCAGTTCTGGCGCGGCGCGGACAGCCTGCTCGGCAAAATGGCGCGCGCTGGGTTTGTCCCCGGCTTTCAGGGCTTGCTGGGCCTGCTGGAGTGCCTGGTAGGCGGCTGCCTGGTTTGGATTCATGAATCACCTCTAAAATAGACCGTTGAACGTTGAATGACCCAACTGAATTAGGTGCTGGAACACATAGGACACGAAGTATATACAAGGTGACGAACACAATCCCCTTTGTGTTCCGTCGAGACCTTCGTGTCGAATTGATTTTCGCTGCAAACTCATTGGTGTACCTTGACGGAGGTCCCAATCGTCGCCCAATAATAAAGCCACTGGGCATCGGCTATAGACATGTTGACGCAGCCGTGACTCATTGGCGTTCCGAAATTATTGTGCCAGTACGTGCCGTGAATGCCGTAGCCTTTGTGAAAATACATCGTGTAAGGCACGTCAGGAAAGAAATATCCTGGCCCCCACATGTTGGCGGTGCGGTGTTTTTCGTAAATCGGATAGCTGCCGGTGATGGTGCGATACGGCGCCGCGCCGGTGGAGACGACGAAAGACGCCACCAGGGTTTTCCCCTCCCAGGCGTAGAGCATCTGGTCCGAAAGGTCCACTTCAATCCATTTTACCCCTCCGCTGCTGGAACTGCTTTTCACCGCCGGGGCTGGGAGCGCGGCAGCCGGTGGGATAGGCTCAGGCGTATCGGTGGGCAGCGGCGTGGGCGTGTCCTGCTCGGTCGGTGTCTCAGTGGGAGTCAGCGTGGCGGTTTCGGTCAGCGTGGCAGTGGCGGTCGCTGACGGGGTGAAGGTCAACGTCGCGGTGGGAGAGAGAGTCAGTGTTGTGGTCGTTGTCGGGGCTTGCGTCCCGCTTGGCAGCGGCATTGCGCTGGCAGGCGGTGTGATGCCGCTCGCTGTGTCTCCTTGCGGCAGGCTGGCCAGGAACTGCTGCCTCAATTGGGCGGTCGCCGGGTTGATGAAAATGAACGCAGCCGTCCAGATTCCCACGCACAGGAACATGGCCGCAATGATGAAGTAGGCAATCCGTAGTTTGAGCCGTTCTCGTTTCAACCGCGCGGCCCGCGTTTCACCCGGCCTGGTGGGGCGGGGGGCTGCGGCGCTGCGATGGGCTGCGAATCGGTCGGTGGTCATCGGGAATGTTTTGCCTTATGGAACGGCGGTTGGCGCGATGTTCTCGTTGTTGATAAAGCACAAAACACCATCCACCACGCCGGTGGCAACCTGGTCGGTATTCTCGGTCAGGATGCGGTAATCCAGGTTCAGGAAGCCGGTTTCGATGATGGCCGCCGTCGTATCGGTGCTGACTTCCTCGAAAGCGTGGTAAAGGGTCATGTCATTGGTAACGCTGTTGTGCAGCGGCAGCCCGGTGCGGCGCTGGTAGCGGTCGCGCAGGCAGGCCTCCAACCGCCCGGCCAGGTTCTGGTCGCGGGCGCTCATGGCGCGCGCCACCTTGAAGCCGGTCGCCTGGTCATTGATGTAGACGCACGAATCGTTGTGGATGGAAATCAGCGCGGCAGCCTGGTATCCCTTCAGGCGCGGGTCGAACTCCTCCAGTAAGTCGGTCTCGAATCCCAGCGCGGTTAATTTTTGCTGTACCAGGGTAGCGATTCGCAGGTTGACATCCACTTCGGTGGTGCCGTTCTCGCAAACCGCGCCCGAATCATTCCCCCAATGTCCGGCCACAATCCCGATTTTGACGCGTGGGCGCGGCGTGCCGCCGGGAAGCAAGACTTGCTCTGGCTGGGGCGTCAGCAAAAGGTTCAACTGGTCGCTCAGGCCGCCCGAAAGCGCGCCGGGCGTGAAAGCAACGAACAGGGTGGCGACGATGAAAGCAACTGTCAGCGTGCGCGAAAGGACGCGCGGCGACCTGCTCCTGCGGCGTGGTTCCGGCGAAGGGCTTGGGCGCGGCGTTGGGATGGGCGAAGGTGTTTCCATAAAAATATATCCTGCGCTTATAGTACCTTAAAAAGTCCTGAAATGGCAAGTATTTTTGCCTTGACGCGCTCCCGCCCGCGAAGTAAGATGAAAGAAACCTTTGGAGCCATCCATGACCGCAGACCCCGAACAACTCCGCAGCGCCATGCGCCAATGGGCCACCGGCGTTGCCATCATCACCGCCACCCACAACGGTATTTCGCATGGCATGACCGTCAGTTCCTTCACATCTGTCTCGCTCACCCCGCCGCAGGTCCTGATTTCGCTGGCCCAGGACACGCGCACCCATGCCCTCGTGCGCGAGTCGAAATTCTTCGGCGTTACCCTCCTGGCGCAGGGCCAGCAAGACATCTCCGACCGTTTTGCCGGGCGCATGCCCGATGACCAGGACCGGCTGGCCGGGCTGGAAACCTTTACCCTCGAAACCGGCGTGCCGCTGCTCAAGGGCGGCCTGTCCAATTTTGACTGCCGCGTCATCGCCACTTTTACGTCTGGCACCCACTCCATTTTTATCGGCGCAGTCCTGGCCGCCCAGGGCCAGCCCGACGCCGACCCGCTCCTGTACTACAACCGGGATTATCGCCGGATTGCCTGGTAGTTTTCAGAACCGTCCCGAAGGATTTTTCAAAGCCATGCTTGTGGTGGGCGGATAGCCTTCGGGAGGTTGATTGGGAGGTACGCATGGCAGAGCACCTGACCGATGAAGAAAAGGGGATTCTCCTGCGCCTGGCGCGCGAGGCCCTCGAAAGGGGAGTGCGCGGCGAAGGGATTCCTCCGCTCGACCCATCCACGCTGACACCGGTGTTGCTGTCCGAAGGGGCTTCTTTCGTCACCCTGACAATACACGGTCAACTGCGCGGCTGCATCGGCGCCCTGGAACCTTACCAATCCCTGGCCGAAGACGTTCAGGAACACGCTGTTGCGGCGGCAATGCACGACTCGCGCTTCCCACCCGTCACGCCCGCCGAACTCCCGCGCATTCACATCGAGATTTCGCGCCTCACCCGTCCCCGGCCTTTATCCTACACTGACGCCGAAGACCTGCCCGCCAAACTAACCCCCGGCCTCGACGGCCTCATCCTGCGCGACGGCTACCGCCGCGCCACCTTCCTGCCCCAGGTTTGGGCGCAGTTGCCCGATAAAGAATCTTTCCTCAATCACCTGTGCCAGAAAATGGGCGCATCCCCCGACCTGTGGCGCAAAAAACACCTCGAAGTCGAAACCTACCGGGTCGAAGAATTTCACGAACCGTAACGCGAAATTTATTCCGCAATTCAATTCACCGTCAAGGAGACCTTCACCATGAACTATCGTCACCTGGGCCGTTCTGGCCTGCAAGTTAGTGAACTTTCCCTCGGTTCCTGGGTCACATTCCACAACCAGGCCGATGTCGATTCAGCCGTTGAACTCATGTCCGCTGCCCGCGACTATGGCGTCAACTTCTTTGATAACGCCGAAGTCTATGCCGCCGGCAAATCCGAAGAAGTAATGGGCGCAGCCCTCGAGCGATTGGGCTGGCGGCGCTCCAGTTACATCGTCTCCACCAAGTTCTACTGGGGGATCAACGATGGCGTCAACGAAAAGAATACCCTCAACCGCAAGCGGCTGATTGAGGGCATCAATGACTCGCTCCAGCGCTTCGGCCTCGATTACGTTGACCTGATTTTCTGTCACCGCCCCGACCCCACCACGCCCATCGAAGAAACCGTCTGGGCCATGCACAACATCATCGAATGGGGCAAAGCCCTGTACTGGGGAACGTCCGAATGGTCTGCCGCTGAAATCGTCGCCGCAATTGAGATTGCTGAAAAACATCATCTCCACAAACCGGTCATGGAGCAGCCGCATTACAACATGCTGGTCCGTGAGCGATTCGAGAAAGAATACGCCCGCCTGTTCAAGGACTACGGCTATGGCTCCACCACCTGGTCGCCGCTGGCCTCCGGCTTGTTGACCGGCAAATACAACAACGGTATCCCCGCCGACAGCCGCGGCAGCCTGCCCGGTTACGAGTGGCTGCGCGGCTCCCTTAGCGACGAACAACGCCTGGCAACGGTCCGCGCCCTGCAACCGCTGGCCGACGAAATCGGCGCGACCCTGGCGCAAATGGCAATTGCCTGGTGTCTCAAGAATTCCAACGTCAGCACCGTCATCACCGGTGCCAGCCGCGCCTCGCAAGTGCATGAAAATATGAAAGCCCTCGATACAGTCGAGAAACTCACTCCCGACCTGATGCAGCGCATCGACGAAATCCTCGGCAACAATCCCAGCCAATAATAGCCCCGCAGCCTGTCTGGAAACAGGCAGGCTTTTTATTATGCCCATCGTCCTTCTCATTCAGGGCTTGCGCGGCTTTTTTCCTTAAATAATCCGAATCTTTAACCTTAAAATGTCGAAATTCGCCTCGAATCCACTTGACTCTTCTGCCGGGGCGCATATAATAACGCTTCGCTGTCTTGGACGGCAACGGAACAAAGCGAGATTGTGAACGAATTCGCAAATTGGTTGCTGAAAAGCCTTGACAAAAAACGGCGAATAAATATAATTCGTTCTCGCCCCAAAAAACAGGGCGAACAACAAGAGAGTTGTCTGACAAAAAATTGCAAATTGATTGCGAAATTGGTCTGACAAAAACCTTGACAGAAAAACCGGCTTGAATATAATAGATAAGCCAGTCATCGAGAACGATTTCGTCAACCCCGACAGATCGCTTACATCCTAGAGAGACGTCCCCGTCAGAGACGCAAGCAAGTTGGTTTGCAGTCTGGCGCGCCGATGTAGAATTTGCGACATCGGTAAATTTGTCTCTTGGCGGCTTTTGACAGGCCAACATGCTGCGGGCAGAACACAGCCCGCTCCGGTTGACGGCACCTTAACAACTGAAGAGTGATAAGAAATACGACAACCCTGTCGTTCTAAATTTCCGTAACTTACACTCCGCTTTGCGAGAGTGAAATTTTTTGCGGAGAGTTTGATCCTGGCTCAGGATGAACGCTGGCGGCGTGCCTAATACATGCAAGTCGAACGGAGAGTCTTTGTAGTAATACGAGGGCTTCTTAGTGGCGAACGGGTGAGTAACGCGTTGGTGACCTGCCCCAAAGTGTGGGATAACAGTCCGAAAGGATTGCTAATACCGCATGTGGTCTTCGGAATTAGAAACCGATTTCTAAAGGAGTAATCCGCTTTGGGAGGGGCCTGCGTCCCATCAGCTAGTTGGTAGGGTAATGGCCTACCAAGGCGTCGACGGGTAAGGGGCCTGAGAGGGTGGCCCCTCACAATGGAACTGAAACACGGTCCATACACCTACGGGTGGCAGCAGTAGGGAATATTGGGCAATGGGCGAAAGCCTGACCCAGCAACGCCGCGTGTACGATGAAGGTCTTCGGATCGTAAAGTACTTTTCTGGGAGATGAGAAAGGACAGTATCCCAGGAATAAGCCTCGGCTAACTACGTGCCAGCAGCCGCGGTAAAACGTAGGAGGCAAGCGTTATCCGGATTTACTGGGCGTAAAGCGCGTGCAGGCGGTTCGGCAAGTTGGATGTGAAAGCTCCTGGCTTAACTAGGAGATGTCGTTCAATACTACCGAACTTGAGGGCATCAGAGGAAGGTGGAATTCCGGGTGTAGTGGTGAAATGCGTAGATATCCGGAGGAACACCAGTGGCGAAGGCGACCTTCTGGGGTGTTCCTGACGCTCAGACGCGAAGGCTAGGGTAGCAAACGGGATTAGAGACCCCGGTAGTCCTAGCAGTAAACGATGTAGACTTGGCGTCGGTGGGTTAAAAACCATCGGTGTCGAAGCTAACGCGATAAGTCTACCGCCTGGGGACTACGACCGCAAGGTTAAAACTCAAAGGAATTGACGGGGCCCCGCACAAGCAGCGGAGCGTGTGGTTTAATTCGATGCTACACGAAGAACCTTACCCGGGTTTGACATGTTGGTGGTAGGGATCCGAAAGGTGACCGACCCGCAAGGGAGCCTTCACAGGTGCTGCATGGCTGTCGTCAGCTCGTGTCGTGAGATGTTCGGTTAAGTCCGCTAACGAGCGCAACCCTCGCTGTATGTTACAAGTGTCATACAGGACCGCCGGTATCAAGCCGGAGGAAGGTGGGGATGACGTCAAGTCAGCATGGCCTTTATGCCTGGGGCTACACACACGCTACAATGGGCAGTACAACGGGTTGCCAAGCCGCGAGGTGGAGCCA
>DAOUAZ010000126.1:0-2307 GCA_034432975.1 Anaerolineales bacterium | reverse complement strand
TCCAATCAACTGGTCAACGGTGCCAGGCGGTCGTCGATGAATTGTTGGGACATCTGGTTCGCTGGATTGCTCAACATTTACAACAGGGCAAAACACCTGACAATATTCTTCATACGCTGCTCGCTCGACTGCGTTTGCCCTGCTTGAACGCCGGGCAGGTGAGGCTCCCTGGCCGGTTATTTGTGTTGCTTTGTCAAAGTGCTGTCGTCACGACACTACTTTTCGCATTTTTTCGCAAAACTCAAGTGAATTACAATCTAAAAAACGTCCCGAAGGCAACCCTAAACTGCCCACAACGCTCCTGAAAACCGCTCGGCTGAGCACTCACGACGAAGCCTTCGGGACGGTTCATCTTGTTTACTGGTGTCCCACAATGCGGTGTGGCTGGTAGGGTTCTTCCAGGTAGGCCACTTCTTCGGCTGTCAGGTTGACTGCCAACGCCGCCACCGCATCCTCCAGGTGGGAAATTTTGGCCGCGCCGACAATCGGGGCGGTGACCGCTTCCTTTTGAAGCAGCCAGGCCAGGGCGATGCGCGACCGCGCCGCGCCGCGCTTTTGAGCCAGTTCGGCCACCCGTTCCACCACCGGGCGGTCACTTTCCGCCGCGGCGTCATATTTCATTTTCTGAATCTGGTCGGTTTCTGAACGCATGGTATTTTCAGATAAATCGCGCGTCAACCTGCCAGAAGCCAGCGGGCTGTACGGGATGGAACCAATTCCCTCGGCGCGACAGAGTGGCATCATCTCGCGTTCTTCCTCGCGGTATATCAGGTTGTAGTGGTTCTGCATCGAGACGAAACGCGTCCAGCCGTGTTTCTCGGAAACGTGCAGCGCCTTTTGGAATTGCCAGGCCCACATGGCCGATGCGCCGATATAACGGGCCTTTCCGGCGCGGACAATATCGTTCAGGGCCTCCATTGTCTCTTGGATGGGAGTCTCGTAATCCCAGCGGTGAATCTGGTACAGGTCGACATAATCCGTTCCCAACCGCCGCAGGCTGTTGTCGATCTCGGTCAGGATAGCCTTGCGCGACAGGCCGCCGCCATTGGGGTCTTCGCGCATTTTGAAATGCACCTTGGTGGCGACCACAACCTCGTCTCGCCTGGCAAAATCCTTGAGGGCGCGTCCCAAAATCTCCTCGCTGGCCCCAAGCGAATAGACGTTAGCGGTATCGAAGAAATTAATACCCATTTCAAGGGCCTTCTGGATGATGGGACGGCTCGCGTCTTCGTCCAGTACCCATTTATGAATCCAGCGCTCGGCATCGCCAAAGCCCATGCAGCCCAGGCAAATGCGAGAGACTTTCAGGCCGGTGTTTCCTAATCGCGCATATTCCATCATTTTCTCCTTTCAAATCGTCGATTGTCCTTCAGCAGGACGGGTTTTCAGCGGTTCGCTCTTTTCTGAAGTTTCCGCATCCATTGAAATTTCGGGGATGGTGAGAATCATCAGCAAGGAAAACAATGTGGTAATTGCGCCAACCAGGAAAACCAGTTTCAGGCCGCCTTCCAAGGTCGGGGCGCTGCTTTGCACCAACCCCAGCAGGGCGGGCGCAACGGAAATGCCGAGCATCTGGAAGAAGAAAATTGCGCCGACCGCCACGCCCAACAGACGTTTGGGAACTGCAAACTGCGCCACCAGCGTATTGATGGTCGGAATTGCGCCCAGTCCTAGCCCGGCCAGGGACGTAACCAGCACATACAACCAGATTGGCGTGTTGGCGGTAAATTGCCACATGGCAAGCATAGCTATGAAGACGAGGGCATACCCCACATTGTACATCCACTTGTATTTTTGGGTTCGCGCCAGCAAAAAACCCGCCGGAATTCCCAAAAATGCGACCAGGGTGGTGTAGGGAGTCAGCATCGAGCCGCTGATGGTCGGGCTGACCTGCATCACCTCCTGGACAAAGATGGGCGAATAGGCCATGATGCCCAACATGCCAAAAAAGGACAGGAACGCGGCCCCGGCAGCGGTCATAAAGGTTCGATTGGTAAATATCTGCGGGTCGAGGATGGGCGCTTCGGCCCGGTTTTCGATGCGGATGAAGCCAACCCAGGCGGCCAAAGAGGTGGCGAGCAGGAGCACCCCCATCCCGAATGTTTGCGGCGCATCCAGCCAGGAAAACCCGATAATGAGCGTGGTTGTCGCCAACACCATCACGAAAGTACCCGCAATATCCATCCTGGGTTTTGCTTTTTGAGCGTTCCCCGGCAAGCCCGCAGCCACCAGTCCGGTCGCAATCAACATCAATGGGACAGTTCCCCAATACAGCCCGCGCCAACCGAAAACGCTCTCGGCAACCAC
>DAOUAZ010000125.1:0-3247 GCA_034432975.1 Anaerolineales bacterium | reverse complement strand
GCGGGCTTTGTCGCTTTCGCTCGAGATGCGTTCGACCCGCTGCAAGCCTTCCACCAACAATTGCAGGCGGCTGGCCGAGACAATGTTGCTGGCGATCTGGGTCGAATCCATGCGCTGCATCCCGGCGCGCGCTTTCAAGCTCGTGATTTGAGCATCCGTGATCTGTTTGTAGAAGGTGCCTGCCCAGGAGTTTTCCAGGCGTTTGCGCTGTTTCTCCTGTCGTGTACATCGAATCTCCTTAATCTACAATCGTCCCGAAGGTTTTCGTGGCGCAATGTGGACAGGTTTCGGAAACCGCTCGGCTGAGCGCTCACGGGACGTTTTTTGAAATAGGATAAAATATGTCCAATCCCAGCCTGTTGTACCCGCGCCCTGGAGGAATATGACCACGCCCCTGCACTTTCAATGGCAAAACGAATCTCTCCTGAAGACGATTTACCCGCTGCGCGAGGTTAAACTGCGCGATTTCCTGGTCTATTTTACCGAGATAGACGTTTGGAGCGAATATAAGGACAAATCCCCCGCCGAATTGCACGCGGACATCCGCGCCTACCACGAGACGCAGGCCCAACTGGCCCGCCAGGCGCTGGACGAGTACAAGGCGCTGCGGGCTTACTTCCTGACACCCGATGTTCGCGCTGTTTATGCCGAACTGCTGGGCGAGGTGGACGAAACTGAACTGGCAAAAATCAACCAACTGCACGCGCAATTCATCCAAAACCTGCCGCGCCTGACCGATGCGCGCAAGGAGAAGTATTTCATCTCCCAGTTCGAGCCGCAGTGGGTGGAGCGGCGGGCAGAGACGCGGCGGCTGATTGCCTCGAAAAAACGGCGCATCGAGGCGATTGCGCCCGAACACCCGCGCCGGCCGCAGGAAATTGCAGAGCTGGATAAGATGTATGGGGTGACGCTGCGGATGGCGGACGAGGAACTGATTCGGCTGCGGAATCTCATCAAGGCGCTGGGACGAATCGAGGGCCGCAAACTGGAACTGTTCCAGGCCCAGGAAAACGCCCGCCGCCGCAGGGACGAAATCGCCCGCAAACTGCCCCTGGTCGAGACCAACCTGCGCCCGCTGGAAGCAAAACACGAGACGCTCTCGGCGGAATTGGGACGCATGAAATCGCCGCCCGAACCCCGCGCCGCCGAGAAGCATTTCACCGAGACCGAACCCGCCGCCCTGCTGGGGGAAAATCCCGACCCTGGTTTTCTCAAAAAACTCTCCGAACTGCGCGCCGCCCTGATGCGCGAATACGGCTTTGCCGGGAACAAGGCCCTCGCGCTGCGCAACCACCTGTTCAACTGGCAGCAGGTTCTCAAGGAATTGGAGAAGGAAGCCGCCACCCTCGAAACCAACCTGCGCAACATGCCGCCGACCTGGGCCAGGCGCGCCGAGAGTGAAACCCGGCTAAAGCAGTTGCGCGCGCGCATTCTGGGCGTGATGCGCGGCGAAATCGACCAGCTGACGAACTTCCACGCCGGTTTGCTGGCCGCCACCCGCCCGCAGGCCGAAACAGAAAAAGACATCCGCGCCAAAGAGCAGGAACTGGCGCGCGTGGAGCAAAACCTGTCTGTTTTCCGCAAGGATTACGAAACCCTGCAAAAGGAACTGGCCCAGGCTGAGGCCGCCCTGGCAATCGACCAGGAAGCCTGGCTGAGCGAGTACCAACCCTCCGGCGCGGTAACGGCCAAACACATCGCCCGCGCCAAAGTGGAGGCTTACCGCCGTTCGTTGGAGAACAAAAACAGCCAGGAATTGCTCGAAGAAGTCGTCCAGCGCTTCCTCCGGCAGCCGGAACGCTTCCCGCCCTGGCTTCAGTACATGGTCATCCACTTTTCGGGGATGCGTTACCGCAGCGCGCACGGTTCCTGGGCCAGCCCGCGTGATTTGCTACTGCGCCTGCGCACAGCACAGGTCGAGAAGGAAATCCAAACCCTGGATGATGCCGCCACCCAGAAACTCGGCAGCGAAAAGACGGCCTTGTACGCTTCCAACAGCCCATCGCGCCCCAAACTGGCGTTGGCCGCTGAACCAGCCTGGAAAAACAAATTGTCCGAGCATCTGAAAGGCCTGAGCGGCGGCCCCAAAACCCGCCGGGCGGCGCTCATCGCCCTCGCCATCGACGAGCGCCGCTACGAACTGGAGAAAATGAGCGAGGACGAAGCCCTGACCGAAATCGAAGCCATGAAAGAGGCCTTTCCAGCCTGGGCCTGGAAGGAAATCGTCTCGGTCACGTCCCTGCGTGTCCATCACGTTCAAGATTTGAACTGGGAAAAACTGACTCCCGAAGAGGAATCTCAGAAAAATGCCCGCGAACACTCGGAACTGCGCGCGGTCATCGGCAAATGGCGCGAGGAGAACACCGTCCTGTGGCGCGACGAACACGCCCGCTCGCATCGGCTTATCGTCAGCCGGGCGGTGTGCAACGAAACCGCCGAACACTGCCAGCACTTGCGCGGACACAACCCGCCCGGCGGCCTGACCGCCAAAGCGCCCTGGTATATGAAGCACGAAAAGGAAGGTAAACTGCCCGGTACGCCGCGCCCCTACTTCACCAAACCCAAAAAGCGCGAAGATTTCACCGTAGGGGCCAGCATCCTGTGGCTGCGCTTCGTCTCGGAGCAAATCAGCCCCTGGCGGGTGGCGCGTCCGCTGACGACGAAGGATGGTGATACCCTGCTCGACCCGCAAGTCACCGGTAAGGGTAACTGGAAGTACACCACCACCGACATGGTGACGCGCGCCCGAACCACCCTCGACGCCGATAAGAAACCGGTCGCGCAGGAACAATGGCTGCGCTGGATTCACGAGGCGACGGTGGCGGCGGTGGGCGATACCGCCGACGGCCCGGTGGTGCTGACCTTCGAGACGGCCCTGCCCGACGACGACCCTGGCCTATCGTCGATTGGCCTGTTCCGCATTTGGCTCTCCAACGCGCTTTTCATGGGGACCGAGGACAACTACAACGGTTCCTTCGTCGGCTTCGTCCCGGAAGGGGATGTCCCCTACGGCCACCTGCGCGACATGCTCGACTGGAACAAAATCCTGCGGCGCGAGGTGATGCCGCCGGGAGCGTTGAAGGCCTACCAGGAGAAGTATATTGCAGCAAGGTAGTAACTGCCTGCCCGCCCTCACCCCGCTGCGCGGGGCTTCCCCCGGCCCCTTCTCCCAGTGGGAGAGGGGAGAAAACAGAGAGGATTTTGTCGCTTTCGGCAAGAAAATCCGTTTCGTATGTCCGTTTCCATC
>DAOUAZ010000124.1:0-19198 GCA_034432975.1 Anaerolineales bacterium | reverse complement strand
GGCTACCAGCGTGTAGTCAATGGGACGGGCCAGTCCATGCTTTCGGGCGCGCAGCCGGTGATTGCGCCGTATTACAACACCAGGTCGACGGTGGATGTGCTTTTGGCCGCAGCCAATCTACCCTTTAAGGATGAAGTTGAATTCATCCAGAGTAAAGTGACTCCGCTGGTGGAACAGACAGGCGGCTTTTACAGCGCCGCCGACCTGCCCTCGTTCTGGGCGCTCTTCCAGCAGTTTGGCGGCTGGTGGAAGAACGAACCCGAACTGGGCGCGCCGAATACCCTGGCGGGCACAAGTGCGGCTGGAGCGACCGACAAGAAACTCAATCTCGAAGTGGACAAAACATCTGAAACGTATGATGAATTCCACCTGCTGGTCTATCCCTCGCCCATCCTGGCCGAGGCGGGGGCGAACAAGCCCTGGCTGCAAGAAATTCCCGACCCGATGACGACCGTGATGTGGAACACCTGGCTCGAAATCAACCCCAAAACAGCCAGGAAACTTGGCCTGCATAACGATGATGTGGTGCGGGTGGTCTCCCCCTTTGGGGCGGTGGAAGTGTCGGTTTATGAGTATCCCGCCATCCGCCCGGATGTGGTGGCGATTCCGTTTGGGCAGGGTCACACGGCCTATGGACGGTATGCAGAAAACCGGGGAGTCAATCCGGCAGATTTGTTCGGGGCAAAAACGAACGGGGCCGGCGACCTGGCTTTCGCCGGGACCAAAGTCCGTATCGAAAAGACCGGCAAGAAACGCGAACTTTCGCGCCTGGAGAGCAAGTTGGGCGTGTACGGCGAAGGCATGGAGGAGCATTAGGAATGGCGATTTTACCGAAAATTCCTGAGTACAAGGCGGAGTGGAAAGAAGGCGAGGAAGGCCGCTGGGGCATTGCCATCGACATGGATTTATGCACCGGCTGCCAGGCCTGCGTGGCGGCCTGCTCGATGGAAAACAACGTGCCGTTCGTGGGCGAACACGATGCCGGTTACGGGCGGCAGATGAGCTGGATTCGCGTGGAACGCCTGTGGGAGGGCGAATATCCCGAAGTACAGGCGACGCCCTTCCAGCCGGTGATGTGCCAGCAGTGCGGCTCCGCGCCCTGCGAATCGGTCTGCCCGGTTTTTGCGACGGTGCATAGCGAGGCGGAGAAACTCAACCTGCAAGTCTATAATCGCTGCGTTGGCACGCGCTACTGCGCCAACAACTGCCCGTATGTGGCGCGCGTTTTCAATTGGGCCGAGTACACTAACTACCCCGAACCGCTCGCCAATCAGTTCAACCCGGATGTGACCGTGCGGCGGCGCGGTATCATGGAAAAATGCACCTTCTGTATCCAGCGCATTCACAAAGGACAGGACCAGGCCAAATCCGAAGGCCGCGATGTGCGCGACGGCGAAGTGATGCCCGCCTGCGCCCAGGCCTGCCCGGCGGACGCGATTGTCTTTGGCCGCCTGGATGACCCCGAAAGCAAGGTCAGCAAGATGTCGAAGGACAAACGCGCCACGCACCTGCTCGAAGACCTCGGCGCGCAGCCGCGAGTCAGTTACCTCAAGGGAGGCTTCAATGGCAATCTCGGCTAGCGCCCTGCCGCACGAACACGACCACGAGGCGGAACTGCGCAAAGAACACCTGATGCTCGACCCCAAGCCGCGCGGCGAAATGAACGCGATGGTGATGGATTCGATGTCCTCGTCCTCGTGGAAGTTCTGGGTCGTTGCCGGTATCCTGGCGGTGATTGTGGCTGTCGCGCTCTTTGGCGCGTGGGGCTATATGATTTCTGAGGGTCTGTATCTTACGGGCAAAAACCGCCCCGGTTACTGGAGTTTGTTCCTGGTTCACACGGTTTTCTGGATTGGCATCAGCCACGCCGGAACCTTCGTCTCGGCCCTGCTGCGGGTCTTCAGGGTGGAATTTCGCCGTCCCTTCACCCGCGCCGCCGAACTGATGACGACCTTCGCGCTGGCGCAGGCTGGTATCCAGATTTTCGCGCACATGGGCCGCGTCTGGCTGGCCTACTGGATGTTCCCCATCCCCAACCAGCGCCAATTGTGGGTCAACTTTCAGTCGCCGCTGATGTGGGACTTCCTGGCGATTAACACTTACCTGCTTTCCTCGACGATGTACTTGTTCCTGCCGCTCATCCCCGACCTGGCGATGGCGCGCGACCGCTCGACGGGTTGGCGAAAGAGCGTCTACCGCATCCTGGCTTTAGGTTTTCGCGGCACCGAATCAGAATGGGCCCACCTGCGCATCGCGCTCAATATCTTTGCTTTTGCCATCCTGCCGGTCATGTTCTCGGTTCACACCATCGTTTCGTGGGACTTCGCGGTGGCCATGCGCCCCGGCTGGAGTTCGACCATCTTTGGCCCGTACTTCGTGGTCGGCGCGCTGCAATCGGGCGTGGCAGCGGTGGGGATGGTGGTCATCGTCATTCGCTACACCATGAAGCACATGGATTACTTCATCCGCAAGGAACATTTCGACGCGATTGGCAAACTGATGCTGGTCATCTCGATGGGCTGGGCGTATTTCTTCTTCAACGATTACATGATTCAATGGTACGGCGGCGACTCGTTCACCGACGCGCTACTGCACTTCCACGAGGCCGGTCCCGGCGGCTGGATTTGGTTCATGATGTTGATTACCAACGTCGCCATCCCCTGGCTGGTGCTGTGGAACAAAGCCTGGCGGCGCAATCCCTGGATTTTATTCAGCGTGGGGCTGCTCATCAACGTTGGCATGTGGGCCGAGCGCTATATCATCGTGCCGGTCTCGCTGCAAATCAACCGCATGCCCTTTATGTGGGGGCAGGAATTCAAACCCGGTATCGAAGTGCCGATTTTCATTGGTACGGTGGCTTTCTTTATCCTGCTCTACATGCTTGCTTCCAAATTCATCCCGCTCGTGCCGGTTTGGGAAGTGCAGGAAGGCCAGATGGCGCATTCCATCCGCAAATATGGCAAAGAGCCGGTTGTTTCGGTGGCGGAACTGGAATAGCGATATTGGATATTCGAGGTTCGAATAACGAATACCGAGTCTCTATGGAGCAACCATGACAGAAAAAAATCTCCTTCTGGCAATTTTCGAAGACATCGACCCCGCCGCGCACGCGGTCGATAAACTGCGCGGGCTGGGCATCCACGACAGCCATGTGACGGTCATCTCCGGTACGCCCATCACCGAGGCCATGCTGGGGCGCAAGCCGCAGTGGAGCAACGTCACCCGCTTTGCGATGGGCGGCGCGTTCGTCGGCTTGTGCGTGGGCATCTTCCTGGCGTATGGCACGCCCAACCTGTACCCGATTACAGTCGGTGGCCGTTTTATTGGCGTCCCGCCGACGATTGTGGTGATGTTCGAAATGACCATGCTGGTCATGCTCATCAGCACCTTTATCGGCGTTTTTCTCGACAGCCGCTTCCCCAACTACACCCCCACCGAATATGTGCCGGAAATCAGCGATGGGCGCATCGCCCTGCTGATTGAGTGTGGCGGAGAACTGGAAATGGCGGTCGAATCAGCCATGAAAGCGATAGGCGCGGAATCGGTCAAGCGCGCCCAGGCGGAGGCAATATGAGCCTGTTCCAGCGTCTGATGATGCTCATCTCCGCCGCCGTGCTGCTGCTCGGCGTGGTGTTGACCTTTACCTACGACATCATCAAAATCGAGTGGATTTCCTTCATGGAAATCCAGCCCTCGTTCCGCCCAATGGAAAAGCCCCTGCCGGTGGCAATCCGCTCGATTCCCATCGAAGGCGCGGCCTACATCCCCGGCCAGGGGTCGCCGGTCAACCCGGTCGAGGCCGATGAAGTCTCTGTCGAGCGCGGGCGCGTTCTGTACTCGATTAACTGCGCCCAATGTCACGGCCCGGCGGGCGATGGCAATGGCAACATTGGCCTTGCGCTCGTCAACCCGCCCGCCAACCTGACTAGTGACGTGGTGCAGGTCAAAGCCGATGGCGCGCTGTTCCTGAGCATTTCCAACGGCATCCTGGGCGCGGAGGGGCAAATCCGCATGCCAGCCCTGAACGAAAACCTGACCGTGCGCGACCGCTGGGACGTGGTCAACTATATCCGCACATTGAAAGCAACGACACCGTAATCTGGAGTGCAGCAGCTTGCTGCTGCGGCTGTTATCCGAGCGGCAAGCCGCTCGACTCCACAAAGTATAGCGAGGTTTTGAATGAAAGACCTGAAAGGAATTATTTTCGGTATCCTGGTGGGGCTGCCTGCGCTGGTGATTGTCTTTGCTTTTGGCCTGTATTTCTTTGGCTGCCGGACGAACAACACCTGCACCGGAATCGCCCTGCCGGTGACAACCCCCATCCCGACCCTGATTCCGGCCACCCTGCCCGCTCCCAAAGTCGGCGCGGAGGCGGTTGTGGCTGTTCCCCGCTGCCGCGTGGCCGCTGCTGACCTGGTCGCTGCCTGGATTGACGCAGGCTACCCGGAAACCGAGACCTTCTCCTTCACCGACATCAAGGGACAGACCTGCGCCGCCACATTTAAGGGTGATGTGCAGAAATTGTTCCTGGAAGCCAACCTGTGGTACGATGGCGCGCCCGCCTGCACCACCTGCCACAATGCCGATGTCGCCAACAACCAGAAAAACATGGATATGAGCGGTTACGCCGGTATCCTGGCCGGTTCCAACCGCGTGGGTGAAAAAGCCGAAAAAGGCGATGACATCCTGGGCGGCGGCAACTCTCAGAAATCCCTGCTCTACCAGATGCTCTATGCCCCCAGCGGCCAAACCACCATCAACCGACCGGCCATGCCGCTCGGACGCCCGGCCAACGTGCCAGAAAAAGGCCCCATCATCTCCGCAGGGACGCCGCCGGAACAGGCGCAAGGGCAATAACGTGGGGCGAGATGCTATCTCGCTGCCCAATTTGTCGGAATATGATACAGCGACCGCTACATCTGGCGGTCGCTGTGACATTACGCATGTTTTCGCTCCAGTGCTTCGATTGGCAGAACTTCTTTGAGCGCCGCCAGCTCCGGGTCGCCAGTGACCAGGATTGCCCGCAATTTTTCGGCAGTTGCGGCGGCAAAGGCATCGGCATACGAGACGGGATGCTTCATCTTCCAGCGTGCGGCGGATAGCACCAGGGTTTCATCTACTGGCACAATTTCCAGTGGCAATTGCCGCATCTCCCCCAAGAGGTATTCTGCAAACTGCTCCCCGCGCACTCGACCGATGTTGTAAAAAACTTCCCCCAGGTTAATCACTGAAATCGACAACTGAATGCGGTTTTGTCGGGCTTCCTCCAGCAGTGCGAGAATCCGCTGGTCGGCAGGCTGTTCGCGTTTGAAATATGCCAGGATGGCCCAGGAATCAAGCAAATAACTGGTTGTCACGTTCAACTTCCTGGCGATGTTCTTCTTCCAGGTCTTTGAGAAGGTCTGTGCCTTCCAGGATGCCATACAATCGCTGGATGGCATTTTTCTGAATCGGTTCCAGCACAATCTTCCCATCTACCACCTTTGCCCGGAACTGGTCGCCGTGTTTCAACCGCAACTCCTGGCGGATGTTCTTGGGCAGCACCAACTGGCCTTTGGAGGACAATCGCAATAACATCACCTGCTCCTTTCTTATGTTTTCGATTTTATTGTAAGACAAAGGATGCCGAAAGTCAAATAAAAACCTCCCGCGCAGAAGCCTGCGCGGGAGGTCGTGTTCTTGCGTCTTTCTTCTTTCCTCGAACGCGTTACTCGTCACTTTTCTCTACCGGCGGCTCCTCGCGCTTTCTCTCGTGCGTCAACACGTGGATGAGAATCAGCGCCAGGCCAAAGAACAGCGGCAGCAGGCCGGCCAGCATCCAGGGGCCGAAGGCCAGAGGCAGGTTGGTGTTAAACATCAGGCCCAGGGGCCACATCCCAATTGTCAGCGCCACGCCGATAGCGGCGAAGATAATGCCCCAGATGAGCGCGCCCTTGCCGTTGCCGCTCTTGACCGGTTTGACCAGCCCCTTTTCGGCCAGGGCCAAAGTCTCTTTGTACGACATGAAACGCATCAGCAGGATGAAACCGAACACCAGGCCAATAAAGCCCAGGCTGCCTGCGCAGGGAATGAAAGCATCCATAGTTTTTGCTCCTCTATTTTGAGATTTGAAGGGTGATATTGCCGTTTTGGGTGGAAACGGTCAGGCGCGCGCCGCCGCCGTTGATGTCACCCTTCCAGCGTTTTTCGTCCAGCTCGCCAGAGATGGTGACGGGGAAATCGGACCGAATTTTGCCGAAGTCCGTTTTCAGGTCGAAGGTCAGGGCTGAATCGGCGGGCAGGGTCAGGCGGATATCGCCGAAATTGCTTTTCAGGGTATGGTCGCCCTCGATCAGCGAGCCGGTAAAGGTCACTTTGCCGTTGCCCGAGGTCAGGGTTACGAGGGCCTTCTCGGCAGAGACCTCCACATCGCCGTAATCGGAGTGGGCTGTAATTTTACCTGCCGCGCCGCTGACCGTCACTTCCCCGTTCTGGGTTTTCAGTTCCATGCCGTTCGAGCGCGCGCCTTCGAGCGTCAGGTCGCCAAAGTTGCTGGAAACATTCACCTTCCCGCTTAAATCGGCCTCCTTCACCTGCACCTTGCCATTGGACGTGTGCGCTTCCAGTGACAGGCCGCTGACCGAGCGCAGTTCCAGCCCGCCAAAATCGCTGCGCGCATCCAGCGCGCCGGTCGATTCCACGCCGCTCAGGGTCAGTTTGCCGTTGGTCGATTTAAGCGTCACATCCCCGGCAGCGATGGTATCTGCCTCGATATCGCCGAAGTCGGTTTTCAGGCTGACCGGGGCTTTGCCCGCCTCGATGTTGCGGGCGGTTATCTGACCGTTGGAGGTCGTAACCGTGAGTTTACCCGTCAGGCCAGAAACATCGACATCGCCAAAGCGGGCGTTCAGGGTCGCATCGCCCTGCGTGCCGGAGAGAGACAGGTCGCCATTCGATGAAGTTAGCTCGACGCTGGTCTCCGCCGGGACGGTGATGGTGAAGTGAACCCAATGACCACGCGGCCCAAGATGAAGCCCGGTCACTTCCACGACCGGCTTGACCCAGATTCGGATTTCACCGCCTTTTTGCTCGACCTGGATTTTAATATCTTCCAGGGCTTGCTGCGCCTCTTCATCGGTGCCGCCCCAGGTCGTTTTCTCTGCGGTGATTTTCACGCCATCTGTTCCTGCTTCGCCCGCTTCGACCTTTATGAAACCGTAGTTGTTCTCCACGTTTAGTTTCAGCGGACCGCTGACAGGGATGGTTTGCTGCTCGGTTGCCGTCGCTTCCACCATGTTGAACGAACCGGTACGGAAACTGAATCCGCTCGATTGCGCCATCTGTATTCCTTGCCAGACGGCAAACGCGCCGGCCGCGCAAGTGGCAACCAGCGCCAGGATAAGGATTGTTGCTATAATCCATTTACTCATTCGTCGAAACCTCCGTTTGTTGTTTTCATAGAGTTTGACCGGAGAATGTGGAAAAAGTTTCACCTTGACCGTCCCGAAGGTTCCTTGCAAAATGACCCGGTTTCTTCGCCAGGGCTTTCGGGACGTTTGGAAAACCGGCTGAAACTTTTCCGCCCCCAACCCGGTCTAATTTTTGAAGGACACCGACCGCCGTGAACGAGCAGGAACTCATCCACCGCGCCCAACGAGGCGACACCGACGCTTTTGCAGACCTGCTGGCCCTGCATGAACGATTTGTTTACAACCTGGCCCTGCGCGTCATCGGCAACCCAACCGAGGCGGAGGATGTGGCCCAGGAAGCCTTCGTGCGCGCCTGGCAGGCCCTGCCGGGCTTTCGCGGCGGGTCGGCCCTGCGCACCTGGCTCTATCGCATCGTCATCAACCTGTGCATCAACCGCTTCCCACGTTTGCGCCGCGAGTTGAGCGAGTTAAGCGAGTCTGATATTGACAGCCTGCCCGAAGCGACCTGTCTCGACCACGACCCGGCCCTGCGCAGTGAACTGCGCGAGCGGCGCGCCCTGTTGCACCGCGAAATCGAACGCCTGCCTGAGTGCCAGCGTTTGCTCCTCACCCTGCGTTACCAGGATGAACTCTCTTACGAGGAGATTGCCAGCCTGGTCGGCCTGCCGCTCGGCACGGTCAAAACCGGCCTGTTCCGGGCGAAAGAACGCCTGCGCCAGGCGTTGTCCATTTTCCAGGAGGAACTTGCATGAACGAACCACTTTGGGATGAAATGGATGTCGTGGAGGACGCCCTGCGCGCCTGGCCGCGCGCCCAAACCCCGCGCGGATTCTCCAGCCGGGTTTTGCAGCGCATCGAAAAAACGCCGCGCGCCGCAATCGGATTCCGCTTAACCTGGCTGGATGTGGCCCTGGGGCTGTTTACCGTTTCCATCCCCCCCGTGCTGCATTTCATCTGGAATAGCCTGCCGCTGACCATCCTGATGCGCCTGCAATTTCAAATTTCCGTGTTGCAGAACACGCCTGGCGCCCAGGAAATCCTGTTTCTGACCGTTTTTTGGGCAACCATGCTGGTTGCCTTGTTCACTTTTGCAATATTCTTGTTTGCGCCGCGAACAAAAAATCCCGGCTAGCCGGGATTTTTTTGTTCATTCAGTCTTCAATACAGATTTCGACCGCCTTTTCAGGCCAGCCTTCCGCCGCGGCATGGCCCAGGATTTCGGCAATCGGCGGCGGGAAGAGATTAATCCGTCCCACCTCGCGCAGCGGAATCCAGACCGGGGTGTAGGAGCCGCGTTCGGGCGGGTACTTGCCGGTCATTTCCGGCCCGGCGCCCGTGCCAAAATGTCCGCCGGTAGCGCGTGCCAGGAAGTAGTATTGTTCGCGGCCATGGAAGATGATTTTCGCCAGCAGCCGCTCGATGGCAATTGCCAGTCCCAGCTCCTCGCGGCTCTCGCGGATGGCGGTCTGTTCGGGCGTTTCGCCTGACTCCATGCCCCCGCCCGGAAGCACATAATATTCCTGCCCATTGCGCAGGCGCTTGATGAGGGCAATATGCTGTTTGCGGATGATAATCGCGCGGGAACGGAACATGTTTCAATTATAATACAGGCAGTTTCCCGGTTTCGTTTGGGGTTGGATTGCTGAATTTCAAATTAACCCTTGACAGTCCGATTTACAGATGATATAAACGGCGAAATTCGCAAAGGGATTGCGAATACAACTTCATAAACGCTCTTATCCAGAGAGGCGGAGGGACCGGCCCTGTGATGCCTCGACAACCTGACTGCAAAGTCAAGGTGCCAATTCCGGCAGTACTATCTGGAAGATGAGAGGATGGTAAACGCGCGTACCTCTTCTTGTACTTCCAGGAGAGGTGATTTTTTTGCCCGCGCTGCGCGCAGGCATACATGTCTCTCCTGGTAAGGGCGGAATCTACACACAATCAGAGGAGATACGCATCATGTCCACCACAACCCGCAAGTTCGGCTTCGCCACCCAACAACTGCACGCCGGTTATTCGCCCGACCCGACCACCGGCTCCCGCGCCGTGCCGCTCTACCAGACCACCAGTTACCAGTTCAAAAGCACCGAACACGCCGCCAATTTATTTGCGCTCAAGGAACTCGGCAACATCTATACCCGCCTGATGAACCCAACCACCGACGTGCTGGAGCAGCGCATCGCGGCCCTCGAAGGCGGGGTTGGCGCGCTGGCCGCCAGCAGCGGCCACGCCGCCCAGGCCCAAGCCATTTTTACGCTCTGCAACGCGGGCGACCACATCGTCACCTCCAGCCGGCTGTATGGCGGGACGTACAACCAGTTCAAGTACACCCTGCCCAAACTCGGCATCGACGTGACCTTCGTCGACCCGGCTGACCCGCGGAATTTCGAGACGGCCATCCAGCCCAACACCAAAATCATCTACGGCGAGACGCTTGGCAACCCCGATATTTCGGTCTTCCCGTTCGAAGAAGTTGCCGAAATTGCCAAAAAGCATAAACTGGTGCTTTTCATCGATAACACCTTCGCCACGCCCTATCTGTTCCGCCCGTTCGAGTGGGGCGCGCATGTCATCACGCACAGCACCACCAAGTTCATCGCCGGGCACGGAACCAGCATCGGCGGGATTATCGTCGATGGCGGCAATTATGACTGGAGCAACGGCAAATTCGCCAATTTCAACGAGCCGGACCCGTCGTATCACGGCCTGGTCTATTCCACGCTGACGCAGGTTGGCCTGCCGCCCTTCATCATCAAAGCCCGCGTCCATGTCCTGCGCGACATCGGCGCCTGCCAGTCGCCGTTCAACAGTTGGCAGATCATCCAGGGTATCGAAACGCTCTCCCTGCGCGTCGAGCGGCACGTCCAAAACACCCTGGCCGTTGCCGAATACCTGGAGAAGCACCCGAAGGTTGCCTGGGTCAAGTACCCCGGCCTGAAGAGCCATCCTGACTATGAGCGCGCGAATCGCTATCTCCCCAAAGGCGCGGGCGCGATTCTGGGCTTTGGCATCAAGGGCGGTTCCGAGGCGGGCCGCAAATTCATCGAGAGTCTGCAACTCTTCAGCCACCTCGCCAACGTCGGAGATGCGAAGTCGCTTGCCATCCATCCCGCCACCACCACCCACAGCCAGTTGACCGCCGAACAGCAGGTCACTGCCGGGGTCAGCCCTGATTTCGTCCGTCTCAGCATCGGTCTGGAGGACATCGACGACATCCTGTGGGACCTGAACCAGGCGCTCAATAATTAATGCAAAACGCAGAATGCGGAATGATGAGCTGATTCATCATTCCGCATTCGCGATTCATCATTCGAGGTCTTATGCCCGTCAAAATTCCATCCACTCTGCCCGCCCGCGCCATCCTGGAGCAAGAAAACGTCTTCGTGATGGGCCAGGAGCGCGCCGACCGCCAGGATATCCGCCCCCTGCGCATGGCTATCCTTAACTTGATGCCGACCAAAATTGCCACCGAGACGCAGTTGCTGCGCCTGTTGGGTAATTCGGCCTTGCAAGTCGATGTGACCTTGCTGCACACCGCCACCTACGAATCGAAAAACACCGACGCCGAACACCTGCTCAACCACTATGAAACTTTCGAGGCGGTGCGGGGCGAGAAATTCGACGGCCTGATTATCACCGGCGCGCCGGTAGAGCAGATGGAATTTGAAGAAGTGGATTATTGGCAGGAACTGACCCGCGTGATGGACTGGGCCGAAACGAACGTGGAATCGACCTTTTACATTTGCTGGGGGGCGCAGGCCGGGCTGTATCATCGCTACGGCATCCCGAAATATCCCCTGCCCCGCAAGATGTTCGGCGTCTTCGAGCATCATACGCTCGCGCCAGGCGAACGCCTGCTGCGCGGATTCGACGATACGTTCTACGCCCCGCACTCGCGCCACACCGAAATCCGCCGGGCCGACATCGAAAAAGTGAACGAGATTCAACTCCTGGCCGAATCAGAAGAAGCCGGGGTGTACCTGGTCGGCTCGAAGGATGGCCGCCACATCTTCGTCACCGGCCATTCGGAATACGACCCGCTGACGCTGAAAGGCGAATACGACCGCGATGTGAACAAGGGCCTGCCCATCCACGTCCCGCGCAACTACTATCCCGGCGACGACCCGGCGGCCACGCCCAAGGTGCGCTGGCGCGGACACGCCCACCTGCTCTTTTCCAACTGGCTGAACTATTGTGTCTACCAGGTTACGCCCTACGACCTGCGGCAAATCCCCAGGGGCAGTATCCATACCGATTTTTAGAAGACAAAACAGGAGACGAAGGTTGTCTCCTGTTTTTGTTTTGAAAAAGGTCGCCGGTCATTGTATACTAATACAGGTTGGGAGAAAACGTCCCGCAAGTTAGAAAGCAGCCGCAATGACAACGGATACAAAAACGATGTTTAGACTGAAGCGTAACCGCAAAAAACGCCCGATGGCCGTCACGCTCATCGCCTGGGCCATCTTCATCCTGTTCCTGGTGCGGCTTTACCAGGCCGTCGAACCCTTGCTCGATTCCGGGATTTTCGAAACCGGCCTGACCGGCCCGCTCTTCGACGGCCTGCGCCTGACCCCGCTGGGCAGCGCGCTCTTTACCAGCACGGTCTACTCCCTGCTCTCGTTGAGCGGCATCATCGTGCTGGTCGGCTTCCTGCGCATGAAACGCTGGAGTTGGATTGTGCTGATGGTTTGGACGGCCATCTCGCTGACCGTTTCCCTGCTCGGCTACTTCTACGGACGCCCCAACTACATCGTCATGGCCTCCGATACCTTCATCGCCCTGGCCCTCAACCAGGCCGATGTTCAGCGCATTTTTAGAATCAGGACGGACCCCGGTGAACGCCTCGATTGACCGCCCCTCCATGTCTCGACCAGGCTCGACAACCATGTCCGCCGACGCTTCTGATTTCGGCCTGCTGCGCCGCTTCGAGCCGGTGTTGATGTTCACGCGCGGCGAAAAATTCTATCCGACCGATGTCGAGACCTACGCGCGCGAATCCAGCCTGTGGTCGCACGCGCCCGAAAATTCATCCGGCGGCGGCAGCGGGCGCGATACCCTGCTCGTGCCGCAGGGCGAACTCGACCTGCAAAAACTCATCGAACCGCGCCCGGCGCCCTTTGGCACGGTTCACTACCTGCGCTTCATCGAACCGCTCAGCCTGTCCGAAGCCGCCCTGGCCCTGGCCGAGCAGGCCCGCCTGAACGCCGAAAGCGACAACGTCTTTCACGCCGGGCTGGGACGCCTGGCGCGCGGCGGCCTGCTCCCGCGCGTGGTGGATGCCCTGTTCTCGGCCTCCTTCCTGCTGCGCGGGCGCGTCCCGGCGGCCCTGGCGGCTGCCGCCGAAATCGCCTGCCATCACATCCAGCAGGAAAATCCGCGCTACACCTACTACGGGCGCGTTGTGCGGCACAACGGCTGGACGGTGCTGCAATACTGGTATTTTTACTGCTACAACAACTGGCGCTCCGGCTTCAACGGCGTCAACGACCACGAAGCCGATTGGGAACACGTTTCGATTTACCTCTACCAGCAAGGCGGCCAACTCGTTCCCGAATGGCTGGCCTACGCCTCGCACGACTATAAGGGCGACGACCTGCGCCGCCGTTGGGACGACGCCGACGAACTCGATTTTGTGGACGGCCACCCGGTCGTTTACGTCGGGGCCGGGTCGCATGCCTCCTACTTCCGCCCCGGCGAATACATGGCCGAAGCCCGCCTCGACCTGCCCGGCTGGGCGCGGCGCGGCTTTGCGGTCTTCAGTCAGTTTTGGGCGGAGACGTTGGGGCAGAAGTCCTTCGACCCCTTCCGGATTCCGTTTGTCGATTATGCCCGCGGCGACGGCTTTTCCATTGGGGCCGGTCAGGCTGCGGCCTGGTCGCCGGTGCTGGTGGATGATTCCACCCCCTGGGTCAGTCAATATCGCGGCCTGTGGGGACTCTTCGCCCGCGACCCCATCTCCGGCGAGAACGCTCCCGCCGGGCCGATGTACAACCGCGACGGCTCCCCGCGCGGCTCGTGGTACGACCCGCTCGGTTTTGCCGGGCTGGATAAGGTCCCCCCGCCTCCCGAATCGCTGACCCTGCTGGAAGAAAACTGCGACAAACTGGCCGCGCGCCAGTCTGAACTCGATTGGCTGGTTCCACAAAAAGCCGGGGAATTGCAGGCGCTCGGCATCAAGCTGAAAGGCATGGAGGGCAACCCGCATCTCGCCAGGCAATATGCCGCCCTCGAAAAAGCCAAGGACGCGCTGGGGGCCGAAGTCCGCGCCCTGCGGCGGGAATTTTCGGAAAACGCCGCCTTGCTCGACGGTCTGACCAAACGCCTGGAGCGGCTGCGCCAGGGCATCCAGGATGACCCGCAGGCCCACATCCGCCACCTGGCCGCGCCGGTCGTCGCGGCCCAAATGCGCTTCGAGCGCGCCGCCCAGACCTGGGCCGCCATCAGCCTGAGTCTGCTCCTGTTCACAATTGCCGCGCTGATGGTTTTTACCCCAGACTACCTGGCCGCCGGGCTGGTGGTTGCCACGATTCTGTTCCTGGTGGTCGAATCCATTCTGCGGGGGGCCTTCGTCGAGACGGTCGCCGTCATCACCACCCTGCTGGCCGTCGTCAGCGCCCTGATTCTTATGTTCCACTTCTGGTACTGGATATTCATTGCCCTGCTGCTTGCCACCGCCATTTTCCTGATGGCGCAGAGGTTGAGGGAATTGGAATAAAAAAGATAAAATCCAGGCTTTTATCGAAGGACTGCGCCGCGGCGACAATATTATGCAGGCTGCCTTTTGGCGTAACACAACCAACACACCCCTGTTACAAGTTTGACATACACATCGGGTACAATCAATTTGCCCGCTCTCGTGCTCGTTAGGGTACACGTGCCCTGAAGGGTACACGTGCCCTGAAGGGTATTCGCGGTAGAATTTGGTTCGGCAGGTGTTTTTATGTCAAATTGGGACAATTCCTCCCCCCGCATCCTGCTCGTCGATGACGAAACCGCCATCACAGCCAACCTGGCCCCGTTCCTGGAGCGGGCCGGGTTCCTCGTCAGCACCGCCGGGGATGGGGCCCAGGCCTTGCAGCAAATTTCCCATCTCAAGCCCGACCTGGTCATCCTGGACGTTCTCATGCCGCGCATGGATGGCCGCCAGGCGCTGCGCCAGTTGCGCCAGGAGGGCGATTGGACGCCCATCATCCTGCTCACCCAGGTGGGTGAGGCCTCGGAGCGCGCCATGGCGCTGGAGGAAGGCGCCGATGACTATATCAACAAGCCGTTCGACCCGCGCGAACTGGTGGCGCGCATCCGTTCGGTGCTGCGCCGCGCCCGGCCCGGCCAGCCTCCCCTGGCGGCGGCCTGGAAACTGGTTTCGGGCCGCTTGATGTTCGACCGCCGCGCCCATCGCGTTTTCCTGGAGGGCGAAGAGTTGACCCTGACGCCCAAGGCGGTGGCCCTGCTCGAATACCTGATGACCCATCCCGACGAATTAATCAGCCGCGAGCGCCTGCTCGAAACCGTCTGGGGTTGGGATTACCCGGTCGGCACGCGCAGCGTCGATACGCGCATCGCGGAATTGCGGCGGGAGTTGGGCGATGACGCCGCCACCCCCACCTACATCGAAACGGTTCCAGGCGAAGGCTATCGCTTTGCCGGGAGGGTGGAGGGCCAGGCATGAAACACTGGCTGTGGGGGCTGCTGGCTGCCGCGCCGGTTATGCTGTGCGGGCTGTTGGCGGCGGTATTATGGTTGGAATGGCTGCCCAACCGGGTGGCCTACCTGCGCGCCGACCTGGGAACGATTTTGTTGCTGTTCGGCCTGCTGGCCGCCGGCGGGCTGACGATGGAATGGCTGCGCTGGGCCAGGGAGGAGCGCAGCCAGCGCAACCTCGTCAACCGGCTCCAGTCCGAGACGGCCAGCGAACGGCACGCCTTCTTGCGGCGGCTCGACCATGAACTCAAGAACCCGCTGATGGCCATGCGCGCCGGGCTTGCCAACCTGACCGGCACCAGCCTGGATGCTCCCCAGCGCGAAATCATCGACAGCGTGGAGTCCCAAACCCTGCGTCTCAGCCGCCTGCTGGCCGATTTGCGCAAACTGGCCGAGTTGGAAATCCGCCCGCTGGATTGCGCCCCAGTGGATATGAGCGAACTTTTGCAGGATGTCGTTTCGATGACCGAGGAGCGTCCCGAAGCCGAAGGGCGGCGCATCACGCTGACTCTGCCGCAGGCCCCCTGGCCGCTGCCGCCGGTTCCGGGCGACCGCGACCTGTTGTTTCTCCTGTTCCACAACCTTTTGGATAACGCCCTCAAGTTTACCCAGCCCGGTAAAACAATCGAACTGCGCGCCTTCGAAGATGGCGCGCGGGTGGTTATCGAGGTGGCCGATACCGGGGCCGGGATTCCCGAAAAGGACGCCATGCTGGTCTGGAATGAGTTGTACCGGGGCGAAAATGCGCGCGGCGTGCCGGGCAGCGGCATTGGGTTGGCGCTGGTGCGGGCGATTACCGAGCGCCACAACGGCGAAGTGTTCCTGCGCAGCCGCTTCGGCCAGGGGACGGTCTTTACCCTGCGGCTGCCGGTGTGCCAAAAGTAAGAGACCGTCCCGAAGGTTTCCCGGCGTGGTTTTACCGATTCCCGGCAACCTTCGGGATGTTTTGCTTATTCTTTCCCAACCACCGCATTGATTTCTTCCCATAACGCGCCGCCGTTGGCCGTGTAGACCAGGGCCAATTTTTCCCCGGATTGGGCGATAACCCAGCCGGTGTTCGAGTCGATAAAATTGGGGACTCCCTGCCAGGCAGTGAGGATGACCAATTTCCACGTTTGGCCGCCATCGAGGGTGTGATAAATTTCACCGGTCGCAGCCGGGTCGCCGGTTTGCGCGCCGATGAACCAGCCTTCCTGTGGATTCAAGAATTGGAGATTGCCATAAGGCTGTGGCAGGGCGCGGACCGAGAAGGCTCCGCCTGTTTGGGTGGCATACAGCCAGGCTGAGGCTTTGCCCCCGTTGAATGGACTGCATCGCACCGAAAACAAGACCGCATCCGCGCTGGCGTATGCCAATATCGGAACGCTGCAGCCCGCATTGCTCGTGGTGAACAGGTCGGCCGGCTGGCCGGGGGGGACGGGCAGATTAACCGGCTGCCAGGTTTCGCCGCCGTCACGGGTGGAATAGAGAAGCAGGCCGGGCCTCAGGCCGGGGCAATCGCCCGCCGTCAGCCAGCCGTTGAGTGGGGTGGAAAACGCCAGCCCGATTTTGACGCAGGCCAAGAGCGTGGGGGTGCGCCAGGTTTGGCCGCCGTCATCGGTCAGGAAGACGGCGATGTAATCGTGACTCATTCCCGCGCCGAGGCGCGCCACCAGCCAGCCGCGCCTGTCATCGAGAAACCCCAAACGGTCTGGATAGAAGTGTTCCGTTGGGAGTCCCTCGAGGGACAGCTCCGCGCTTGCCTGCCAGGTCTGGCCGTAATCCGAGGTGCGCCAGACGACCTGTCCGGAGGGGGTGTACGCTTCGCGGCCGGCGAAGAGGACCCAGGCCAGGCCGCCGGGGCCGAAAAAGGCCGTCGCACTGAGTCCCTGCGGGGGCGGGGTTTGCAGGGCAGCGCGCGGGGTGCGATTCTGCCAGGCGCGGCCTCCATCGCTGGTGAGCAGGAGGTAGTCGTTCGGGTTGTTCCCCACCTGGCCGATTCCCCATCCCGTCATCTTATCCAACATGCGAATCGAAGTCAGGCGGATTTTCTGGCCGGGCTGGAGCGGGTCGAAATCGGCAGGCAGGGTGGGCGCGATGGTGACGGTGGGGGGAAATGCCAGGGTGGGGGGCAGGGCGGCCGTCTCGCGGGGAGGCAGTTCTTCGAGGCCGACTTCCAATACGCCGCAGGCCGGGAGAATCAGGAGGGCGAAGATGGTCAGGATTGCCAGCCGTGTGTTCATGTCGATGACTCCGAGTTGAAAACGTTGCTCATGGCAGCATTCTACCGCTTTTGCGGGAGTTGCAGGGCCGGGCTGTGGGAATTCCCCCTCTTGCGCAGCGCGAGGAGCGTCTATCCGGCCAGTATCATTTGGGGCGACAGGCGCGGCCTGGGGTGGGAATAATCTCCTGGCAGCAGGTCGGGCTGGCAAATCAAAATGGCGCGCAATTTCAGGCGGGCGCGCGCCAGGCGGCTCTTGACCGTGCCGATGGGTACGCCGATACTCCGGGCCGCCTCGGCATAGTCCAGGCCGTCGATATCGACCAGGACAATCACCACGCGGTATTCCGGCGGCAGGCTGCGCAGCCCGTTCTGGATGACCCTGTCCAACTCGGCCATCTCCACCTGCCCGGTTGGGTTTTGGGCGTGGTCGGTCAGCCAGCCGGGCGTCTCGATTTCTTCGTCGTCATGCAGCCAGGGTTCCAGCGCGCAGATGGGCTGGCGTTTCTGTCGGCGCAGTTCATCGTAGCAGACGTTTTTCAGGATACGCAGCAGCCAGAAATCGAAGGAGCCGCCCCGGTAGCGGACCAGGCCGCGATATGCCAGGATCAAGGCATTCTGGACGGCATCTTCAGCGCAGGCTTCGCTTCCCAGCATCCGCAATGCGATGTTGAACAGGCGGTGTTGGTATTTCAGGGCGAGTTCGTTGAAGGAATTCAGGTCGCCGCTTTGGGCAGATTGGATCGTTTCGGTTGGGTTCATGGCATGGCCTTTCAAATGGTTGCCATTCTATTTATACCTGTCCCCTGTTTCCAACCGGTGACGGCGATGTTACAAAACGGTGACAAATCACGTTCATTAAATCGTAACGCGGAATTCATTCCGCGGCCACAAAAATACGCATTCCTGGGCGCGGCAGGCGCGGCCCTGGCCTGGCGTTACCTATCAGCCTGCAAAACCGCGCGGGTCTTGCAGGCCGGCGAGGCTGCGCGGGGCCAGGTTCTCTCCATGCTTTCGTTGACGCCGCTTCGAGAATCGCCCCCCACCTTCGAAGGGACTTTGCCGAAAGCGGGGGGCAGCGGGGATTAATGGCGCAGGGCTTCGAGATTTTCCTGGGCCTGCGGGGCCATCTGGAAGAAGTTGCGCAATTTCTCGCAACTGCCGTACTGCTCGCATTCGGCGCAAGTGCTGTGACCGAGCGAGACCGCGCAGGCGCGGATGGGACATTCGGCGCAGTAGCCGCCGTGCCGCTGCCCCGCCAGGCAGCCATCGCAGGTGACGGCGGCCAGGGTCATATCGGGCGCGGAGTATTCGACGCGCCATTTTTCGAGCAGGGCCTGCTGTCCTTCGAGGTCATTGGACAGGGTCAACTTGTATGCGTCGCACTGGGCGCAATCCAGCCCGCAGGGGGCTATCAGGGTGGTAGACATTTGTTCCTCCATCTCAAAAGTCGTTCCCAGCAGCGGGAACGTTGTGAATTATAGAACAAATGTTTTGATTTGAATAGATGGAAACTTTTGGGAAAACGGGACGCGGAGAACGCAGAAAACGCGGAAATTATGGCATGTATCCGGCGAAATCATCCAGCGGAGCATCGAAATCATCGGCTATCTTGATTTGTCCTTTGGCGCTGCCCGCCTTGCGCGGACGGAGCATCTGTTTGAGCGGAACCAACTGCACCAGGGCTTTATCATCGCGCTCGATAAAGACCGGTTCGCCGCGCAGGGCGGCATCAATCAGGTTCCACAGTTTTTTGGGGAGTTCGCTTTGCTTAATCTGGTAAATCATAGCGGCCTGCTTTCTGTTGTTTTTAGTATAGCATAAGAACCGCGTTGGGAGTTTCTGTCTTATGTGTTCAAACATCCCCTGATTTTGGCTATCAGGG
>DAOUAZ010000123.1:0-14987 GCA_034432975.1 Anaerolineales bacterium | reverse complement strand
GTTCCTCCACTCCCGCGCCAACTCCTCCCCCAACCGCTGCCGCACCGCATGGACGCCCATGCCCTCCCAGGTCTGGTCGGGACGCGCAAAATAGATATGCTCGAACACGCACTTCGCCGAAGGTTTTACTGGCGGCAGCGCCTGCGTCACCGTCAGCGCATTGGCCGAAAGCGCCACAATCTCGCCCGGCTGCACATCGCGGATGGCCTCGCAGCCCAGCGTCCGCAGCGCGCCGGTCTCTGAAGCCGCCGCGTACCCGCCGTTCGGGAGCATTCCCACGCTCAACGGGCGGAATCCCCACGGGTCGCGCACCGCATAGACGCAGTCGCGGGTCAGGATGACCAGCGAATAGGCTCCCACCCACTTTTTCATCGCCACCTTGATACGCGCCTCCCAGGTTGCCCCCGCGTCGCGCGCCAGCATCATCGTCATCACCTCACTGTCCGACGACGACGAAAACCCGACGCCCTGGCGCAGCATCTCGGCCCGCAGCGCCGCCGAATTGACCAGGTTGCCGTTGTGCGCCAGCGCCAGCGGCCCGTTCATTGTCTCAATCATGAACGGTTGGGCATTCCGCAGCAGCGACGAACCGGTCGTCGAGTAGCGGGTGTGTCCGATGGCATAATGCCCCTTCAAACCGGCCAGCGTCTCCGGCTTGAACACCTGTCCCACCAACCCCACATTCTTGTACAGCGAGAGCGTCTGCCCGTCGGCCACCGCCATCCCGGCCGCCTCCTGCCCCCGGTGTTGCAGCGCAAACAGGCCAAAAAAAGTCATTCGCGCTACATCCTCGTTGGGCGCAAAAACGCCAATAATGCCGCACTCCTCGCGCGGCGAATCATCGAATTGTGTCATCCGTCCACCAATTTTTTGATAAGTTCGGCTTTCTGCATCAATTCCTCGTGGCTGCGCGCCACCAGGTTGATATGCCCCACCTTGCGGCCCGGTCGGGGAGCCTTGTCGTACAGGTGCAGGTGCGCCCCATCGATCTTTAAGATGGAGGCCGCCTCGGGAATTTGACCGATTAAATTGACCATTGCCGACGCCCCCAGCGGACTCGTGCTCCCCAGCGGGAGACCCGCCAGCGCACGAACATGGTTCTCGAACTGCGACGTGACCGCACCCTCAATCGTCCAATGCCCGCTGTTATGCACGCGCGGGGCCATCTCGTTGGCGAGAATCTGGTCGCCAACCTGGAACAACTCGATTGCCAGCACGCCAACGTAATTGAGCGAAGTCATCAGAGCGGTAGCGTACATCTCCGCCAGCGACTGCGTCGATTGGTGATACTCCAGCAGTTGCGAAGTCTTTGGCCGACGCGGCGCGGGCGCAACCGAGAGCCGCAAAATCCCTTCGCGATGGGTGTTCTCCACCAGCGGGTAGAAAACCGTCCCCCCATCCAAACCGCGCGCGCCGATAATCGACAGTTCCCGCTCGAACGGCACGAACTGTTCCAGGATGGCAGGCTGCCCCTCGAGCGCGTTGAACGCCTCTGACAGTTCATCCCGGTTCCAAACAGTAAACTGCCCTTTGCCATCGTACCCCATCCGGCGCGTTTTCAGCACCGCCGGGAAGCCAACCAGCCGTTGAGCGTTCTCGAAATCTGCTTCGGAACTGACCTCCGCAAAATCGGGCGTGGGAATACCCAACGCGCGGAAAAAGGTCTTTTCCACCAGCCGGTCCTGCCCCTTCTCCAGCGCCAGCGGCGGCGGGTAGACGGGACAAAACCCTTCCAGGAAACGCGCCGTCTCGACCGGCACGTTCTCGAACTCGTAGGTGACGACATCGAGACCGTTGGCGAAGCGGCGCAGGGCGTCTGTGTCGGCGTAGTCAGCGGTCAAATGGTCAGCCAGCAGGTTGGCCGGGGCGTCGGGGGCCGGGTCCAAGAAGCGGAAACGCATCCCCAGCGGATATCCAGCCAGGGCCAGCATCCGTCCCAATTGTCCAGCGCCTAGAATTCCGATTGTGGTCATGTTTCCTTTCACACAGAGAAGCCGATGGTCGAGTAGGCGGTGTTCTCCCGCCGTATCGAGACCAGGCAACGGGCAATAACACTACTTTCTTGGGTCAGGATTCTCCAAAACAGTTTCGGTCTGCTTTTTTCGATAATCGAGCAGCGCGCTTCGAAACTCAGGGTGCGCATTCGACACAATCGCAGCCGCCAGCAGGGCCGCATTGACCGCGCCCGCCCGCCCAATCGCCAGCGCGCCGACCGGGATTCCGGCGGGCATTTGCGCAATCGAGAGCAGGGAGTCCAATCCGTTCAACGCCTTCGACTGCACGGGAACGCCCAGCACCGGCAGGTGCGTCTTGGCGGCGGCCATGCCCGGCAGGTGCGCCGCCCCGCCCGCCCCAGCGATGATGACTTCGAGGCCGCGCTGCGCCGCCGTTTCAGCGTACTCGAACAGCAAATCGGGCGTGCGGTGGGCCGAAACGACTTTCACTTCATAGGGAATGCCCAGCCCATCCAGCGTTTCACTGGCGTGCTGCATGGTTTCCCAGTCCGATTTGCTGCCCATGATGATTCCAACCAGAGCGTTCATCGTTCATTTCCCTCGCAAGTTTTGATTTCAGAAAATGCCTGTATGCCTACCCAGCCGCCCACCAGCGCGGCCATGACGACAATGCCTGCCGTAGCAGGGCTGGCAAGCAGGCCGCCCAAGCCACAGAAAGCCGCAAAAACTCCTGCCAAAAAGCCAACCGCCAACCCCGCGCTCAGCGACCGAGGACCGGAAGCGCGCCCATGACGAAACTCGCGGTAAACCCAGGCCAGCAACAAATACGTTCCAACCATGGCTGGCAAAAGCGCAAACAACACGCCCAAAACAATCATCAGCAGCCCAACTTCATATCCCGGCAACCCCAGGCCAGGCTGGAAACTGCTGTAAGCATAAGCATACACAGCAAACAGGACGCTCCCGGCAAAAACCCCAACCAGGGCTTTCAAGAGAACGTTTCGCTGAATGTTTCCTGCGGGTAAAACCCGTGTAGCTGTCATCAGTCACCACATTTTGATTCTATTCCGAAAATGGGAGAGTATCCTTCAAGTTTTCAATCACTCGCTCATTCACCGGATACTCGCCCGGCGCAAACGTTTCGCCCGTCAGCATTTCATAAATGGTAATGTAACGCTCACTGGCCGCGGCCCACAACTCATCCGGCATAACCGGGATTTCGCCCTCGCCGCGATAGCCCTTTTCGGCGTAGGCGATGCGGACGAATTCCTTGTCGAAGTTCTCCGGCTCGTGACCAGCAGCGAAGCGGCTTTCGTAACTGTCGGCCTTCCAAAAGCGGGAGGAGTCGGGGGTGTGGACTTCGTCGATGAGCAAAATCCGGCCGTCGGGAGCGCGGCCAAATTCGTATTTGGTATCTACCAGGATTAACCCGGCTTTTTGGGCAAGTTCCTGTCCGCGCTTGAAAATCGCCAGCGCGGCGGCCTGGACCTGCTCCCAGGTGTCGGCGTCGAGAATGCCCTGCGAGACCACTTCGGCGCAGGTCAGGCGTTCGTCGTGTCCGCTGGGGCCGCCTTTGGTGGTCGGCGTAATAATCGGTTCGGGCAGCCGCTCGTTTTTGCGCAGCCCGTCCGAGAAGCGATAGCCGTAAACCTCGCGCTCGCCCAGGTCGTAGCGATACCACAGGGCCGTCGTCGTCACCCCGGAGATGTAGCCGCGCACGACCACCTCCACCAGCAGCGGCTCGACTTCGGTCACGATGGCGGCGTTGGGGTCGGGGAGATGGATTAGGTGATTAGGAATTAGGGATTGGGTTTGCTCGAACCACCATGCGGAGAGTTGATTCAGCACCTGGCCTTTGTACGGGACTCGCGCCAGAATCCGGTCGAACGCTGACAGGCGGTCGGTGGTGACGATAAGCCGCTTCCCGCTTCCAAGCGGATACCACTCCCGCACCTTGCCGACGGTCTTGCCGGGCAGGGGTAAATCCGTTTCGCCACAGGCGAGGGGCAGTAATTCGAGGATTTTTTCGCGTGAAATCATAGGAACCTCGTTGTTCGGTTATCCGGTTGTCCGGTTTTTCGGTTATCCATTCGACTGTTCGGCTGGTCGCGCCGCTCTTAACAAGATAACTGAATAACCGGTTAACTGGCTAACCGGAGAACTGGAGAACTGTCAAACCTGCGAAACATATTGAACGCCGTTTTGGAATAACGCCACCCCGCTGCCGCCAGCCTCCCCTCGCGCGTGACGGGGGTGCTGCCAGGGGTGGATGTGATTCTCCGGGTGCGGCATGAGACCGAGGACGTTGCCGGCCGGGTTGCAGATTCCGGCAATGTCGAGCAGCGAGCCGTTGGGGTTGGCAGGGTAGTTTCCATTGGCGGGGGAGCCGTCAGGATAGACATAAGTGAGGGCGATTTGGTCGTTGGCAGCGAGATTGGTAATTAGTGATTGGTGATTGGTTTGAAAGTTGCCTTCGCCGTGCGCGATGGGGCAAGTGATGATTTCACTCAGGCCTTGAGTCCAGATACATTTTTGCGAAACAGGCTGCAAACTGACCCACCGGCATTCAAAGTGACCTTGCTGATTGAACGTCAAAGTCGCCGATAAATTACCATTTGCCAATCCCAAATTACCACCCGGCAAAATGCCCGATTTGACGAGCGTCTGAAATCCGTTGCAGATGCCGATGACCGGCTTGCCAGCGGCGACAAAAGCGGCGATTTCTTCGTTGAAATAAGAGTTCAGGTCGAGGGCCAGCAGTTTGCCCGCGCCGAGGGCGTCGGCGTAGGAGAAGCCGCCGGGGAGGGTGAGCATTTGGTAATCGGAGAAATGTTTTTTGCCAGCGCGCAGTTCGTTGAGCGGGGCAAAGACCGGGGCCGCGCCGGCCAGGGTCAGGGCTTCGGCCACGTCGAGGTCGCGGTTGGTGCCGTGGGCTTGCAAGATTAATGCAGTAGGTTTCATATCAGTAACCAGTTATCAGTAGTCAGTAATCAGTTCTGGCCAGTAAAGGCTTTGACCAAATCGTTGACAGGGATGCTTTCGCCTGCGATTTTGAGAACGGGTTCGGCTGTGACCACGCCAATTTTCGTCAGGGGCAGGCCGGTGAACAGGGCGCGGAAGGCGGATTCGGCGGCGGGGTCGATTTCAGCCAGGAGACAGCCGTTCGTCTCGACGAAACAGGCTTCAGCGGGGATGGATTCGTCGAGAACCAGGCCCAGGCGGCCTCCAATGCACATCTCCGCCGCCGCAACTGCCAGCCCGCCTTCGCTTAAATCGTGACAGGAGCGAACCAACCCCTGCGAAGTGGCTTTATGCAATGCCCGATACACTGATGGGGCAGTTTCCGGCACGCCCGGCACAGACTGGTTACTGATGACTGATAACTGCTCACCACCGACCAGATAAACCGCATTGCCCGCTTCTTTCAAGTCCATCGTGATGGCTTTGCTGACATCGTCGATGATGCCAATGGCGGAAATCAGCAGGGTCGGAGGGATGGCATGGCGCTGACCGTCGGCGCCGAGGTATTCGTTGTTGAGCGAGTCTTTGCCGCTGATGAAGGGCGTTCCGAACAGCAGCGCGCCGTCGTGACAGCCGCGGCAGGCTTCGACGAGCGCGCCCATCGTTTCAGGCCGCTTCGGGTCGCCCCAACAGAAGTTGTCGAGGATGGCAATGCGCTCGGGGTCTGCGCCGACGGCAACCGCGTTGCGGATGGCTTCGTCGATGACTGCCAGGGCCATTTTGTAGGCGTCGCGCTTGCCGTATTCGGGGTTGATGCCGTTGGAGAGAACGATACCTTTCGTGCCTTTTGCGCCAATCGGTTTTAGCACCGCCGCGTCGGAGGGCGCGTCGGCTGCGACGCCGGTCAGCGGCTTGACAACCGTCCCGCCCTGGACTTCATGGTCGTAAATGCGGATGGTGGCGGCTTTGGAGGCAATGTTAGGATGCGAGAGAAGGTTGAGCAGATTTTCGGCAATTGCGGTTTCCAGTTGACCGGTTATCCGGTTATCCGGTTGAACTGGAGAACTGGATAACTGGATAACTGCCTTTAGCTGGCGCTGCGGAATGCCCTCATGCAAAAACTCATTTTCGAGTTCGAGAACAATTTGGCCGCCATATCGCACGACCAGTTTACCATCGCCGGTAAAAACGCCGATGTCGGTCAGTTCGGTGTCGAAGGTGTCGCACAATTCCTGCAAGGCCGTGAGTTTTTCGGGGGCAACCGCCAGCACCATGCGCTCTTGCGCTTCGGAGAGCCAGATTTCCCAGGGGGCCAGGCCGGGATATTTCAGGCGCACGTCTTGCAGTTCGATGTCCGCACCGATTGTGGATGCCATTTCGCCCGCCGCCGAGGACAGGCCGCCCGCGCCGCAGTCGGTAATGTCGTTGTAGAGTTCGGCGTCGCGGGCGCGGGTGATGACGTCTATCAGTCCCTTTTCGGTAATCGGGTCGCCAATTTGCACCGACGCGCCGGAGACTTCCCCGGTCTGGGCGTCCATCGTCATCGAGGAGAAGGTCGCGCCGCGCAGGCCGTCGCGCCCGGTGCGCCCGCCCAGCACAATCACCCGGTCGCCGGGCTGCGGATTTTTGCGGTGCTTGCCCTTCGGGGCGATGCCGACACATCCGCAAAAGACCAGCGGGTTGGCGGTATAGCCTTCGTCGTACAAAATCGCACCGTTTACGGTCGGGATGCCGATTTTGTTGCCGTAATCCTGCACCCCGGCCACCACCCCGCTCTGGATACGGCGCGGATGCAGGACGCCTTCGGGCAGGGTATCGAGATTCATATCCTGCGGGCCAAAACACAGGATGTCGGTCGCGGCGATGGGCTTGGCGCTGACCCCAAGCACATCGCGGATGACTCCGCCCACGCCGGTGTTCGCGCCGCCAAACGGTTCGATAGCCGAGGGGTGGTTGTGCGTTTCGACCTTGAAGGAAATCTCGAATTCGTCATCAAAATCGATAATTCCAGCATTATCGACAAAAGCGGAAATGACCCAGGGGGCGGCGATTTTGTCGGTGGCGGCCTTTAAGTAAGTCTTTATAATGGAGTTGACTTCGGGAGGGTAATTGGTAATTGGGGATTGGGAATTACCATTTACCAATTCACCAATCGCTACTTTCGCCTTGAACGTTTTATGCACGCAATGCTCGCTCCAGGTTTGGGCGATGGTTTCAAATTCTACATCGGTGGGGTCGCGGTTAATTTTGCGGTAGTAGGTTTGGACAGCCTGCATTTCAGCCAGATCAAGGGCGGCGCGGCGGCCTTTCGATAAATCGAGTAATTCGTTATTCGATAATTCGAGAATCGGCAGAATTTCCACCTCGCCGCTCGCCTGGGCTTCTTCAGGAAAGGACGGAATGATTTCGCCAAACGTCCAATGCTGGATGACGTTATTAGCCAGTAACTGCTTCGCCAACCGCTCAACAGGGAAACCGGATAACGAGTCGCCCGGTTTTCCAGCTTCCCAGTTTAGCCGGAACCGTAACCCCGTCGCCGCGCGCTGGACGCCCTCGAAGCCGAGTTCATGCGCCGCGCGAACGATTTGCTCCGCCACTGGGTCGGTCACGCCGGGGCGCAGGGCAACTTCGACCACGTTGAACGTTGAATGTTGAAATGTTGAATGGTTTTCACCTTCAACATTCAACGTTGAACTTTCAACATTTTGCGTCACCGGGTCGCTTAATAATTTGAGAGCCAACTGCCGACACGCCTCCTGCGACAATTGGCCCTCGATAAAGTACAAATCCTGGCATTCCAGCCTTTGCAGGTCGTCAAATCCCAAGGCATGCGCATCGGCAAGATACCCGGCAGAGCGCGGGTCGGGTTGGTTGAAACGAATCACAAAGCGATAAATGGTCATGGTTCACCTTCGAGAAAGATTGGGCGATTCTACACGGGGAGACATGTCTAGTCAACGACTACGAATACATCTTCTGCCACAAACTTACCGGGTTTTTCATCTCGTATTCCAGGCAATTATCCTTGTCGTTTTCCTACGTTATCAGGCAAGTATTACGAAGGATTCGGAAAACATGATGTGATTCTGTGAAATAATACGCAATGTAACCGCACCGCGTCATCCAACGTGTGACTTTTGTCACACAAGCAAGTGATGTCTTGTACTGACAACAAAAATGCAAAGCGTCCATACTATTTATAACCATTCCTGGCCTACCCAGGCTCTATAAGGAATCTATCAAGTAACCCAAGGAGGGGTTATGGCACCTGCCGAAACTGTTCTCACCCAAGGTGCGGGGCTCAAGAAACCGGAAGACTTGACGCTCCTGCACGAGGTGGCAGAGGCTACAGCGGGTGTGTCGCACCTGGAAATGTGCATCCAGTGCGGCACCTGCGGAGGCTCTTGTCCATCAGCGGCGGATATGGACCACACGCCGCGCGCATTATTCGCCATGCTGCGCGCCGGGATGCGCGAAGAAGTCCTGCGCAGCAACACCCCCTGGATTTGCGTGTCCTGTTACCACTGCGTCGTGCGCTGTCCACAGGAGGTACACATCGCCGACGTGATGTACACGCTCAAGGGGATGTCCATCAAGGCCAAAAAATATACCGACTCGAAACCGCCCGATTTCTCCCAAACCTTCGTTGGAATGGTCGAGACATTCGGACGAAGTTTTGAATTGGGCCTGGCCTCGCGCTTCTACCTGACCCACCAGCCGCTGCGCCTGCCCGGCATGGCTGGCATGGGCATCGGCATGCTCACCAAAAAGCGCATGAACATGCTGCCCACCAAAATCAAAAACATGGAACAACTCTCGGCCATCCTGAATAAGGCCAAGACCCTGGAGTTGACCTCATGAACAAGTACATCTTTTACCCCGGATGTTCGATGGAAGGCAGCGCCAGGGCTTACTACGAATCCCTGAAGGCCATTCAAGGCCCCCTGGCAATGGAACTGGAAGAAATAGACGACTGGAACTGCTGCGGCGCGACCGAATACCTGAGCATCAACCTGATTCCAGCCTACTCGCTCATCGCCCGCAACCTGGCGCTGGCCGCCAAACAAACAGACGGCTCCAGGGCAGTCATGGCGCCTTGCTCAGCCTGCTACTTGAACCTCGAAAAAGCCGACCACTACATGGCCGAACGCCCCGCTCTGGGCGAAAAGGTCAACCAGGCCCTGGCGGCAGGCGGCCTGCATTATGAACCCGGTTCGGTGCAAATCCGCCACCTGGTGGATGTGATTATCAACGACATCGGGCTGGAAGCTGTTAAAGCGAAAGTCGCGCGCCCCCTCACCGGGCTGCGCATCGCCCCGTATCTGGGCTGCATGGTCCCGAGGCCAGACTACGCCAAAAGGTGGTCCGACCACGAGCACCCCTCCGAACTCGACGACCTGATGAAAGCCCTCGGCGCGGAAGTCATCGATTTCCCGATGAAAACCGCGTGCTGCGGCGGCCACATGACCCAAATTGGCCCGGAAACCGCCTACGAACTCATCCGCCGCCTGGTGGCCGAAGCCGAGGAATACCAGGCCGACATCATGGTGACGATGTGCCCAATGTGCCAGATGAACCTGGACGCCTACCAGGGCGAGACCAACCGCCACTTTGGCACCAACTTCCACATGCCGATTGTGTTCTTCACCCAGTTGATGGCCGTCGCCTTTGGCGTCGACCCCAAACAAGCCGGGTTCGGCCTGGAATTGGTCAGCGCCAAAGAGGCTCTGTCGCGCATCGGGTTGAAAACACCCGAACCCGAAGAAAAAGCCGCCGCCCCGCGCAAGAAGCCGGCAGGGCTGCCCATGCCCAAACCCCTGCCCAAAAAGTATGCCAGCGGGCAGGTGGTTGTCGAGCCTGGTCGAGACACAGTAGTGATAAAGGAGTAGGAGGCCAACATGAGCGAAAATACTCCGAAGCAAGATAAACCAAAGATTGGCGTTTATGTCTGCCACTGCGGCTCGAACATCGCCGGAATGGTGGATGTGGAAGCCGTGCGCGACTGGGCGCAGGAAAAACTTGGCAAAGACGGCGTGGTCATCTCGCGTGATTACAAGTTCATGTGCTCCAGCCTGGGCCAGGAACTCATCGAGAACGACATCAAGGAACTCGGCCTGGAACGAGTCGTCGTTGCCGCCTGCTCGCCGCACCTGCACGAGAAAACCTTCCGCACGGCCAGCGAACGAGCCGGGTTAAACCCCTATTTAACGGAACTCGTTTCCATCCGCGAACAGGTTTCGTGGGTGCATACCGATAAAGCCGTCGCCACCGAAAAATCCAAAGCGCTGCTGGCCGGCACCGTCGAGCGTGTCGTCTATAATACCCCCCTCGAAAAGATGACCGTGCCGATTAACCCGAACACGCTGGTCGTGGGCGGCGGCATCGCGGGCATCCAGGCCGCGCTCGAAATCGCCAATGCCGGGTTCCACGTTTACCTGGTGGAGCGCGAGCCGTCCATCGGTGGGCACATGGCCCAGTTCGACAAAACCTTCCCGACCCTCGACTGCTCGGCCTGCATCCTGACCCCGCGCATGGTCGAGGCTGGCTACCACCCCAATATCACCCTGCTCACCTGGAGCGAGGTGATGAGCGTCAGCGGGTATATCGGCAACTTCAACGTGACCATCAAAAAGAAGGCGCGTTGCGTCATCGAGGAACTCTGCACCGGCTGCGGCATCTGCGTCGAAAAATGCCCGCAAAAAGTGATTGATGACCAATACGAAGCCGGATTGGGCTATCGCAAAGTCATCTACACGCCGTTTGCCCAGGCCGTTCCCAAGTACCCGGTGCTCGACCAGCCGAACTGCACCTTTTTCAAAAATGGAAAATGCAAGGCCTGCGAGAAATTCTGCCCGACCAACGCGATTGACTTCAACCAGCAGGATGAATACCTGAATGTGGAAGTCGGCAACATTATCCTGGCAACCGGCTACGACATGTTCGACGCCCGCAAAGTGACCAACTATGGTTACGGACGCCTGCCGAACGTCTTCACCAGCCTGGAATTCGAACGCCTGAGCAACGCCGCCGGGCCAACCGGGGGCGAAATCACCCTGCGCGACGGCGTGACCAAGCCGGAGACGGTTGGCATCATCCACTGCGTCGGCTCGCGCGACAAGAATTTCAACAACTACTGCTCCAGTATCTGCTGTATGCAGAGCCTTAAGTTCGCCCACCTCGTCAAAGAACGCACCGGCGCGGATGTATACGAGTTTTATATTGACATGCGCACGCCGATGAAGTCGTATGACGAGTTCTACCAGCGTGTTCTGGATGAAGGCACGCTCTTTGTGCGCGGCAAAGTGGCCGAAGTAACCAACGCCACTTATGGCCCGCATGAAAAAGGCAAACTCGTCATCCAGGTTGAAGATACCCTGGTCGGCAAGCAGCGCCGCATCCCGGTCGATATGGTGCTTCTCTCCACCGGCATGGAACCACGCGCCGATGCCAAGGCCACCGGTCAGTTGTTCGGCATCTCGTGCTCGGCAGATGGCTGGTACATGGAACGCCACCCCAAGCTGGACCCCGTCACCACCATGACCGAGGGCATCCTGATTGCGGGCTGCGCCTCCGGGCCGAAAGACATCCCGGCCAGCGTGTCGCAGGGGGCCGCCGCCGCCGCGCGCGTGTTGGATAAAATCCTCCAGAAGGAAGTCGAACTGGAACCAATCCGCGCTACGGTGGAAGAAGCCAAATGCTCGGGCTGCCGCATCTGCAACAACCTGTGTCCGTTCAACGCCATCTCCTTCATCGACGACCTGGCCGTAACCCGCATCAACCCGGCGCTCTGCCAGGGCTGCGGCACCTGCGTGGCGGCCTGCCCGGCAGACGCCATCAGCGGGACGGGCTTCTCCAATGAGCAGATTTTTGCCCAAATCGATGGGCTGCTAATGGGAGTGTAGCATGAGCGAATCATTTGAACCCGTCATCGTGGGCTTCACCTGCAACTGGTGTTCGTACCGCGCCGCCGACGCTGCCGGTACCGCCCGCGTCAAATACGCGCCCAATGTGCGCCTCATCCGCCTGATGTGTTCCGGCCGTCTCGACCCAACCTTCGTGATGAAGGCCCTGGCGGGCGGCGCAGACGGCGTCCTGATTTCCGGCTGTCACCCCGGCGACTGCCATTACATCGACCAGAACTACAAGGCCCTGCGCCGCTTCCTGCTCATGCGCCGCACGCTAAAAGGCTTCGGCATCGAACCGGAACGCATCAAACTCGTCTGGGCCAGCGCCGCCGAAGGCGTGCAACTGGCCCGCGAAATCAATACCTTTGTAGAGGACATCCGCAAACTGGGGCCGCTCAACTGGCCCAAATGGGACAGTAACGGCCACGCCGCCGAGAAGCAACCCGTCATGGAGGTGACAGCATGAGCGACAAACCCAAATTTGCCATGTACTGGGCGGCCTCCTGCGGCGGCTGCGAAATCTCGGTGCTGAACATCGGCGAGAAAATCCTGGATGTGGACGCCAATTTCGAGCCGGTTTTCTGGCCGGTAGCGATGGACGCCAAATACAAAGATGTCGAGGCCATGGAAGATGGCTCCATTCTGTTGACCCTATGGAATGGCGGCATCCGCAACGACGAAAACGAGCATATCGCCCATCTGCTGCGCCGCAAATCCCAGATTCTGGTGGCTTTTGGCTCCTGCGCCACCGAGGGCTGCATCCCCGGTCTGGCGAATCTTTCATCTGTGGAAGAGATTTTCGCCACCGCCTACCACACCATCTCGACCGACAACCCGCAGGGCATCCACCCGCAGCCGACCTTCGAAGTTCCCGAAGGGACGCTGACCATCCCGACCATGAAGCCGGTGCTGAAGACCCTGGCCCAGGTGGTGGATGTCGATTACTACATGCCCGGCTGCCCGCCCGAACCGCACCAGATTGCGGCGGTCATCGACCTGGTCATCCAGGTCTTGCAGGGCAAAGCCCAACTGCCGCCCAAAGGCTCCTACATCGGCTGCGGAAACTCGACCGTTTGCGATGAATGTCAACGGAAACGGGATGTCAAGCACATCCTCGCTTTCAAACGCATCCAGGAAGTTGCCCCGCTCGATCCGGAAATCTGCATCCTCGAGCAGGGCGTGCCCTGCAACGGCCCGGCCACCCGCAGCGGCTGCAACGCCCGCTGCCCGCAGGTCGGCGCGCAGTGCATCGGCTGTTACGGCCCGGCCGAGGGCGTGCTGGATTACGGCGCGCGGCTCATCACCGCTTTCGCCTCGGTGGTTGACGCCAAAGAACCCGCCGAAATCGAAGCCATCCTGGATGGCATCCCCGACCCAATCGGCCAATTCTACCGTTTCAACCTGGCCGATTCGATGCTCCGCGCCAGCACCACCGCGTGGAAAAAGAACGGGCATTAGCAGGAGGCAGCCATGACCATGCAAAGAATCTCCATTGATCCCATCACCCGACTCGAAGGCCACGGGAAAATTGATATTTTCCTCGATGACAAGGGCGATGTCGCCAATTCCTATTTCCAGATTCCCGAACTGCGCGGCTTCGAGCGCTTCTGCGTGGGGCGCCCGATCGAGGAAATGGCCCTGCTGACCAACCGCATCTGCGGCGTCTGCCCCGAAGCGCACCACATGGCCGCCGCCAAGGCCGCCGACGCGGTCTACCACGTCGACCCGCCGCGCGCCGCCAAAATGCTGCGCGAACTGCTCTACATGGCCTTCTACGCCACCGACCACACCACCCACTTCTACGCCCTGGGCGGCCCCGATTTCATCGTCGGGCCGGACGCCCCCGTCGCCGAGCGTAATATCCTCGGCGTGATTCACAAAGTCGGGCTGGAAATTGGCGGCAAAGTCATCCAGATGCGCAAATACGGCCATGAAACGGTCGAAATCATCGGCGGGCGAAAAGTCCATCCGGCCTCCTCCATCCCCGGCGGCATCACCAAGATTCTCTCCGAGGCAGAGCGGGTCGAAATCGAAAAGATGGGCCGCTGGGCTATCGATTTCGCCTTGTTCAGCATCCAGGCTTTCAAAGACATCGTGCTGGCCAACAAAACCTACCTCGACCTGATTGTGGGCGACGTGTACACCCACAAAACCTACTACATGGGCCTGGTGGACGAGAACAACAAGGTCAACTTCTACGACGGCAAGGTGCGCGTGGTCGACCCCGAAGGCAAAGAGTTCTGCAAGTACGCGCCGAAGGATTACCTGAACCACATTGCCGAACACGTCGAGCCGTGGACTTACCTGAAGTTCCCGTATCTCAAAAACGTCGGCTGGAAAGGATTTGCCGATGGGAAGGACTCCGGCGTCTACATGGCGACCCCGCTCTCGCGCCTGAACGCAAGCGACGGCATGACTACGCCGAAAGCGCAGGAGGCTTACGAGGAAATGTACGCCACCCTGGGCGGCAAACCCGTCCACCAGCGGCTCGCCATTCACTGGGCGCGGCTCGTGGAACTGCTCTACGCCTCCGAGCGCTGGGTCGAACTGGCGACTGACCCCGAAATCACCTCGCCCAACGTCCACAGAGTCCCGACCGAAGTCCCAACCGAGGGCGTGGGCATCGTCGAGGCCCCGCGCGGCACCCTGACGCATCACTACTGGACAGACGAGCGCGGCGTCGTCACCAAAGCCAACCTGATTGTCGGCACCACCAACAACTACGCGCCGATTCAGATGTCCACCAACAAGGCCGCCCGCAACCTGATTAAGGGCGGGGTGGTCAACGAGGGCCTGCTCAACATGGTCGAGATGGCCTTCCGGGCCTACGACCCGTGCTTCGGCTGCGCCACCCACTCGCTGCCCGGCCAAATGCCGCTCGAAATCACCATCCGCGCCGAAGATGGTGACGTGGTGGATGTGGTCAAACAATTCTGCTAATCAACGCTTGTAGGGGCGCGGCGGTGCATTCCAGACCACAAGCCTGAAATCATCCGCCGCGCCCCTGCTCATTTAACCTATGAAAACATTGATCATCGGACTCGGAAACCCCATTTTGGGAGATGACGGCGTCGGCTGGGCTGTCGCCCAGGAAGTAGAGCGTCAACTGCCCCCCTCTCTTACTCTCCCCCCATTTTCCGCTGAACTACGCGGAAAATGGGGGGAG
>DAOUAZ010000122.1:0-6223 GCA_034432975.1 Anaerolineales bacterium | reverse complement strand
GGGGCAGGGCGCGGAAAAGGCGCACGGCTTGAGCGGCAGGAGCGGGTTGCCCGAAACAATTCCCCCGCTGATTTCCGTCCCGCCGGAATAGTTGATGATGGGAATCCGTGATTGGCCGACCCGCTCGAACAGCCACAGCCAGGGGTCGGGGTTCCAGGGTTCGCCGCTCGAAGCAAAACACTTCAGCGAAGACAGGTCGTATTGCGCGAACAAGTCTCCGCGCGGAATCAGGGAACGAATCAGGGTGGGCGAAACGCCCAACTGGTTGATTTTGTGCCGCTCGACCAGTTGCCACAACCGGTCGGGGGCCGGGAAATCGGGCGCGCCGTCGTACAGGAAGACCGTCCCGCCCAGCAGCAGCGCGCCAAAGACCAGCCAGGGGCCCATCATCCAACCCATATCGGTCATCCAGTAAAAGACATCCCCGGCGTGGGTGTCCATCCCAAAGGCCATATCCTGCGCCGCCTTGACCGGGAACCCGCAATGCGTATGCACTGCGCCCTTCGGCTTGCCGGTCGTGCCGGATGTGTAAATCAGCATCAGAACGTCTTCAGCATCGGTGATTTTGGTTGGGGATTCGGCGGGCTGTTGGGAGATTAAGTCGCTCCACCAGGTATCCCGGCCCGGTGTCATCGCAACCGGCTGCCCGGTGCGCTTCGTCACGATGAGATGTTTCAGCGTGGGAATGTGGGCTGCCGCTTCGTCGGCAATCTGCTTCATCTCGACCGCTTTCCCGCGCCGGTACGCGCCATCCGACGTGAAGAGCGCCTTGGCACCGGCATCATTCATCCGCGAGACAATCGCCCCCGCGCCGAACCCGCTAAAGAGCGGAAGAACAATTCCGCCGATTTTGGCAATTGCCAGCAGCGCCACCACGATTTCGGGCGTCATCGGCATGAACAGGCCAATCGCGTCTCCCTTTCCCAATCCCAGGAAGCGCAGGGCGTTGGCGCAACGGTTCACTTCCACGCACAGTTCGCGGTACGTCAACTTCCTCGTCTCTCCTGCCTCCCCCTCCCAAATCACTGAAAACTGTTCACTGATGACTGAATACTGGTGTTTGTCCACGCAATTATGGATGATGTTCATCTTGCCGCCCACGCACCATTTTGGGAACTGGATACCACTGCTCAAATCGACGACCTGCTGGCATGGTTCATAAAACTGGATATCGAGATATTTCAATACCGCATTGGTGAACCAGGCTACGTCTGCGGTAGAGCGGCGCGACAATTCATCGAAACTGGCAATCCCGTGCAACCGCATGAACTCTGTTAGTCGGGATTTTTCGATTTGTTCAGGGGCAGGCCGCCATACAATCGGCCCGCCAAAATCAAACAGCTCTTCCATATTTGGTTCCTTTCTTGACTTGAAATTACAGAAGAGTCAGAAATACACCTACACGGAATAATTTGATAAAATCGTGCGAGATGTTAACCGAAATCCATCCTGACCCTGAAAGAACCCTGTCTCATGCGCACATGAGAGAGATAGTGAATCATGCCCTTGCCCAGGGCTTTACAGGCTTGGGAATCGTGTCGTTCCTGTTAGGTCAAGAGATAAAACTGCTCATCCAGGATGGAAGCATCCGGGATATTTTACTCAAGGACAATCGCCAAAAACGACATTTTCCTGGAGAAAAATACCAGGACGCGGATTTCTTCGAAGCATTGCGGATGGGACATTTGCGCCTCCTCAAAGTTCCCGGGCGTTTTTTGCTGTTCGAGCGAGCTTGTTTTGATACAAAAGAGCAGGAAACCCTCAGGGGGGTAAACAACGCAGAGTTGAAGAGCCTGTTTTTCGAATTGGAAAAACAAGAGTCGGCCACAGTGGTCGCACTTCGGTGGAATGACACCCGGGCTTATGTAATGGTTCCTGGATCGACCCTTTCTCTGCGCCGCGCGGTTTTCATCAATGGTTCCGATGTGGTATTGGATGATTCTGCGCTCTCGCTGATGGCTTATTGGCAGGACCCTCGTTATGACGTCACCACCTACAAGGGCGGGCTGCAAACCGAAACATGGATTGCCCTGCATCTGAACGTGTTGTTTGAACACTTCTGTGAATCCTTGCTCAACCAATATGGCTACCTGACCGGCAAAGTGATGGTTAACTCGATGGTCAGGAACCTTGCGCACACTGCGCATAAGAATCATTGTGATTTGAGCGCCACATCGACCCAGGTGCAAGACCAGACCTTGTTTGCTTCTTTGTCTGATACCGTTGTTGCGTATAAAACATTGTTGGACTTTCTGGATACGCAAATGGAATCTGTGGTTGGTTCCAATTTCTTTAAATCGGCTAAAAGACAGTCGCTGGACCCTTTGAACCCGTTTTATATCAACCTGGCCCGGTTTTATGGCTTCAATTTTTAGTCAGGAAAAATGAAATGACTGCCAATCTCCTGTCGAAAGAACGCCTGACCCTCTATCTAGGTATGTATTCAGTTATTATCCTGGCCGTCTATTACACTGTCTATTTCTTTGAGCCGTTTAGCGATAGCGTCAATCTCTTGTTCTTGAGCGGCCTTCCCGTTTTGGTCGCATTGGTCTGCGCATTGGTGGCCCTGCGTGTTGTGATGTTCTACGAACCAGGAGAACCGCCCCGTCGGGTGTGGGTGCCATTTGCCGTAGCCCTTTCGCTTTGGGCCGCAGCCGAACTGGCCTGGGCTGTCTATAACATATTGTGGGGCGAAGTTCCCAGCTCTTCCTTTGCCGATATCCTGTGGGTCGGAAGTTATATTTTTATTACTTTCGCTCTTTTGGAGCAGTTTGGTTTGCTCGAATTCAATCGCAGCCGGCGGCCCACCTGGGCAGCCATCGTCATTTGGGCGTTGGTGATTGGATTGAGTTTCTTCATCCCGTTTTGGGCTGGCGATCCGCTGGAATATGTTGTTCAATATTTTTACCCGATTGCCGATTTCGCTGTTGGCAGCGCGGCGCTGTTCCTGGTTTTTTTCTTCAAGCGCGGCATCTTGGCCCGTCCCTGGTTGAGTCTGTTCGGGTTTGTAGTGTCTGATTCTCTCTATGTTTGGGCTACGACATCGGGTGTTTATGAGTGGGTCTCGCCCACCGGCTGGATAACCTTCTTCGTCGATATTCTCTACCTTCTGGCCTATCTGCTTATCACCTGGGGCGTTTTCTCTCAATACCTCGTGCTGCGCTTTGGCCTGGTTGTCCCTCAATCCGGTCCCGATACACCCAAATCTACACATTGATACACTGCCGTTAGCGTTGAAGGCAGGCGATAAGTTCCTTTACACTTCCTTGCGGCTCGCCGGGCGTGATGGCCAGCACCGGCACATCGCGCAGCGCGAAGACCTCCCGCGTTGCCTCGCTCATCCAGCGGCCAGGCAGGATACCAACCGCGTTGCTCCCTGCGTTCAGGGCATCTAAAAGCTGTCTGGGATGGAGAGCCAACCGCGCTTTGGGGAGGATTCGCGTCCCAAGCATGACCTCTCGCTCGAAGACTTCCTGCGCATCCGCGCTGGAAGCGAATACCCATACCTCGACATTTTCCTGCCCCTGGGAAAATAGCGCGCGCGCCTCGTCCGCCGTCAGGTTCTGAATCGGACTCTCGCTATGAGTCACGACCAGAATGTCCTCCGCGCCAATTTGGTAAGCGGGTGTGGAGAGAGTCTTCGGCTCGCCCAGGCGCAAGCGGATGTCGGCAGCGGATTCGGAAGCGGACAAACGGATGACAGCCGCTATTTCCCTTGCGCAGGCGTAAACATCATCCAGCCAGGGTTCCGCCGCCGGGCTGGCGTACACGCTGACAACCGTCGGCGGGGCAGCGGCTGGCGTTGCCGGAGCCGGGGCGCAGGCGGTCAGGAACAGGATGAGAAAAAGCAATCGGTGGTTCACAACAAATAAACGGCCAGGGAAATCGTTCCCGCTATCCCGCAGTAGATAGCGAACAGGTAGAGCGAGCGCTTGCCGAGATAGGCAATCAGCCAGCGGATGGCGAACCAGCCGACGATGGCCGCGCTGACGAACCCAACCGCCAGGGAGGGCAGGAACGCGCCCAGACCGGGCATTTGCAGCACATCGAGCAGTTCATACGCCCCGGCGGCCAGCATGACCGGCACCGACATCAGGAAGGCGAAGCGCGCCGCCGAGGGCCGGTCGAAGCCCCGGAACATCCCGCCGCTGATGGTCGTTCCGCTGCGCGAGGCCCCGGGAAAGACCGCGATACTCTGGAACAACCCGACGATGAGCGCATCCAACCAGGTCATCGATTCAAGTTTGCGGTTCTTTTTGGTGAGCGACTCGGCCAGCGTCAGCAGGATGGCCGCTGATAACAGGCGGGTGGCCGCTTGCAGCATGGGCTGGCGGAACAGGGTCTCCACCGCGTCCCGCAGCAGGTAACCCGCCAGCAGCGCGGGGATGGTGGCGATGATGATGTAAAGGCCGAGGAGGGTGTCAGGCGTCACGTTCCAGGTGTTGCGCGGTTTCGTGACCGATGGCAGAAATCGAAGCACAGATTGGGCAATGGCAAGCAAGTCTTTCCAGTAGAACACAAACAACGACACCAGCGTCCCCAGCTGGACGATGACCAGGAAGGAGAACATGGCGGGGCTGGCGGGCAGGCCGAGCAGGGTTTGCCCAATCAACAGGTGGGCGGTGGATGAGACGGGGATGAATTCGGTCAGGCCCTGGATGATGCCGAGGAGGAGGGCGTGGAAGATGTTCACTTGTTATCTCCGTGGTTTTTTATCACGAAGGGCACAAAGTAACACAAAGGTTTTCTTTTGTGTTACTTTGTATCCTTTGTGGTTGAGGTTCTTTTGGCATTTCCATGCCATTGTTTCAATAACTCTGGCGCGTGGGCTTCGAACGAGCCTTCGGCGATGTAGGCGCGAATCTGTTCCATCAGCCGTATCAATGCCCGCAGGTTATGAATGGAAATCAATGTCCCGGCCAGCAGTTCTTTTGCCACAATCAGGTGGCGGATGTAGCCGCGCGTGAAGGTGCGGCAGGTGTAGCAGTCACAGGTCTTGTCGATGGGACGCTCATCGCGGGCGTAGGAGGCGTTCATCAGGTTCAGGCGGCCCTCCGGGCTGAAAGCGGCATGATGGCGGGCCAGGCGGGTCGGCAGGACGCAGTCGAAAATATCGACCCCGCGCAGGACGCCGTTAATCAGGTCTTCGGGCGTGCCGACGCCCATCAGGTAGCGCGGTTTGTTCTCCGGCAGCAGCGGCGTGACGACATCCAGCGTGCGGTGCATCTCGTCTTTGGTCTCGCCGACCGACAGCCCGCCGATGGCAATGCCGGGAAAGGGCAGCGAGGCGATAAACTCGGCAGATTGGGCGCGCAGTTCCGGGTTCACCCCGCCCTGGACGATGCCGAACAGGGCCTGGTCGCTGCGGCCATGCGCATTTAACGAACGTTCAGCCCAGCGGTGGGTGCGTTCCATTGCTTGCTTGATGTAGGCGTGGTCGTTCGGGTCGGCGCATTCATCGAAAGCCATGATAATGTCCGCGCCCAGGTTGTTCTGAATCTGGATGGAACGTTCGGGCGTGAAGCGATGAGTCGAACCGTCGATGTGGCTCTTGAAGGTCACGCCGTCTTCATCCACTTTGCGCGTGTTCGAGAGCGAAAAGACCTGGAACCCGCCCGAATCGGTCAGCATGGGGTTGGGCCATTGCATGAAGTGGTGCAGTCCGCCCATCTCGCGTACCAATTCATCGCCGGGACGCAGGTACAGGTGATAGGTATTGGACAAGACCAGCGAGGCGCGAATCTCTTTGAGATGTTCGGGCGTAAGCGTCTTGACGGTGGCCTGGGTGCCGACCGGGGCAAAGACCGGGGTTTGCAGGTCGCCGTGCGGGGTGCGGAAGAGGCCCGTTCGGGCGCGTCCATTTTTGGCAGTGAGGTCGAATTCAAACATGAAAGCGATTGTAAACGATAACGCGGAGATTTTGGTCATCTCCGCGTTTTGCTATAACCAGGCTCATGCCCGCCCCGCCTCCCCCCGATCCATCCTTCCTGGAATCCTCCCGCGCAGGCGACAAAGACGCCTTCAACGCGCTTGTCGAGGCGCACCGCAAACCGCTCCTCGTCCATTGCTACCGCCTGAGCGGTTCGCTCGACGACGCCGAAGACCTCGCGCAGGAGATCTTCCTCCGCGCCTGGGGCAAAATCAAATCGTTCGATGGAAGCGGTTCGTTCCGCAATTGGTTATACGTGATCGCGACGCGCCTGTGACTGGATGAATACCGAAA
>DAOUAZ010000121.1:0-18088 GCA_034432975.1 Anaerolineales bacterium | reverse complement strand
CCGAAACACCTGTCCCGACTGAAACCCCTGAACCCACCGAAACCCCTGAACCCCAAGACGGGACAGTCTCCGGTCAGGTGCTGGCAGGCAAACCGGTGCTGGTTGTTCTCACCAATCCAGATGAATCGGTTGCTGGTTCGGTGCTTGCCAATCCCAATGGAACCTTCAGCCTGACCGTTCCGGCTGGGACGTACAAGATTTTTGCCGGCGCGATTGGCTTCCTCGGCGCTGAAGGGACGGTCTCTGTGACGGATGGCGGTGTGGTCGGAATGCCGGCCATCGCCCTCCTGGCGGGCGACATCGACAATAACAACGTCATCGATCAGTTCGACGCCATGACGATTGGCATGAACTACAATGCAGCCTCTCCCGAAGCCGCCGATTTGAATGGCGATGGCGTTATCAACGTCCTTGACCTGGAACTCCTGGCGCAAAACTACCGCGCAACAGGGCCTTTGGTCTGGCAGTAAGCGTCACCGCGAATCAATGGGGGCGCACGAAACGGTGCGCCCCCATTGATTGAACCGGAGTTGCGCCATGAAATCATTGACCGCATTTTTCTTTGCCATTATTTTTTCCTTCTCGCTCGTCTTGAACGCCAATGCCCAGGGCACCGAAAGCATTTGGCTGGCTGCCAGCGCCACCTCCTATAAAAGCGGCGAAACGGTCGTCGTGACCGTCAATGCCGCCTCGGCTACGCCTATCCAGGGATTTACCTTCCAGGTGCGCTACGACCCCGCCTGCCTGCGTCCGGTCAATGCCGCCAGCACCGTTCCCGGCATGAACGGCCTGCCCCTCCCGCAGCTAACCGGCCTGGTGGATGGCTCGTATGCCAGCACTACGCCTCAGGTAGTGAACGGCATCCTGGCAGAAATCCGTTTTACCGCCCTGCGAGGCTGCGAAACCAACTTGACGCTGGAAAGCGCCGCGCTTGCCATCCGCAACCAATCGGGATTTGCCGTCCCGCTAACCGGCGTGACCTTGGGTGAAACAACCGTGACGATGTCGATTAGCATGGAAAAAGGAGCGCAGGAAGCCTTCGTGCCGGTAGCGGGTTCCATTCTGCCGCTCGACCCCCCGGCCGTTCCCCAAAAGTCAATCCCTGGCTGGGTGATTGGTTTGGTGTCTGCGCTATTGGTCGGCGGCATGGTGGGAGGTTTTGTCTTGTTTCGCAAGAAACCGGCGACGGCCGTGGTCAAGGCTGCCGCTTTATCCCAACATCCCAGCGTGCAGATGAAGCGCGGACCGCAGGCCGGTAAGAATTTCATCCTGAACAAAGTGCCTTGCCTGATTGGCAGCGACCCCAGGAACGATATTTGCCTCGACGACCCCAACATCAACGGACATCACGCGAAAATCTTTACCAATAACAACGCATACTATTTGATGGACCTGGGCGGCGGAACCTTCATCAACGGGCAGGCCGTCAGGCGAGGCTCCGCGCCTCTCAAGCCGGGAGATGTGGTTCGCCTGGGAAAGAGCGCCCTGTTTGTGTTTGAGTCTTGATGCGTAACGCGGAATTTATTCCGCAACTTCAATGACATAAGCGCCGCGCTACGAGATTTGCGCGCTCGACGCAAACGCTGCGGAGTAAATACTATCACCTTGCTTGCATGGATAGATTTGTGGCGGCATCAACGGCAAGGGTAACAGGAGTAGACTTATGAAATCCAACCAATTCCTTCGAGTTGTTGTGCTGTTGGTTTGTCTTGCTGTAGTATTGCCGGTGGGTAGCGCGAACGCCCAATTTGTAGCATCGATTCCGCCGGTCGAGATGTTCCAACTCCCTTGGGAGCAGGGCAAAGCCTGGGTCGCGCTGGATGGCTTCGATAACGGTTTCAAGCGTCCGCGCAGCAGCCCGCACCATTACATGAACGGCGGGGCAGTCGATTTCGCGCCCTATAACGGCATCAAAACCGGGGTAGATACATCCAACTTCTGGGTCACAGCCGCAGCCGCCGGGACGGTAACAGAAGTCGGCTGGTGCCATCTCAAACTCGACCACGGCAACGGCTGGAGTTCGGAATACCAGTTCCTCGCCAACATCCAGGTCAGGGTGGGCGATGCAGTTTATCGCAATCAACGGCTGGCGGTGATTGCCGATGGCCTGGGGCAGCCCTACTGTTTGCCCCACGTTGGGGAGGGGGAGCCGCACCTGCATTTTTCAGTGCGTCCCAACATGCGCAACGTCACTTTTGCGGGCTGGCTGTTCGAGTATGTCCCGATTTTGAACTGGACGACCTTTACGAAAAACGGGGTCAAACTCGGCTCGTATCGTCCCCTGATGAACCTGCCCGGTTTGCAAATTGTCCTGCGCGAGCCGCTCCTGTGGGATGTTCTCTACACCGGCAGCGTGGATGCCGCCCGCTACGAACGCTGGCCGCTTAATTTGACCGGCGCAGCCACCTTCACGCTGACTGCGACCTCCAATACCGGCGGATTGTCCCTGCTTGTGCTGCTGCTCGATTCCAGCGGAAGCGAAATCGCGCGCAGTACGGCCGGCGTTCTCGAAACCACCCAACCTGCCGGGAGTTATTTCGTCCAAATCCAGCCAAAAGCCGGGCAAGGCTTTTACAACCTGATTGCGCGTAAGCAAGAACAACCCCTGCCCAGCGGGCCGTATGTGTATACCGAAGTCGCCCTGCCAGCCATTGACGTCGGCGGCTCCACGCTGGCGACCGTCGGTCTGGGCAATGTGCCTGCCGAGGGATATACAAGTACCGAATTTACCTGCACCTATGATGCCAGTCTGGTCGATGTCAGCATCAATTCAGCCACCGCTCTTTTCGGCCCCGACCCGGTGATGGCCGTCAACGGCCCGCAAAATGGAACGTTCATCGTGGCAATCGCGGGCAGCAAGGGCAGCCGGGCCGCTGGAGGCGGCCCAGCGTTTACGTACAACGTCAAGGGCTTGCAGGCCGGGCAGATTGTGCTGGAGTGCCGCGCGCGCATCTCCAAAGGCGACCGGGTTTTGACCAGTATCGATTACATCCCCGCTGCATTGACCATCCGGGGCAGCGGCCCACAGCCCACGCCCACTTCCGTTACCTGGCCGACGCCGACCATCATGCCGGAACCCACGCAGACCCCCATGCCTGATGTTTCACCGACGTTAGAGCCGGAAGAATCGTCCACTCCTGTTTTTACGCCAACCCTGGAACCCACTTCTACGCCCATCGCTTTGCCCACCATTTCGCCAGACTCTCCTGGCACATTGACAGGCCAGGTTTACGCCAGCAAGGCAGTAACGGTAAGTTTGTACGATAACGAAAATGCGCTCGCCACTTCGACTGTTGTGGGGTCGGATGGCGCATTCAGCCTGGATGCGCCCGCTGGGGCCTATACCGTCGTCGCAACTGCCAGCGGTTTCCTGAATGCGCAGGGGATGGCATCCCTTAGCCCAGGGCAGGTTATGGCGCTGGCCCCGGTCAACCTGCTGGCAGGCGATATCGACGGCAACCATGTCATCGACCAGTTCGACGCCCTGACGATTGGCATGAACTACAACCTGGCCTCTCCCGCAGCCGCCGATTTGAACAATGACGGAATCGTCAACGTACTTGACCTGGAACTTCTCGCCAGGAGTTATCGCAAAACCGGCCCCAGCGCCTGGCAATAGCGGCTGGGTTCGCCCATTGTAAAAAATCTCGCGCGTCACCACGCGCGGGATTTTTCGTGTTTGGCGGGAAAACCACGCTCCATCTGCTAAATTTATGCGCACCTATCAATTCCTTATCAACTACGTCATCGTATTTACACACAATTGTCTTGCATGTATAATCTCTGTAGCATCCATTTACCCTAATCAGGCGAGATGACTCATGGCGCTCCGCGGGAACCTTCGAGATTTTACGGTTACGCAATTATTAAACCTTATCAATTTAGCCCATAAAACAGGCACATTGGTTATTGAGGGGCCAGCCGAAGCCGCAAAGGTGGCTTTTCGAGATGGCAAACTTGCCCACGCGCAAATTGGGCAGGAAGACAGCCGGCTGGCATCGGTTTTGCATCGTTCCAGTAAATTGACAACCGGCCAACTGCGGGCAATCCAGACCCGCGCTGTACAGGTCAGCGATAAGGAGCTCGGCCTGTTGCTCATCAATGCCGGCTACATGTCTCAGGATGACATCCTGAATTCATTGCAATCCTATTTTACGGATGTCGTGCGGCGTTTATTCACCTGGGTAGAGGGCTCTTTCCGCTTCGAGAACGATATGACGCCCCCCGAAGACCGGATTACCGTGCGGCTCGACCTGGAAAACCTGATTATCGAGGGCGCACGCCAACTGCGTGAATGGGAACAGTTACAGGATGAAATTCCCAGCCTCGATATGGCGCTTAAATTTATCGAACGCCCTGGCACGTCCATGCAGAAAATGAATTTGAGCGTGGAAGAGTGGCGCGTGGTTTCATACATCAACCCCCGCAATACCATCCAGCAAATAGCATCCGCCGCCAAGATGAGCGACTTGGAAATCCGCCGGATTGTTTACGGCCTTTTGCAGGCCGGCCTGGTTGAAGTTGTGCGGCCCGAAGGCGCGCCGGTGTCTGTTGACCGGGCCCGTCCACAAGTCACAGTCCAGAACCGCGAAGAGCAAAAATCCCTGGTCAATCGCTTAATTACGCGAATCCGGTCTATTTAAAAAATTCTTTTTTTGGGTGAGGCATTATGCAGACCGTAAAAATGGTGGTCACAGGCCCTTTCAGCGCTGGCAAGACGGAATTCATCCGCTCTGTCAGTGAAATCGATGTGGTCTCAACGGAACGAAAAGTTTCAGCCGACGGGGAACGCGCAGTCAAGAATGCAACCACTGTTGCCATGGACTTTGGCCGCATTACCGTGGATGAAGACCTGGTACTCTACCTGTTTGGCACCCCGGGGCAAAAGCGATTCGACTTCATGTGGGAAATCCTTTCGGAGGGAATGCTGGGTTTCATCGTCATGGTAGACAGTACCCGCCCTGAAACCTTCCGCGAAGCGCGTTCCATCCTCGAAACCTTCCGCGCTTATGCGCCTACTCCCTATGTCGTCGCCGCCAACAAACAAGATATGGCCGATGCCTGGGACATCGACGACATGCGCCACGCCTTGCGGCTGGATGGCAAGGTCAAACTGCTGCCTTGCGTTGCCAGTGATAAAGCCACCGTCAAAAACGTCCTGCTTGAGTTGCTCTACAGCATTCTAGCCGAGATGGATGGCGGGGATAAATAAGAAGTTGCGAAGAACAACGTGTCATCGATTACTACTGACCAGGGCATCGTTCATTATGAGGTCTATGGGCGTGGCCGACCGGTAATTTTATTACACGGTTGGCTGGGCTCTTGGGGACTTTGGCAGGAAACTATGGCCTATTTGGGCCGCTATTATCGCACCTATGCCCTCGATTTCTGGGGATTTGGAGAATCAGGCAAAAAACGCGACACGTATGCAGTGCAGGATTTCGTCAGCCTGGTTGACCAGTTCATGGACCGCCTGGGAATTGCCCAGGCCCCACTGGTTGGTCACAGCATGGGTGGCACGGTCAGCCTGTCTGTCGCAATCCAATACCCACACCGGGCAAGGAAGGTGGTTGTCATTGGTTCCCCCATCGTTGGCAGTTCGCTGGCGATTCCGCTCAAACTTGCCGGGTATCGGTTTATTGCATTTATGCTCTTCAATATGATGTGGGCATTCCGGGGAACAATGAAAATTGCATCCCCTTTTATTTGCGCCGACCCGCGTTTCCCTGAAATGATGGACAAGGATTTATCCAGCACGACAATCGAGTCTTTCCTGCGCAGCATCGCCTCCCTGCGCCGCACCGACCTGCGTCCCATGCTGTCGCAGGTCAAAATTCCTGTAATGGGAATGTATGGCGACCGGGACAATATCGTTCATCCCCGGCAATGGCAGCCGCTCAGCCAGGGCGTTCCCGGCGCAAAAATTGTTCGCTGGGAACGCGCCCAGCACTTTGTCATGCTGGACACGCCGCAAGATTTTATGGAAAACCTGAAATCATTCCTGGATGAGGAAGCGAATCCGACCTGATGACTGCCTGCCAATTCTGCTACCCTGACCGCATGGGACAAATCATTCTCCAGGCGATGGAAGAGATTTTGGGGCGAAACGGGGTCAATGCAATCCTGAACCTGGCTTCCCTGACGGATTTAATCGACGGCATTTCGCGCCAACAATATAATCAGAAACTTTCCTTCGATTCCATCAGCGGACTGCATAGCGCGCTGGAGGGTTTTTACGGGCCGCACGGTGGCCGGGGGGTTGCCTTGCGCATTGGCCGGGCCTGTTTCCAGCATGGCCTGCGTGAATTTGGACCTTTGCATGGCTTAACCGACCTGACCTTTCGGCTGCTCCCTGCCCAGACCCGCTTTAACGCTGGCGCATCCGCGCTGGCGGAGATTTTCAACAAGCATAGTGACCAACGCGTCCGGCTGGAAGACAGGGATAAGGTCCTTCTGTGGCACATCGAGCGCTGCCCGCTTTGCTGGCAACGCACAGCCGACAGTCCGTGCTGCCAGATGGCGGTGGGACTGTTGCAAGAATCACTCTATTGGATGAGCGGCGGAAAGTTCTACCGAGTCGAAGAAACAGCCTGCCTCGCCTGCGGTGATTCAGCGTGTACAATCTTGATTGAAAAGACCCCCATGAGTTGACGTATGTTGAAGATAATTTTGCAGGCTCCCCGGAAAATTCCGCCCTTCAACGTTACAGCCCGTGAACTGGCAATCCAGGCCCAGCCTCTCTGGTTATGGCAGAAAAATATCCTGGCTCCATACACCACGCGGGAACTCGAACTTTTGCCTCATCAACGCTTGCCGTTGCTGCGAGAACCGATGTTGGTGTATCGTGACAACTTGTTTTTCGACGAGCATTACATTGCCGAGTTCATCTCCCTGGCAAAACGGCGCGGGCGGCCTGTACGCGCTGCATTCTCAATCGACGACCCCGCTTTTCGGGAACACGCCCTGCCGCTTTCCGTCTCGTATACCCCGGCGGGAAATCTCTACCTGGCTGACCTGTGGTATTACCCCAACGGCCCCGAGGCCGATGTCGACCCGCTTGTAATCGATATGCAGGCCAAAGAAGTGGGGTACTATCATGTTCCCACCTATATGGCCGACCAGCGGGGAGACCTGGTGTACCAGGTGCCACGCCGGGCATTGATGGCGATTGATTGTTGGGCACACGTCTTTATCGTAGATGGTGTCTTTGGGTTGTTTGCGCGTGGTTTGCGTTTCGAAACACGTCTGAATAGTGACCTGGCTTTCAAATTGAAAATCCTGGCGACTGCCCTTTACGAAGGCAAGCAACTCTTGGAATGTTCATCCCTGGTAACAATTGGCAAAAATTGTATCATCGACCCTACCGCCGTTATTCACGGACCTACAACGATTGGGAATGGGGTTACCATCAACGCTGGCGCAGTCATCGAAAACTGCACGATTGGCGATAATGTAAATATCTCGCAAGGCTGCCATCTGATGCTCTCGGTCGTAGGCAATGGCACGTTCTTGCCCTTTCGGGCTTCCCTGTTTATGACCACGATTATGGACCATTCGATGGTTGCCCAAAATACCTGTTTGCAGATGTGCGTCGTGGGGCGCAACACCTTCATTGGTGCTGGCTCGACGTTTACCGACTATAATCTGATACCTGCGCCTATCAAAGCCCTCGATGGGCGCAATGAACTCAAAGTATCGAACCGGCCCGTGTTGGGCGGTGCGGTTGGACATAATTGTCGGATTGGCGCTGGAATGATTGTTTTCCCTGCCCGTACCATTGAGTCGGATGTGGTCCTGGCGGCGTCGAGAGACCGTCGCATTATCGATAAAGATATTAAGTACGAGGATAGCGACCACCACAAGATGCGCAACGCCAATGCCCATGTGCGTTTATATCCCCGTGATGAAGAAAATGAGGGATTAGAATCCTGGTAATTCATGGACACCTTTGCTTTTATTATTCATCCCATTGACCCAAAACGCGATGTCAGCCGAAAATACCCGCTCTTAGGAAAACTGCTCAGCGAACGCCAGATAAACTTCTTTTCGACGTTTTTCCCACCGGTCTATATCTCTGAAATCGAGGGCATCACCTCCGAGACTACAGGCAAGCAAATCAAAGGTTGGTTCGTTGCCTGTCCATACACGCCGCAAAGAATGTTGGAGTTGCCGGAAAAAACAGTGTATCGGAAAATTATCGAAACGGGGAAACTGGCCGAACGGCTGGGCGCAGACATCCTGGGTTTGGGCGCTTTTACCTCTGTCATCGGTGATGCGGGTATTACCATTGCGAATAGGTTGGATGTTCCCGTCACAACCGGGGACTCTTACACCGTTTCGCTGGCGGTCGAATCGGTGGAGAAGGCTGCTGATATAATGGGTATTCCAATCTCATGCGCTACCGCCGCTGTGGTTGGGGCAACCGGCGCGATAGGAAAAGTCTGCGCAGAACTTCTCGCAGATGCGGTAGGTGAGTTATACTTGATAGGACGCCGCGCCGATGCGCTCGAGGCCTTGCGTGAGCGATGGCAGCCAACCGCGAAGGCCAGGTTGCACGTCAGTACATCGATGGATGTCTTGCGGCGCGCCCAACTTATCCTGACCGTCACCAGCGCCGTTCATGATATTATTCGTCCTGAAGACCTGAGGCCTGGCGCGGTCGTGTGTGATGTGGCCCGCCCCCGTGATGTATCTGCAATGGTGGCTGTGGCGCGGGATGATATATTAGTGATTGACGGCGGCATGGTTGATGTGCCAGGCCCCGTTGATTTCCACTTTAACTTTGGTTTCCCGCCGGGCAAATCGTATGCCTGCATGGCGGAGACAATGGCTCTGGCACTGGAGGGCCGTTTCGAGGATTACACGCTTGGCAAGGAAATTAGCCGCGCGCGCGTAGAAGAAATTTCTCAAATTGCCGCAAAGCACGGTTTTCGATTGAGCGGGTTTCGCTCTTTCGAGCGCGCGGTAACACCTGAACAAATCGAAGCAGTGCGCCGTAACGCAAAAAAAGCGCGGCGCCAATCATGATGGGAGGCTCGTTATGGGAAAAGCCCGCCTGTTGATCGTGGAAGACGATATCGATATCTCCACCATGCTGAAGATATACTTCAGCGGCCTGGGCTATGATGTCGATACGGCCATGCGCGGTTCCGATGCGCTCGAAAAAACGCGGCACGCGCTGCCGCATCTGATAGTGCTGGACATCATGTTGCCTGATATCGACGGCTATGAAGTTTGCCGCACCCTGCGGACGAATACGCGCACCAGCCACATTCCTGTCATTTTCCTGACGCAGAAGGATGAGCGCAGCGACCGCTTGCAGGGTTTGGAATTGGGCGCGGATGATTACATCACCAAACCGTTCGACATCGAGGAACTAAAGTTGCGCGTTCAGGGCGCCATCCGCCGCTCGGAGCGAGAGAGTCTGACGGACCCGCGTTCTGGCCTGCCAGCGGGCCGCCTTATCGAAGAACAATTGCGCAAAATTATCCGCGAGACCGGTTGGGCCTTCCTCGATATTCGAATCAATAATTTCGAGCCGTTCAAAGATGTGTATGGGTTCGTTGCCGGGGATGATGTCCTTCGTTTTACCGGCATGATGATTGGCGAAGTGTTGGATGAACTGGGAACCCCTGCCGATTTTGTCGGCCATGCCGGAGGTGATAATTTCATCATCATTACGAGGGAAGGCGCTTCGAGCGGGGTGAGAACCCGGCTGAAAGAACGTTTTGCAGAGGAAGTGCAAACCCATTACAACTTTATCGACCGTCAGCAAGGTTTTATCCTCGCGCCTGGCCCCGATGGGCAGAGCGAGCAATTCCCACTCATGACCCTGGCTATTGGGTTGGTATCGCCATCCCAGACTTCATTTGCCGATATTCGTGAAATTACCGAACTGGCTGCCGAGGCGCGCCGCCAGGATGCCGGGACGGCGGCCAGGGCATAGGCAGGAGAGATGCCGTCATGCCGCAAGGCCAGATTCTTTTGAGCGTCGGCTTTCTCCTGGTCGGACTGTTATTGATATTAATAGTCTGGGCCCTCTTACGCTTTCTGGTGCCCAGGTTTCGGCCTGTTTTCCAGGAGCCGGCGCAGCAGCTGGCCTTCATCCAGCAAAAAGCGCACAATGATGCCATCCTGGTTGTCGAAGCGGGCGGCAGGTTTCGATATGTGAATCCCCAGGCTCGTGAGTGGTTTGAGTTATTCGATGGGGAAATTCCCCACCTCGAACGCCTGGCCCGCCGGGTCAGGCCAAGCGAGAGGTTCCTTGAACTATGCGCCGCTGAAGGTCAGGCGCGTTTTTCAATTAATGGCAAACTCGTCGATGCGATTTCATACCGCGTTCCGGGAACGGTCCCGGCTACCCTCCTGGCTATTCGGCGGACGGAAAGCTCCCTGGGGCTGGGACAATCACAGCAGGACGATGTCATTCCAGGCGCGGCGCTCAAAACCGTCTCCGAGTTTGGACAGGCGATTGCGAGCAGCCTGAGCCTGGAAGCAACCATCCAGGCCACCCTGGTCAACGTCGAAAGGCTGGTTGCCTCGGATTTCCTGGAAGTAAAAGTTTGGGATGAAAGCACCAAGTCGCTCATTCCCTATCGCATGAGTGATGCAACCGGGGCAGCGCGCACCCTCCAGCGTGAAAGCAGCAACCAGTTTGGGGAATACGCCGGTTTCCTGATAGCCCAACGCAAAGAACTTTTCGTTCCAGATACGCGCTCTTTTACCGAGGTCAGGTACGACCCGTTTGGCAGCCGCGTACCGCCGATGGGGTCTTATATTGGCCTGCCCCTGATTGCTTATGGCCTGTTGGTCGGCACGCTGGAAGTGGGTGTGATTCCCGTCAACAGCTTTTCAGATGAAGACCTGAATATCCTGCAACTCGTCACGGGACAGGCCGCCGTGGCCCTGCGGAATGCCACCCTGTACGAAAAACAGCAGCGCTGGAACGCGCAGTTGTTCGGGCTGACCAACCTTTCGCAGGCGGTTGGTTCGCTGCGCGATTTGAAAGACTTATTCTCGCGGCTGGTCAGCGGTTTATCCCCTCTTTTCAATGTCGAAATCCTGGGTTTTTTGCTGTACGATGAACAGCGGCGCGCGCTGGAAGGGCAAATGCCGTTTCATGGCTTGCCGAACAACATTGTTCAGATTTATAAAACAACCATCCGGCCCGAAAGCCCGGCAGAACAGCGTATTTTGAGCCAGGAAGTCATCATGACTCTGGATGCCAGTCAGGATGCGGTATGGGCTGAGTTGGGTTTGCAGGACCTGGCCCAGGCTGCCTCGATGCGCGATACGGCCCTGATTCCACTGCTTTCTGCGGGTCGTTTCCTGGGGTATTTACAGCTCTCCAATCATCGCCAGGGCAGCCAGGCTATTTCACAGGATGAATTGCGCCTTTTGAACATCGTTGCCAATCAGGTTGCGGCGATTATCGATAATGCCCTGCTCGTGCAACAGGCGCGCCAGCGTAACCAGCGCGCTGAATCGCTGCGTCGTATTGCCAGCCTGGTGAGTTCGACCGCCACGCTTGACGAAATTATCACCTATTCTTTACAAGAACTCTCCCAGTTGCTCCAGGCCGAAGCAGGGGCGGTTTTCCTGCTGGATGAGGGCGAGGGTGTGATGCATGCCCACATCCCTTCTGCGTTTGGCGTCCCCGAAGAACTGCTTGATTCGCTGTCTCGAATTGTTGTCAAACCGTCCACCTATCGCCTGACCGTTGCTGGAAGCCAGCGGCCCTTCCTCTCCGGTAATTTGTCCAAAGACAGGCGCGTGTTGCCGCTTTACCAGGCAATGGCGCGCCGCTTGTCGCTGGAATCGGCACTCGCCGTGCCGCTCATCGTGCGCGGACAGGGAATTGGCGAAATGATGATTGGCGGGCGGCGCCAGGATATGTTCGGCCCCCCCGATTTGCAGATTGCTTCGACCATTGCCAGTCAGATTGCGGTGGCAATCGAAAACACGCGCCATGCCGGTCAGACGGACGAAGTACTGCGCCGCAAAGCCGGTTATGTAACCGTGATGGCGCGCATTGTGCGTGAATTGAATGCGGCTGTCGGTCTCGAAGAATTGATGCGCGTTGTGTATGAAGAAAGTCTGCGGGTTGCCGAAGTAGAATGCGGTACGGCGTTGTTGCACGAGCCTGGCCGTGCCGATATCGAGAGTCGCTCCGCGATGTTTTTTCTCGGCCATGCAGTGAGTGACGCCACGCGCGGCATCGTCAGGCAAAGCCTTGCCTCTGGAGAACCGGTCCTGGCCGAAGAATTGACCGGCGAGAATCTTCTTCACGCGGGCGTCCGTTCCGTCCTGGTCGCGCCGATTTGTCACCAGGATGAGACCCTCGGTTTCATCGAACTCCATGCCGGGCAGGCAGGTCACTTCGACGAAGCGCGCGTGGAGATGATTAAAAACATCGGCATCCAGGCGGCGATTGCCCTGCAAACAGCCTTGAGTTATCGGGAACAGCAGCACCGCATGGAACTATTCCGCCGCCGTTCTGCGTCTTTCAAGCAGTTAACCGAAACATTACAAAGCCTGCGCGCCGGTTATTCCCTCGAAGTTTCCCTGGAAATGATAGCGCAGGGAATTCAAAAAGCCACGCCGTTCAACGTTGTCTTGATTAGTTTGAATGATTTGCAGACCGGCATCCTGACCCGCGTTGCCGGGGCCGGTTTTGATTTACAGACCTTTTCGCAACTCCAGGCCCACCAACAGCCCTGGACGAGCATTTCGCAATTGATGAAACCCGAGTTCGAAATCAACAGCCTGTACTTCATACCCGCCGACCAGCCGCCTGTCATCCCTGGCGACGTGCAAACTGTAGCGGTGATAGAGCATGGAGGCCAGGCTCCCAACTCCTGGCAGCCTGATGATATTTTGCTCATCCCGATTTATGATAATAATGACCACCCGCTGGGCATCATCAGCGTGGATGCGCCGCGCGATGGGATGCGCCCGGATACAGTAACCATCGAAACCCTGGAAGCGTATGCCACCCAGGCCGCCTTGACGATTGTCAGCGGACGGGACCTCCAAGCCTTTCAGGAACGTATCCTGACCTTGTCGGAAGAGGTAACGCGCGAAAAGAATTTGTTGACCTTCAGCCAGCGCAGCCTGCCTGTTTTGTTGCAAAAAGACATCGACCACACCGTTTCGGTGACAAACCTGACCCAGCGTGCCCGGCACATTCGCGCTGGTCTGCAATTGACGGAGGCCATCAGCCGCCAGTTTGACTCGTCCTCCGCGCTGATGACTCTGGGACAGCAGGTTTTAACCAGTTTCGATATGTCAATTTCGATGGTCGCCCGCGATACCGTCGATGGGCCGCGCATCGTTCACGCGCTTGGGAATTTGCCAGCCGGCGCTCACCCGCAAGCCTTATTTGGTCAGCGCAATCCTCTGCGCGCCTGCCTGCAATCGGGTGAGACCATGCTTTCCATCAACCTGGACGAAGATGAAACCTGGCACGATACGCCTTTCCTGACAAGTTTGCACGCCAAATCGTTTATTGCTATTCCGGTGGTGATTAATAAAAAGACGATTGCCGCGGTGCTGGCGATTGATACGGAAACCATGCCTGTGATGTCTGCCGAAGACCGGCAGGTTTATTTCCAGATAAGCCGCCAGGTTTCGGTTATCCTCCAGAACATCAGCCTGCTCAACGAAACCAGGCAGCGGCTGGAAGAAGTGAACCTGCTGCTCGACTTCAGCCGCCAATTGAGCGGTTTGAACCCTCGCCAGATTCTGGAGTCCTTGCTGCAAAGCGCCCTGCGCGTGGTTGCTCCTGCGCACGCTGGCGTAGTGCTGCAGTGGGATGCGCGCGAGGAAATATTGGTGCCGGTCTCTGCCATGAATTACATCGACGATGAAAGCATCCTCGGCATCACCTATCACCTCAACGAAGGTTTGCCTGGCCGCGTGTTCATGGAAAAACTGCCGCGCCGGGTGGATGAAGTCAATTTTGCAAATGACTATAACCTGCCTGCCGAAAACCTGCTTAAGTATCGAAAGGCAACGGGCGGGCGGCTGCCGGTTTCGAGCCTGCTCGTTCCCATCCAAACCGGCGCGCAGAATATTGGTCTCCTGGTACTGGATAATTTCAACGCTCAATCGGCATTTCGGCCAGACGATGAAGCCTTGTTGCTCTCTCTGACACAACAGGTGGCGCTCTCCCTCGAAAACGTCCGCCTGGTGCAGGCGACCCAGGAACGCACCGGCCAACTCCAGGCCCTCAATTCTGTTGCTGCGACGCTAACCTCCAGTTTACAGCGTGACGAACTGGTTGCTTCGCTGCTCGACCGGATGGGGATGGTCGTTCCTTACGACACCGCCATTCTCTGGCTGCGCACTGATGGCAGGTTGGTGGTGGCTGATGCGCGCGGTTTCGGTGACAACGAAGAGCGTAAAGGCCTGACCGTCGAAATCGAAGACAGCCTCTTGTTTCATGAGATGATTCGCACCGGCCAGGCGATAGTGGTCGGCGATGTCCGGGCCGACCCTCGTTTTTCCACCCTGGTCGAGGCGTCCCATCTCTCCTGGTTGGGCGTTCCGTTGATTGCCAAAGGAGAGGTAATTGGCGTCGTGGCAACCGAGAAAACCGATGTCCATTTTTACAAAAGCGACATTGTCCAACTCGCCACCACCTTTGCCAGCCAGGCGGCAGTCGCCATTGATAACGCCAACCTGTTCGAGGAATCGGTGCAGCGCGCGGCGGAACTCGATGAACGCTCCCAGCGATTGGCCCTGCTCAATCAGTTTTCAGCGGAACTGGCCGGTTCGCTCAATGCTGACCAGGTGCTTCGGCTGGCGGCCAACCAACTCATGACCGCTATGCGGGCCGATCGGGCGATGATACTCCTGCTCGACCAGGACAAACGCGCCTTGCTGCTTTCCGTCTTGCCCGACGAAATTGGCCGCCCGGCGATTTATCGTTCCATCCCTGATTCACCGGCCCTGACCCATTTGCGCGAAACCCTGACCGTTTACGCCGCCGATGATGCCCGCGCCGACGCCAAACTGGCTGGCCTCTCCGAATTCCTGGAAGATACGGCATCGCTGCTGATTCTGCCCATCTCCAGCAGCCAGAGCCTCTATGCCGTTGCTATCCAGAGCAGCGAGTTCGGTCACTTCAAATCCAATGAAATCGACCTGGCGCGTACAATTGGCAACCAGGCTGCCATTGCAATGGAAAATGCCGACCTGTACCAATCTACCCTGGAAACGGCAGAACGCCTGGCAATCCTGAACCAGGTCTCTTTCGAGATTGGGGCCAGCCTCAACCCGGATGACATCTATCGCGCTGTGCATGAGGCGGCCTCGAAACTCATGCCGGTCGATGCCTTTATCGTTGCCCTACATGATGAAGAAACGAACGAAGTCGATGGCGCATACATTGTGGATATGGGACAGCGCATTTCCGGGGTGCGCCTGCCGTCTGGACAGGGACTTGCCGGGCAGGTGATTGCTACAGGCCAGCCAATCCTCACCTTGCAATCCAGCGAGGTCGAGGCGCGCGGCGGGGTTATCATTGGCGAGAAAGGCGCGCCCCATTCCATTGTTGTCGTGCCAATGGTTTCGGGCGGCAATGTGATTGGTGCTTTGTCGGCCCAGAGCTACCAGCTCAACGCTTATAGCGAAAACGACCAGCAAATCTTGAGCACCCTGGCAAACCAGGCAACAGTTGCCATCCAAAACGCCCGCCTGCTCACCGAGACCCAGAAGTTTGCCCTCACGCTGGAACAGCGCGTCATCGAGCGCACTGCCGAACTCGAACGCGAGCAGCGCAGCACCGAGACGTTGCTGCGCATCCTGACCGAGGTTTCCGCCAGCCTGGACCTCGACCGCGCCTTGAGCCGCACCCTGTCGCTCCTGAATGAAGCCATTGGGGCTGAACAGGGAACCGTCATGCTCCTGCATCCCGAGGACAATACGCTCAACTATCGGGCTGGCTACGGCTATGTAACCCAGGACTCGCACGCCAGCCGCAAATCGTCTTCGTTCAAACTCAAGATTGGCGAGGGCCTGGCCGGTTGGGTGGTCAAGAATCGCCAGCCCGTCTTGATAGAAGACCTGTACCTCGACCCGCGCTGGGTCATCTCGCAGAGTTCCCAGGACCACCGCAGCGCAATCGTGGCTCCGCTGGTTGTCGGCGAAGATATCATTGGCGCCATCATGGCTTTCCATCGTAAAGTCGGCTTCTTTACAGAAGATTCGCTCGAAATGGTGCGGGCGATTGGCGCGCAGGTTGCCATTTCCATCAACAACGCCCAACTCTATGAACTCATCCGTGACCAGGCGGAGCGCCTGGGCTCCATGCTGCGTTCGCAACAGGTGGAAGCCAGCCGCCAGACCGCCATCCTCGAAGCAGTCGCCGACGGCGTGCTGGTCACGGACCCGCTCAATAAAATTTCTTTTGTCAACGCCTCTGCCGAGCGCATCCTTTCCCTATCCGCCGACCAGGTGTCAGGCAGGCCGGTGGAGAACTTCGCTGGTTTATTTGGAAAATCCACCCAGACCTGGGTAAAAGCGGTCCAGCAGTGGTCGCAAAGCCCCGACTTGCATCATGCCGGCGAGATGTATGCCGAACAAATCAGCCTGGAAACCGGTCAGGTGGTGCTGGTTCACCTTTCCCCGGTTATCTGGCATAAGGAATTCCTCGGCACGGTGTCCATCTTCCGCGATATTACCCACGAAGTCGAGGTAGACCGTTTGAAATCTGAGTTTGTCGCAACGGTCAGTCACGAGCTGCGCACCCCAATGACATCGATTCGTGGTTATGTCGACATCCTGCTGATGGGCGCTGCCGGTGCATTGAACGAAAACCAGTCGCATTTCCTGGAGATTGTCAAGAACAATACCGAACGTTTGAACGTCCTGGTAAATGACCTGCTCGATGTTTCCCGAATCGAGGCCGGGCGTGTGTCTCTCTCCATCCAGCCGGTTGACCTGGTTGAAGTGACCAGGGAGGTTGCCGCCCGCTTCATCCAGCGTTCACAGGAAGAAAACAAACCAGTGGAGATTGCGGTTACTGCCGAAGACCCCGTCTCGCGCGCCCTGGCCGATACCGAGCGCATCCGGCAGGTGATTGAGAATTTGGTAGATAATGCCTATAACTACACCCCTGCCGATGGAAAAATCCAGGTTGGCTTGCGAACGAACGACGGCATGGTGCAAATCGATGTAAAAGATACCGGTATAGGGATTCCCCTCGAACAACAGGAGCGGATTTTCGATCGTTTCTTCCGCGGCGAAGACCCCCTGGTGCTTGCCACGCCCGGCACGGGGCTTGGGCTTTCCATCGTCAAACAATTGGTGGAAATGCACCACGGCAAAATCTGGATGTTCAGTACAGGCGTGCCGGGCCAGGGCAGCACATTTTCGTTTACCATACCGGCGTATCAACCTGAGGAGTAAGCATGGCAAAAATTGTCATCGCAGAAGATGAACCCGATATCCGTGAACTGATAGCGTTTACCCTCCGCTTTGCCGGTTATGAAGTCATCACCGGCAACAACGGAGAAGAAGGCTGCCAACTCACCAGGTCGGAACGCCCCGATTTGGTCATGCTGGATGTCCGCATGCCCAAACTGACCGGGTACGAAGCCTGCAAGCGTATCAAATCTGAACCGGAACTCGCGGCAATCCCGGTCATCTTCCTGTCTGCCAAGGGACAGGAGAATGAAATCGAGCAGGGTCTCGCGGCAGGCGCCGAAGAGTACCTGCTCAAGCCCTTTGCTCCGGACCAACTGGTAGACCGGGTCAAGGCTGTCCTGGCAAAATACCAGAAGTAAACGGAGATTATGAGCGCGATTTTACTGGAAGGCGCGATTGTTCACTATGAGGTGATTGGGCGTGGACGTCCAATCGTCTTCCTGCACGGCTGGGTTGGCTCCTGGCGCTACTGGGTGCCGGCCATGCAGGCGGCTTCCGTGTCTTTCCGCGCTTATTCGCTGGATTTATGGGGTTTCGGCGACACGGCGCATGATTCACAACGCTATGACATCAACACGTATGTCGGCCTGGTCAAAAGTTTCCTGGAAGAAATGGGAATTGGGAAGGTCGCGTTCGTTGGACATGGCCTGGGCGGCGT
>DAOUAZ010000120.1:0-6016 GCA_034432975.1 Anaerolineales bacterium | reverse complement strand
CAGGGTCGAAATCTGTAATTCGTGCGGCTCGCGCACATCCAGCAGGAGCGGGGGATTCTCACTTAAACGGCCGGCAAGTTCCGGCGCGGAAATATCCCAATCGGCCCCGGCCGAGCCGGTTTCGTGGTCATGGCCCGGGACGCCGCAAAACTCCTCGTAGTCGATTAATTCCTTGATATCCGCATTTGGCCCGCACACCCGGCATTTGGGGTTCTTGCGCAGGTTGACGAAATCGAAGGACAGATCGAGCGCGTTGTAGAGCAAGAGCCGCCCGATGAGCGAATCGCCGATGCCGAGCAGCAGTTTGAGGGCTTCTGTGGCCTGGATGCTGCCGATGGTGCCGGGCAGGATGCCCAGCACGCCGCCCTCGGCGCAGGTTGGCACCATGCCGGGCGGGGGCGGTTCGGGGAACAGGCAGCGGTAGCAGGGGCCTTCCTTTGCGTAAAAAATGCTGGCCTGCCCGTCGAAGCGGAAAATCGAGCCGTAAACGTTGGGCTTGCCCAGGAAGACGGCCACGTCGTTGCTCAGGTAACGGGTCGGGAAGTTGTCGGTGCCATCGATGATGATGTCGTAGGGGGCGGCAATCTCCAGCGCGTTGGCCGAGGTGAACGGGACGTTGTAGGCGTCCACCTGAATCATCGGGTTCAAATCCAGCAGGCGGGCGCGCGCGCTTTCGACCTTCAACTTGCCGACGGTGGATGTGCCGTGAACGACCTGCCGCTGGAGATTGGTCGAATCGACCACGTCGTAATCCACCAGGCCAATCCGCCCGACGCCGGCCGCCGCCAAATACAGGGATACCGGCGAACCGAGTCCGCCCGTGCCGATGACCAGCGCGGAGGATGCTTTGAGTTTTTGCTGCCCTTCCAGCCCTACTTCGGGGATGAGCAGGTGGCGCGAGTAGCGCAAGATTTCGTTTCTGGTTAGTTCCATGATGTTATCCGGTTATTCGGTTGTCCGGTTCTCCAGTTTCAAACCGGCAAACCGGAAAACTGGAGAGCCGATAAACTTCTCATCCGCCTGTTATTGAGGGCAGGATTTTGACCACATCGTTCTCTCCCACCGCTGTCTCCAGTCCGCCCAAATCGCGGATGTTATCGGCATTGACGAACAGGTTGATGTGGCGGCGCAGTTTGCCGCTGCTTTCGAACAAATGCGGATGAATGGCCGGGTAGTGAAGCGTCAGGTCGGCCAGCGTTTCGGCGACGGTCTGGCCGCTGACGGTCACGTCGATCTGACCGTTGAGATAATATTTGAGCAGGGTCGGGACGCGCAGGGTGGGCATGGATTACTTTTCTTTCTGCCGGTTAAGTGCTGCCATCAGTTCAGCGGGCAGAATGATAACGTTTTTGCCTGTCTGGTTTTCAAGCGTTTGGAGCAGGCGCATTTGCATGAGATGGGGATGAGTTTCAAAGAGTTGCTCAGTATTTGCGAGGTTGCGCAGCGCCGCGCTCTCTCCCCGCGCTTTCTCAAGCGCCGCCAATCCCTGCATCTTGGCATTCACGACTTGCGCAAAAATGTTTTTCAGTTCGCCCGGGAACATGATGTCTTTAATGCTGACCAATGATAACTCCAGGCCAAGTTCAGCCGCTTTTTCGCGGCTGCTTTCCAGGACAATCTGCCCAATTTCAGCGCGTTTGGGCAATAACTCTTCGACCGTCAGCGCGCCAACGGCATCTCGAATGTTGATTTGCAACACAAGGTAGAGCGATTCGTGACAATTCTGGGTTTGGATGGCTGCTTTGTAAGGGTCAATTACATGGTAAGCAGCCGCCACGCTGACTTTGATACTGACATTATCTGCTGTCAACAATTCCTGGGCGGGAATAGTGACGTAGTTTTTACGAATATCAATGCGCTGAACTGTCTCCAGCGGTCTGAAAATCCAGCGCATACCAGGTTGGACAACCTGGATAAATTTCCCCTGGCGGTAAAGAAGCCCGCGCTGGTACTCAAAAATCACAACTGAGCGAATCGTGACCAACGCGAGAAAGGCAACAATCAAAAGGATGGCAGTCAGAAGGTATTCCATGAGTTCCTCGTCAGGTGGGATGCGCTACCCCAAAAAGCACAGACGTTCAGCGGAGGTCTTAACCTGCAAGGCCGATTGCCTGCTGCGCAGGGCGCTGCCCTTTGGGGTAGCGTTGTGGGGAGTCGAACCCCTTGACCATGATGAGATAGCCAATTGCAGAACCAAGCCGGAGATTCCTGCCTGGCTGCGCCTATCCCATGAGAATCATAACATGAAATTATCCTCGGAGTGATTTTATGCGTGGACGAACCCATGTATTCGACATCTCTTACCATAAACATACACGCATCCCGCCTGTTTTTTGGAAAAAACGCCGCTTGTGCTATACTGCGTAATGCAGGTTTCATTCCGCAACAAAAGAACCGATTGATTTGCCCTCCAGGCGTTCCCTTTTTGGAGAAAAAGGCTTTATGTCCCAGGACCAGCGCGCGGTATTGGAGTTGCTCTACAAAGTGAGCCGGGAATTTGCCTCGGCGCTCGATTTGCACACCGTCCTGACGCGCGTCCTGTTCGCGGCCCTCAGCAACGTGGGCGGCGAGCGCGGCACCATTATCGTGATGGACGACAATGGCCGCGCCGTCGACTCGGCCATTGCCTACGGCAACCAACTGCGCGAAAGCACCACCCTGCAACTGCGTGACACGGTCGAGCGCGGCCTGGCCGGGTGGGTGGTGCGCAAACGCCAGGCGGTCCTGGTTCCCGATACCAGCAAAGACGAGCGATGGCTGCGCCGCGAGGATGACGCCATCGACCGCTCAGGGTCCAAATCGGCCATCTGCGCCCCGCTCATGGCGCGCGAGAAGGTGGTCGGCGTGCTGACCATCGTCCACGCGGTTCCCAAAGCCTATAGCGAAGAACATCTCGAACTAGTGCAGGCCATCGCCGACCAGGCCGGGATTGCCGTACTGAACGCCCGTCTGTTCTCCGAAAGCCAGCGCCAGGCGCGGGTCATGACCGTGCTGGCCGAAGGCGCCGCCAATTTGAGCATGTCGGTGCGCATGGAGGACATCTTCGAGGATATCCTGTCCCAGGTCAAACAGGCCCTCCAGGTGGAAATTGCCGCCCTGGCGTTGCTCGACGGGGAGGAAGTTGTCTTTCGCGCGGCCAGCGGCCTGCGCAGCGAGGGACTCATCCTGCGGCGCGTCAAAATGGGCGATGGAATTGCCGGCCTGGTGGCGAGGGAGGCGCGAGGGGTGGTCATCCCGGCGGTGGTTTCAGACACCCTGCTTTCCGGCGCGGAAAAAATTCCCGGCGTGCATGTGCGCGCCCTGGCCTGCGCTCCCATCCATTTCCAGGGAAAAGTCATTGGCGTCATCGAAGCCTTCAACCCCGTCAACAAGATGTTCGACCCCGATTCCCTGCTCGTGCTGACCGGCCTGGGCTCGCTGGCCGGAACCGCCATCCAGAACGGGGAACTGTTCCAACGCCTCGACCTGGCCCGCAAACGCTACCTCGACTTGTTCGACGACAGCATCGACCCGATTGTCATCACCGACCTCGAGGGGAAAATCCTGGAGGCCAACCGCCAGGCGTCGCGTTTTTCCGGCCACCCGATTGAGGATTTGCAGCGTTTCCTGATTGGGCAAATGCACGACATCAACTTCGAAAAAACCGGCGCGTCGTTCGAGAAAATCGGCGATGTCACACTGCATTACGAGTCCATACTGTACAGCCAGCAGGGAACGACCTACCCGGTGGGCGTCCATGTCCGCAAGGTGACATTCGACGGGCAGGAAGCCTTCCAATGGATTATGCGCGACATCCGCGAGCGCAAAGACCTGGATGCCCTGCGCGAGGACCTGGCAGCCATGATTTACCACGACCTGCGCTCACCGCTGGGCAATATCCTTTCGAGCGTGGAAATGCTCGGCGCGAGCATCCCTGATGCAGAGAAAGAAGCCGCAGCGCCCTTCCTGAAGATTGCCCGCCATTCCATCGCGCGCATCGAACGTCTGATTAATTCCCTGCTCGACTTGAACCGCCTGGAGCAAAACCAACCCGTCACCGAGCGGCAGGCCATCTCCCTGGAATTGTTGATCGAGGAAGTGATGGAAACCGCCCGCCCCGCGCTGGATGGCCGCAGCCAGAGCGTCGAAACCAGGCTGGATGCCAACCTGCGTGAACTGCATGTCGATATAGACATGATTCGCCGCGTCCTCATCAACCTGGTCGAGAACGCCGCCAAGTACACCCCCGTCAACGGGCGTATCGTTATCGGCGCCGGACCGGCAGCCGACGGGGATTTCATGCAGGTTTATGTGCAGGATAACGGCCCCGGCATTCCCGAAATCGACCGCGAGCGCATCTTCGACAAATTCACCCGCCTGAAGAACAAAACCGGCGCGCGCGGCCTGGGCGTGGGGCTGGCCTTCTGCAAACTGGCCGTGCGCGGGCATGGCGGCAAAATCTGGGTCGAAGACGCCCCCGAACACGGCGCAAAATTCGTCTTTACCCTGCCCATGACATAGGGCAAGATAGTATTTTGCCCTGCAATAATATTTTTTCAACAGGAGACTTATGCAGACCCTTGCCCCACAGGTTTTTATCGAAGAGCAATATCCCGGCGTGACGTTGGGCGCAATTGCCCTGCCGCACGGCCTGATTCAAATCGATGCGCCGCCCTCGCCCGAAGACGGGCGCTCGTGGCGCGCTGCCCTGCTCGGCCTGAACAGCGGCGTGGAACGCCTGCTCGTCAACCTCGATGCGCATCCCGACCGGACGCTGGGCGCGCGCTCGATGGATTGCACCATCGTGGCCCACGAAAACACCGCCCGCGCCTTCCGCAACCGCCCCAACACCTTCAAGGCCCAGGGCGATGAAACCGGCGCGGATTGGGAGTCGGTGGCCGGGCTGGGCAGCATCCGCTGGGCGCCGCCCGAAATCTCGTTTACCGCCCGCATGTCCATCGAGTGGAGCAATTTCCCGGTGCTCCTCGAAAGCCATGCCGGCCCAGGCATCGGGGCTTCATGGGCCATCCTGCCCGAGGCGGGCTTCGTCTTCGTCGGCGACCTGGTGCTGAAGAACCAGCCGCCCTTCCTGGCGCAGGCCAGGCTGCCCGAATGGCTGGAATCGCTCAAGGTTTTGATGACGGACTACAAAAACTATACCATCGTCAGCGGGCGCGGCGGCGTTGTGCCTTATGCAGCGGCGCAGGCTCAATCCGACCAACTGGCGAAAATTCACGACGACCTGGAATCCCTGGCGAAGCGGCAATCCGGGCCGGATGCGGTGGAAAGCCTGGTAGGGCCATTAATCACAGGACTGAAAGCGCCATCACACCGCCAAAAGCAATACGCCCAGCGGTTAGCCTACGGTTTGCGCCAGTATTATGTCCGCTGCTACCTTTCCTCAGACTCCCCGGATTTTTTGGATGAATAACCTGAGCCGCTCTTATCAACCCGTCTTTGAACTGACGCGCGGCGGAATTGTCGAATCCATCCATTTTGGCGCGTTTGCGGTGGTCGATTCGCATGGGAAACTGCTTGCTTCGGCGGGCGACCCGAACCTGGTCACGTTCCTGCGCTCCAGCGCCAAGCCCTTCCAGGCCCTGCCCTTCATCGAACGCGGCGGACACGAGCAGTTTGGCTTCACGCCCAAAGAGATTGCCCTGATGTGCGCCTCCCACTCTGGCACCGACGAGCACGTCGAAACCATCCAGGCCATGCAGGCCAAAATAGGGGTCGGCGCCGAGGACCTGTTGTGCGGAATGCACGACCCCATGCACCAGCCCACCCGCGACGCCATGCTGCTGCGCGGCGAACAAACCTCGCCCTATCGTCACAATTGCTCTGGCAAGCATACCGGCATGTTGGCGCACGCCCGCCTGCGCGGCCTGCCAACGGCGAGCTATCTCGATTTCGACCATCCCGTCCAGGAAAGCATCCTGCAAGCATTCGCGGAAATGTGCGGCATCCCCGCAGGGAAGGTGGAACTGGGCATCGACGGCTGTTCCGCGCCGAATTTTGCCATCCCGCTCTACAACGC
>DAOUAZ010000119.1:0-22402 GCA_034432975.1 Anaerolineales bacterium | reverse complement strand
AAATTGAAACGAAACAGGGAATGGTAATCGCTGGTCAGGATTGCCAGCACGGTGATTGCCGGGACGAGCAGCATCCAGGTCAGGTTTTGGCGGGTGAGCCAGCCGCCCTGCCCGGTGTATTCGATGACGAAAACCAGGAGGGCCGGCGATATGAATATCGCCACGAGCAGTTGGGCTTGCGCCCAGATGAATTTCAGCCCGAAATCGACCGTCGAGAGATTGAGCGCGTAAAGCAGGCTCCAGAGCGCGCCCAGGCCCATCGACATGCTGAAAGCGAGGGAAGCGGGCAGATTGCGATAGCGGCGCATGTAAAGCGCAAGCCCGCCAAGCATTGCGGCGGCAGTGAGCAGGGGCCAAATGACGGGAACGTAAATCATGGAAGCAGTTTACCGGCCAGGAGTAGTGGGATGACAGCATTATCATATCATTTTTTGAATGCGGTAGAGAGAATCCTGTTCGTTCAAAAGTCGTTCTTGCCGCATTCCCTGTAAGAAAAGCAACCTTTCGGGGGATAGGAAACCAAAGTTTACTGGTTATAATTAAGATAAACATTGTCTAAAATTGTAGTTTTTGAGAGGAAGGCGTGATGCGGGTTTGGAAACAATTCTTCATTGTCGTTCTTATAACTGCGTTGGTTTCTGCGCCGGTCTTTTCCGTCCATGCCCAATCGGGTTTGGCGATTCGGCTGAGCCAGATTGCGGCTATCGAAACCCCAGACTCGATGACGTTGAAGGTGTATTACAACGTCTATGACCCCAAGACTGGCCTGCCGGTTGTCGAGACTTTGGCTGAAACAGCGCGTATTGACTTGCCAGGCGTCAATTATTTTGTTGATGTACCTGTCCAGAAACCCGATGTGCCAATTTATATCGTCTTTTTGCTCGATGCCAGCGGCACGATGATTCGCGCCTCCACAGACTTGAAACGCGCGGCCAAAGAAGCCTTGAAGAACACGCCCGACAACGCGTTCTTTTCCGTCGTCCAGTTCAATTCTGAAATCAAATTATTGCAAGACTTTACGCAGAATATTTCCGCCGTCGAGTTTGCGATTGACCAATACCAGGCTGCCAGCAAAGAGACCTGTTTGTATGATTCCCTGTTCACCGCGGCTGAATCTTTGCAAAAAGCCCCGCCTGGCCGCCGCGCTATCATCTTGTTTGCGGATGGGCGGGATGAAACTTTCGTTCCCAACCAGCCGTGCAGCAAGAAGACCTTCCTCGAAGTTACCGAGTTCGCGCAGAAAACCCAAATTCCCATTAATACCATTGGGTTGGCTTCCAAAGAATCAAACCTTAATGAGGTAGAAATTAAAGGCATGGCGGCCAGTACAGGGGGGTTTTCGGCCATTGCCCAGCGCGAGAATATCTCAAGCGCGTTCGAGGCCATCATGAATGGCCTGAAATCGCAGTGGATGGCGCAGGCGGAGGTCTATCCCAAAAAAGGCAGCAACCCGGTTGTGTTAACGCTCAACCTGAAAGAGAACGAAACCCTCGCATCCAGTTTTTCCATCAACTCCGAAACCGAATACGAAGGCCCGCCCAGCCCGGTGCGCGGGCAATTTGCCGGGCTGCAATTCGTCCCCGAAGACCAGACCTACAACATCCAACTCTCCATGACCTCCTCCGAACTGGTCGAGTACATCAAGGTCGAAGTCTGGGATGCCAGGGGCGGCTCGAAAGTCGCCGAATTTACCTTTGACCAATTACAGCAAAACAACGTTCTCACCATTCCAACCGACCAGTTGGTGGTCGGCAGGACGTACCAATTGCGCATGACCGCCGTCAGCCAGCAGGACAAGAGCCGGTTCAACTGGTTTACCGATAAAGACGGCAAAAAATCGGTTGAACTCTTTCATGAGTTCGAGTTCGACCCCACCGCCAACCTGCCGGCCCTTGCCATCCAGTCGATTGCCCAGCAGGAGAATGATCTGGTGTTGTCGGTCAAAACCACCAATTCCCAACTGATTGGCGGCTTCGATGGCTGGCTGGTGGATGAAACCACCAATACCAAAGTATCAGGCTCCGATTTTACCGGCACTGCCGAAGACGCCGCTGCCGGCAGGCTGGTCATCCCGCTCAGTCAATCCAAAATTCCGGACGGGAAATACACCGTCATCGCGCGCGTACTGGGCAAGGAAGGGCAGGTCTACACAACCGTCCAGTTCCCCGGCGTGGTATACCAGGCCAAACGCCAAAATGTGTTCCAGTTGTTGACTGCCGCGCTGATTGCCGCGCCAATCATCCTGTTTACGGTGGTGGCGATTGTCCTGGGCGTGGTCGGATTCATGATGTACTCCTCGCGGCGCGAAAAATCGCTGACCGGCACGCCCGTTTTGCAGGGGCGGCTGGGCGGAAAACTGGGAGATGGGAAACGAGGCGGTTTGTCGATTCCGGTCGCGGAGGAAGAACCGATACCCGCTCGCAGACCAGGCGCGGCCCCGCCGACGCCTGCTCCCGCGCCGCAGGCTTCCCGGCAGGATACCGCCCCGGCAGCGGCGACCCCGCCTTTGCCCGATGCCGCGATGGCTGCCGGAGGCAACGCCCAGGCGACGATGATGGCCGTTCCGGTTGCCAAAGCCCAGCCGTCCTTATCCATCCTGCAATCCCCGCCGGAACTGGCGCTTGGCTCCAAAATCCCCTTACAGCCGCTGCCCTTTGTCGTTGGCCGCGTGGAGGGCAGCCTGCTGCTCAAAGAACCGAACATTTCCCGCCGCCACGCTGAAATCTCATTCGACGCTGCCCGCCAGGTGCATCTCATCACCGACTTGAACAGCAGCAACGGGACTTTCGTCAACGGACAGCGCATCCCGGCGGGGCAGCCTGTCCAACTGATTAATGGGGCCGTTATCAATTTTGGCCCGAACGTATCCGTCCGTTTCGAGGCAGTCTGAGGGAAAGCATGTCCAAAATCCTCCAGCTCAAGTACGATGAATTGAACGCCATTGTCAAAACGTTCAACGGCGAGGGCGAAGACTTTGCCCAATTGGCCACCTCAACCCGCCAGCGTTTGCATGATTTGCGCAAGGATTGGATTGGCGACGCGGCTGATAAATTCTTCGCCGAAATGGAACAGGACTTGCTGCCTGCCCTGACCCGCGTCTCGAAGGCCCACTTTTTCTCGCAAGATGTTTTGATGAAAGTAACAAAAATCATCCGCGAGACCGACGAAGAAAATGCCAACTTCTTCAAGAATATTTTCCAGGGCCGCGACGATTTTGGCGCTTCGGGCTTCGAATCGGCCCTGGATGGCCTGGAGATTGGCGGCGGGGGTGGCGGCTTGGGTGGTGATTTCGGCGCTTCGGAATTTGAATCTGTTGTGGAAGGGTTGGATGGCTCTGGCGGCGAATCGGGCGATTTTGGACCTCCCCCGGCGGCCGGCTTGAGCGCAATTACCCGGGATTTTACCCAGGGCATTGACTTGGAAAGCACGAAAGGCGATGAAAAACCCCCTGAAACCGAAACCCCGTCTTCTGGCGGAGGAGGTGGTGGAGGCGGCGCGGGCAGCAGCCAGGGCCTTCAGGGTGATTTGAAAAATATGGGAGTGGGATTGGTCGACCAGACTCCCCAGACCAGTTCCGCCGGTTCCGGCGCGCCGCCAGACCTGCCCGACCATCTTTTTGGCGGGGGAGGCTCTGGCTCGGGCAGCGGCGCTCCCCAGCCGCCTGCATCGGGCGGCGGCCCTGCCTCAGGCGGTGAACCTGCTTCGGAGAGCGGCAGCGCAGCCGCAGCCGGGATTGCAGGCGTGGCCGGCAGCGCGGCGGTTGGCGCAGCGGCCAAAGTCATCAAAGACGCAAAAAAAGATGACAAGTAGTACCAATGGGTTGCTATTTTAAATTCGGACATATTGACCCGTATATATCAAAAATGCTACAGTGTTTCTATGACCAACTTGCGAGGAGGTGGCGTATTCGAGGAAAACCTGTTGTCCAACTTTATCGGGCTGGCTCGGTTATAGCGATTGGGTCATCAACGAAGCCGGGCGTTTTTGTTCAGACAATTACTGCATGAGAAAGGACGAAATATGGCTGGAATGCTTCAAGTCAATTATGACGAAATGGAGGCCATCATCAAGACCCTGGAGACCGAGGAGCAGGACATCAAGGCGCTCCTCAAACAGACCAAGTCCAAAGTGGAGGCCCTGCATGGCGATGGCTGGATTGGCCAGGGCGCCGACCAGTTTTTCAATGAGATGAACGGCATGCTTTTACCCGCAACGACCAAAATGGCGTATGCGCTGGATATTGCCGGGAATGTCGCCAGGCAAATCGTCAAGATTATTCGCAGCGCCGATGAAGAGACCAAGGGTTTCTTCAACAACCTCGGCGGCTAACGGGAGGTAAAAATGGCAGACCGAATTCGCGTAAATTATCCTGCCCTGGAAGATATGGCCAAGCATTGTGAAATGGTCTCACAGCGGTTGGCCCAGACGGCGGCAACATCCAAAAAAATCGCCGGCCAGATGCAAAACGGCGCGCTGATGGGTGAACCCGGTGAAGCGTATGTGCAGGCGTTGGGGCTGTTTTTCCAGCGTGTGACCAAGTTGAGCAATAAGTACCACGAAGTCGCCAACGATATCAAACAGGCCATTGCCGACATGCGCGCCGCTGACCAAAAAGCAGGCAGCAAATTCTAGGAGGTGAGAGATGTTAGGACTCTTCAAATTCGTCGATGACCTGGTAGGCAATGTTGCAAACCAGATTTTGCAGCAAGTTCGCGTCGTTCAAGATGCAGTCACCTCCCCTTTGCGCGGTTTGGTGCAGCAGGTGGTGGGTGGTATTTGGAAAGGTGACGGCTCGGTGCGCTTTGTGAATGAGATGACCAGCGAGGTCATTCCCATGCTGGTCAACATCATGAATGTCAATACCAGTTTTGCCAGCGCAATCAAGAAGTCACAAGACCGCATGAACCAGGCGATTAAACAATCGACCTCGCAGGTTCAAACCCTGTTCGATGTCTTCGGGCAGATTTTCTAAACCGGAAGAGAGGCAAAAATGGCTGATGAAGTCTATATGGATATCCCCGCCGTAGAAAAAATGGGGAACGATTTCAAGAATTTCGGTGAAGTTTTGAACGCGGTGGCGAAAGCGCTCGAGGCCATCAGTTTCGTGCTGAAAGCAACCGCCTGGATTTCGTTTGGTTCGACGGCGGCGCTCTCGGCTTTCGTGGACCGCATCAAACCCAACGTGCAGCGCGCGGCCAATAAGATGATTGAACTCTCTGGTGACATCCAGAGCGCTATCCGGGCTTACCGCGACGGCGATTATTCCGGCTCGCGCCGCTTCTGCTAAACCGGTAAAGGCTCCAAAGCGCAGCGGAGCGGGATATACTGGATGACCCCTGACGGCTTAAGTTTTCCGGTTCTGTTGTCGCACTGTTGATGAGAAACCGCGCCTGGATGGAATTCACCCGGCAGGCGCGGTTTCCCTTTTTCGATAGTTTGCCTTGCGAGGCGTCATGAAGCGAATTTGCCAGAAATGCAACGTCATTTCACAGGATTTCAATCTGTGGTGCCAGGAAACCTATTGCCCGGCAGAAAACGCCACCGAAATATTCGATAACGGCGAATGGTTCGGGCCGATTGAAATTATCCAACCGATTGTCATTACGCGCTCGGCCATTGTTTATCATGCCCGGCGCGGCGAAGAAGAAATCCTGCTCAAGGTTGCCAATGTGGACTGCGAGGAGAAACTGCGCTCGGAAGCGAAAGGCTTCCTGGCGCTGGCCCGCGCCGGGCAGCACCCCCTGCTGCCCGTCCTGCTCCCGGCCCATCCGCAAGGCTCGCTTGCGGCGCATCCGTATGGCTGGACGGTCATCAACGGGCGGGTCAAGTACTACGAGGTCTTTAAGTACGCCGACGGCGCCATCCTGCGCAACCTGCTGCTCCGCAATCCCCAGCCCTGGTTCCAACACGCCGGGTGGATACTGTTGAGCATCGCCGACGTGATTTTTTACCTGCACAAGGCCGGGCGCCTGCACCTGTGCCTGAATCCCGACGTGGTGCTGGTTCGTTTCGACAAGCAGGGTATCCCGCGCCCGATGCTGCTCGACCTGGGCGTAAGCGCTTCGGGCAATACCGTGTTCGAGATGTGGAACCCGAACTACAACCTGCCCGCTTATACCGCCCCGGAGATGATGGACGGCGCGAAAGGCGTGGTCGGCCCGGCGACGGATGTCTACGGGATGGGTCTCCTGCTCTACGAAATGCTGGCAGGCCGCCCGGCTTACCCCTATCACCTGAAAAAGGATGAAGCCGTCCTCAGGAATGTCCTCGAGGCCGAGCCTGCCTCCACCGGGCGAATCGACCTGAAAAACATCCCGGCTGCCGCCGAAAAAGCCGTCAGCCAGCAGGTCAGCCAACGCTACCCGGATGTTCTCAGTTTCGTGCGCGCGCTCCAGCCCAATTTCCCGGCCATCCCGGCGGAAAAGAAGCCGCGCGGGGTCAACTGGCGGATGGTGTTTATCGTGTTGGGGTCGCTGCTGGCAATTTCATTGTTATTGATGTTCGCCCTGGCAACGGTTCCGTAAACCGGGGAGATGATTATTATGCACAGCACATTGGCAGACAAACTCTACATTGACCGCCCGCCCCGCATCGAGCCGCACTTGCCTTCGGGGCTGTACCCGATTCCTACCCCGCCCGATAACCAGGAAAATTACGGACAGTTGCTTCAGCAGGCCTTCCTGCCGATGATGATGATTCTCGGCTATATCCTGATGTCGTTTTTTGGGCAGGGCCGCAACTTGTTAATGATGATTCCGATGGGGCTGTCGGTCATCGGAACGGTCGCGCTGGCAATTTATACCAACAGCCGCGAGAAAAAGCAGCGCGAGGCCGCCGAGGCTGCTTACAAGCGCCGCATCAGCGAACTGCGCCGCAAAATGGAGAGCGAACACGAACAGCAGCGCATCTATTATTTCTACAATTACCCCAATCCCGAAAAAACCCTCGGTATCGCCGCTGACCTGATGCGTGAGGCGGATGCCCGTGAGGAAGCCATTCGCTCTGGCACGCGGCTGTGGGAACGCCGCCCCAACGACCATGATTTCCTGTACCTGCGGTTGGGCATCAGCACCCGCGCTTCTACCGTCACCTACAAGATTTCTGAAAACGAAAAAACCGAAAACCCGCTGATGCGCGAGGCCGCCCGCCTGGCCGAAGATTCGCGGCTGTTGTACAACGTGCCGGTCACAATCCCGGTCTACCTGCCCTCCGATGATACGCAGAAGAAAAAAGTGGAGAAGAAGCAGGAACAGCAGCAGGACGAAGGCGCCAAGCAGGAAGAAACCCAGGAATCGAAAGGCATTACGGTGCGCCATTCCATTGGCATCACCGGAGACTCTGCAGAAAAAGTCCACGCCTACTTGCGCACCATGCTGGTCGATTACGCTGCCTTCCACTCCCCGCAAGATACCATGCTCTACGTCGCCGGGACGAGCGCCGCGCGCCCCTTCTGGCGCTGGGCTTATGCCCTGCCGCATTGTAAGGAATCCGACAAATCCGAGACGCTCCTGTTCGAGGCCGACGAGCGTCCCGGCGAGAATGAACCCGACCGGATGCGCCAGTTCTGGAAGAACATGCGCACCATCCTGGAGCGCCGCCGGATGCGCTTGCAGGATAAGGAAAGCGGCGTGGACGTGAAACTGCCCTTCCTGCTGGTCGTCGTCGATGTGCGCGCGCCGGCCCCCGATTGGTCCTGCCTGCGCGACCTGGAGGGCGAGGCCGCCATCTCGACCATCCTCATGGACGGGCAGATGCTCGGCGCAGGCATTATTTTCCTCGTCCAGGACCGTTCCAAAGTCCCCAGCCGCTGTTCGGCAATCATCGAGGTGGATGCCGACCCCGACGACGAGGAATCGGCCGTTTTTCGCTACGCCGAGACCGGCTTCAACACCGTCCGCTATGTGGGCGGCACCAAACTGGTCTCGATGCAGGAAAAAGCCCGCGAGTTTTCGCGCTGCCTCGAGCCGGTCGATATCCGCCGGGGCTACGGTTCCAGCCTGGCGGCCACCGTCACCCTGATGGAGATGCTCAACCTGCAATCCATCGACCAGATGCAGGAGTTTGCCCGCGAAAACTGGCAGCGCAGTATGACCCCCAACAGCGCGGACTGGCCCTACACGGCGGTGGGCCTGCTTTCGGGCAATGAGCCGCGCGTGTTGACTTTTTCCGCCAAAGCCGACGGCGTGCATGGGATTATCGCCGGTTCGACCGGCTCGGGCAAATCGGAGTTGTTGATGACGTTGATTATTGGCATGGCGCTCAACTTCAGCCCCGATGCCTTGAACTTCGTGCTGGTCGACTACAAAGGCGGTTCGGCCTTCGAGCCGTTCAAACGCCTGCCGCACGCCGTCGATATTGTCTCGAACCTCGACCAGTCGGCCACGGCGCGCGTCTTTGCCTCGATTATTTCCGAACTCGACCGCCGCCAGAGGCTGAATACTTACACCAACTCCAAAGACATCGTTCACTACCGCAAAAAGGGACTCAATCTTGAACCGGAGCGCCCGCCTTACCCGCACCTGTTCATCATCATCGATGAATTTGCCGAGATGATTTCGGGCAACGCCGAGTACAAGGCCCAACTGGAGAGTATCACCCGTCTGGGGCGCGCGCTGGGCGTTTCGCTCATCCTGGCGGCCCAGCGACCGGTTGGAGTCACCGACCAGATGCGCGCCAATATCAAATTCCGCATTTCCCTGCGGGTGGAGACGCCCGACGACAGCCGCGAAGTGCTGCGGCGCGCCGACGCGGCCTTCCTGCCGCCCGGCATTCCGGGACGCGGCTACCTGCAAATCGGCAATGAAAACATCGAGTTGATTCAAACCGCCTACACCGGCGGCGATTACAAAGGCCCGCAGGAAGAAAACGTCGCCCCCAACGTCATCTGGCTCGACCGCCCGCGCAAAACCGGCGGACAGAAATCGACCGAGCCGCCCAAACTGTACGATGTCATCGTCGAGATGCTCGCCAACCTGTCCACCCAGGAATCCAAGCCGCAGTGGCGGCCCTGGCCGCAATTCCTGCCCATCCAGAGCGGCGCGAATGTCTTGAGCCTGCAATCCGCGCTCGACACGGCCTACATGTCCGACGACGACATCGAACTCCTGCGCGCCAGCGATTCGCAAAAAGTGGCCGGGTTTGCGCTGAACGAGAAAGCCGCCACCTTCTGGGATGAGGAGTTTCGCTGGGAGGGGGCCGGCTGGGGCAAAACCGCCATGCGCCCCCTGGTCGGCCTGATTGACAACCCCTACCAGGCCAGCCAGAAGCCGCTCAAAATCGACTTCCCCAACGGGCACGCGGTCATCTTCGGCGCGTCGGGGCGCGGCAAGACCACCTTCCTGCGCACCGTCATCACCAGCCTGGCGCTGACCCATTCGCCGGATGAAATGCACGTCTACATCCTTGACTTCGGCGGACGCGCCCTGACCATCCTGCGCGACCTGCCGCACGTCGGCGCGGTGATTACCTCCGAAGAAGAAGAGCGCGTGCTGCGCGTGCTGCGCAAGGTCAACGACATCATCGACTACCGGCAGGTCTTGTTCAGCGAGGCCAGGGTCAACAGCCTGGATTCGTACAACCAGGCCTATCCCGAAAAACCCCTGCCCGCCGTGCTGGTGGTGATGGATAACTTCGCAGAATTCAAGGAATATTATGATGGGCTGATGGGGCCGCTCATCTCGCTGGCGCGCGAGTCCCGCGCGTATGGCGTTCATTTCCTGATTTCCGCCGACCTGCCCAATGCCCTGACCGGCAAACTCTACAACCTGATTACCGAACGCTACACGCTCAAACTCTCCGACCCCTCCGAATATGCCGAAGTGGTTGGGCGCGGCGTTCCGGCGGATTTGAGTCCCATCCCCGGGCGCGGCTATGTGCGCCTGGGCAGCACCCCGCTCGAATTCCAGACCGCGCTGACCTTCACGCCCGACGAAAGCGACCCCGATGGGTTGTCGAAAATCAACCGGATGTGTATGCGGATGAAAGACCTGTGGGGCGACCAGTGGAAAGGTGAAAAACCGTCCACCATCGAAACCCTGCCCCTGCGTATCTCGCTCGAAAATGTCATCCAGCAGGCGACCCTGCCCGAGGCGCGCCGCATCAACGCCGTGATGGGTATCGACGACCGTTCGCTCGAACCCGCGCTCATCGACATCGAGCGCCAGGGCCCGCACATGGTCGTCATCGGGCAGCCGTTCTCCGGCAAAACGACCACCATGCGCGCCATGCTGCTCTCGATGGCTTACAACTACTCGCCCGATGAAGTAATCATGGTGCTGGTCGATTTCTCGCGCAAACTGTGGAAAGGCAGCGAAACCTCGTTGGCCGACCTGCCGCACGTCGTCCAGGCCATCGACGACATCGAACAACTGGACGGGTGGTATGAATCCATGCAGGTCGAATGCGCCGAGTTCGAGACCAACCCCAAGCGCCGCAAAATCATGATTTTCATCGACAACTACGACGCTTTTACCGAAGAAGCCAGCCGCAAGAAGATGAGTTTCTTCGATGGCATGGCCGCGCTGGTGCGCAAATACCAGACCGAGGGCGTCTACCTGGTCATCGGTGGGTCGCTGGCGATTTTGAGTTCTTCGGACGACCTGCGCAAAGTCTTTGCCGCGCCCAGTTTCGGAATCGCGCTCAAGACGGCTGACGCAGTCGGACGCCTGAATGGCCGTTTCCCGCGCAGCCTGGCGGATGTAGAACTGCCGCAGGGCCGCGCCTTCATCGTTCGCTCCGGCGTGACGAGTATGCTGCAACTGGCAACTCCCTACGCCAACGATGACGATGTCGAAGGGTCGCTTGATGCCTGGGTGCGCAAAATCCAGGCCCGTTATCCGGGAAAGAAGGCGGAGTGGCTCGCCCCGGCGGGGGAAACTGCCGGGGAGGAAGAAAACGCCCAGGCGGCCGGGAAGTCCAAATCCAAAGCGAAGGCCAAAGGACAGCCTGAATCCGCCGCCCCGAAACCGCAGGATGTCTCGAAATACAACACTTCCACCCTGAAGCAGAAACTGGTCGAAAGCGGCCTGCCGGAAGATATGCTGGCGCTGTTCTCGGACGCGGACATCGTCGAAAACGCCCGCGCGATGGGGCTGTTGGATGAGGAAAAGGAATAGGCGGTGCTATGGACGAATATATCGATGTCAAAATTGACGTATTCGAGAACGCCGGGCAGCGCGCCCGCGTGCGCAGGACGCTGACCGCCCGCGGCCTGATTCAGGAAATCCTGAAGGAGTTCGACGACATCCCTGCCGATTCGCCCGAAAAATACGCCGTTTACCTGAAAGGCGATGACCGCCCGCTCAAGGCGGACGCCAACCTGGTTCAACTCGACATCCAGCCGCAGGATGAACTGGTCTTCGACTATATCCGCCAGACCCTGCGGCGGATGTTCAAGCCGGAGCAGGCGGCCTGGCTGCGGGAAGAATCGACCGCGAAGGTGTTCCACCTCGAATGGCAGCCGGCCGTCATTGGCCGCCCGACCAACGAGGCCGACCACAACCTGACCCTGGCGGTCAACGTCCAGGCCCTGCCGGATGGCATGACCATCTCACGCAGGCACGCCCAGGTCACGCTCTCGGAGGGGCGTTATTTCATCGAGGCCCTGGCGGAAAACAATCCCGTTTTGGTGAATGGCAAGGAGGTGCCGGTCAATGCCCGGCGCGAGATGAAAAACGGCGATAAATTGGTGTTGGGACGCAATAATGTAACGTTTACCTTCCTGACCAACAAACCGGGCGAGAGCAACGTCCGGACTCCCCTGCCAGCCTCCCTGCCTCGGCCTTCGACCCCGGTGACGCCCCTCGCCCCTCCCGCGCCTGCCCGTCCGGCCCTGGTGGTGGAGCAGGCGAGCCAGCCCTCTAACGTTGGTCAACGCCTCGAATTACTCAACTTCCCCTTCCTGCTGGGACGCGACCTGCCGCAACTGCTCGGCGAAGCGGATGTCTCGCGCCGTCACGCCGAAATCAACTTCGACCCGGCAGCGCAAAAATTCACCGCGGCAGACCTGGGAAGCACCAATGGCACCTTCCTGGAAAGCGGCGCGATTCCACCCAACCTTCCTTGCGACCTGCCGCGCGGCAGCCGCCTGCGCCTGGGGCCGAAGGTGGTGCTGCGATTGGATGGGTAATGACAACGTCCTGAAGGTTGGTAAAAAAACCTTCGGGACGTTTGTTTTCCATTCTATACGGCAAGTAATACAAATCACGCCCGGTCACGCAAACGGCAACTGGCACACGCTGCAATAGACGGCTGTTTTTTCGAGGGCCGAGCGGTTGATGCGGATGACGTGCGGGGGGCAGCAGCCGCATTTGGCGGTCATGCATTCGTCCTCCCGCTCCTCCCCGGCCAGGTTTTCGATGTAGATGGTGGCCTGTATCACCGCCAGGTTTTGCTTGATGCACAGACTCAATGGGCCGAGCAATTTGTCCCACTTTTGGGCTGCTTCGGGCGCCAGGAGACAGCGGACGCTGTTCGTTTTGCAGTCGCGCAGGACGCTGATGCCAAAGGCGCGGGTGGGTTTGGTGTACCAGGGCGAAAAGCGGCAGATGGTTTCGGCCACTTCGAACAGCATGTTGGCCAGCACGGTTTCAGCCGCCTCGCGCGGACGAGCAAGGTTGACGCCCGTGAACAGGGTTTGGATATCGGGAAGGTCGCCGCCGGCCACGAAGTAATCGCAAAGCGCGCGCCAGGTACACTCCAAGGTCTCATCGAGTTCCTCGATGGGCTCCAGGTAGAAAATTTCAGAAATATTCGGCACCATGGACTCCAACTCCAATCTCATGATGGGTCGGGGAGGCAGGAATTTCTGGTCGGCGGGGTTACGGCGCGGGGAGTTTTTCGGCGATACGTTGGCGTGGGTCGATCAGGTTTTTGTGCAGGGCGGCGGCCTTTTCGGGCAGCGCAAAGGCAATCGCCATCAACTGGGACAGGTATAAAACCGGCGTGGCCCGTTCCAGTTTCATCTGGGTTTGGCGGGCATCCAGGTTGGCGTGACAGAGCGGACAGGCGACGACGATGACATCGGCCCCGGCGGCCTGGGCCTGTTCGATGAGCCGTTTGCTCAGGGTCAGGACGATATCGGGGCGCGAGAGCGAATGCGCGGCCCCGCAGCAGCAGGTTTTGTATGACCAGTCGATGACGTTGGCTCCCAGGGCCGCGACAATCGCGTCCATATCGGTTGGATTTTCCGCGTGTTGGGAACCGGTCACATCCGGCGGGCGGGTCAGCAGGCAGCCGTAATAGCAGACCGCGTTGAGCGAGTCCAGGCGGCGGACGACCCGTTTTTCGATGTCGGCCAGGGGGACGTGCTTCAGGATGGTTTCCATCAGCGTGTTGACTTCGACCGTGTCCTGGGTGCGGCAGCCAATCGCAGAGGAGATTTCCTGCCCGCGCTGCGGGTCGTGCTGGAGTTCGAATTGGGCGGCTTTATGCCGGTTGAAGCAGGCGGCGCAGGGCATGGTCACTTCCTTGAACCCGCCCTGTTCGATGATGGATAGGTTTTCGAGCGGCAGGCGCAGCGCGGCCTGGGGGTCGGAGCGGTGGGCGGCGCTGCTTCCGCAGCAAATCCAGCCCTCCGGCTCGATCAATTCCACCTCCAGGGCGCGGAACACGGCCCGGGTGGAGGTGTCGAATTCCCTGGCGGTGGAATGCAGGGAGCAGCCCGGGTAGTAGGCCACCGCGTTGACGGCGTTGGGGACGGGTTTGACCTTGCGCGGCGGGCGGGTGGGATGCGGCAGCAGGGGCATTTTGTTTTTCTGGAACATTTTGACGCCCAGGTCCATATCGCCCATGATGTCCAGCGTGCGCAGTTTCATCTCGGCCATCAGGCCCAGTTCATAGGCCCGGCCCCACAGCCGCACTTCGCGCATGAAGGCCTTGTTGAAATAATCGACTTCCGGCACTTTCGGGCGGATGCCGCGCTCCAGCGCCAGGCGGGTCAGGTATTCCATAATGGCGGTGATGTCCAATCCCTGCGGGCAGCGCGTGGTGCAGGTCTGGCAGGAGGCGCACAGCCAGGGGGTCTGGGCCTGTAAAGCGATGTCTTCCTGCCCCAGTTGCAACGCGCGCATGATTTGGTTGGGCTGCCAGTCGAAGAATTCACCCACCGGGCATCCGCTGGTGCATTTGACGCACTGGTAGCAGAGATAGACGTTTTCACCGAGGGCCTGCTGCACCTGCTGCGCCAGGTCCTGTTTGATTTTTATCGGCTGGACGGTTAAATCCTGGTTGGCGTTCATCGCTTCACCTCCACGCTCAGGCCGCTTCAAGAGTCGGTTCTTCTTTTACCACCGGGCGCGGGTACAGCCCGGCGCCTTCGACGATGGTTTTGACGGCCTCTTCCCATTCGATGGCCATGATATGCACGCCCGCCACGCCCTTGACGGCGCGAATCTGCTGAATCAACTCGATGCAGATGCGGATGCCTTCCTCCTGCCAGGCCTGCGAACGGGCTTTTTTGTCTTCCTTGGTCAGGTCGTCTTTCTTGATGCGCGCCCAAGGCTCACCAGCTTTGTCCATGCGGGCAATCAGTTCCTCCGGCACCAGGATGCCCGGCACGTTGTCTTTCATGTAGCGCGCCATGCCGGGGCTTTTCAGCGGGCCGACTCCGGCCAGGATGTAGACCTGTTCGTGCAGCCCCATTTCGCGGACTTTGCCCATGAAGCGCTCGAAGGCCTCCAGGTCGTACACCAGTTGGGTCTGGATGAAGTTCGCGCCCGCTTCGACCTTTTTTGCCAGCCGGTAGGGTCGGAACTCGACCGGGTCGGCAAAGGGCGATTCCGCTGCGCCGACAAAGAAGCTCGGACACGCGCCTTTGATGGGGTCGCCGCACTGGAAGGTATGCTCATCCCGCATGGCTGTCACCATCTGAAGCATTTGCACCGAATCGAGGTCGAACACATTTTTGGCGGTGGGATGGTTGCCGAAGGTCTGGTGGTCGCCGGTCAGGCAGAGCAGGTTGCGCATCCCCAGCGCGTGCGCGCCCAACAGGTCGCTTTGCATGGCCAGGCGGTTGCGGTCGCGGCAGGTCATCTGGATGACCGGTTCCAGGCCCTCCTGAATCGCAATCACGCCCGAGCCGATGCTCGACATGCGCACGATGGCCGTCTGGTTGTCGGTGATGTTGACCGCGTCACAATAGCCCATGAGCAGGGCGGCTTTCTCGCGGATGACGCGCCCCTCGGCGCTTTGGGGCGGGCCCAGTTCGGCGGTGACGGCAAAATGCCCGGCCTTCAGGACTCGCTCCAGGTTGGAGCCGGATAGATACCCATTGGTCGTGGACATGGTTCACTCCTCCTCGGCTTTGAGACGCAAATCCTCGCGCGCAATCTTGCGCGGGCCGCCGTCGCGTGATTTTTGCCAGTTTTTGGGCGCGCGAATGGCGTAAATATTTTCCAGTTTGTCCATGCTCTTCAACCGGTCGAAAATCAACTGCCAGGCGCAGGGCGTGTTGGGGTCAATTTCACAGTGTCCGTTTTCCGAACCGCCGCACGGGCCGTTCAGGAGCGATTTGGAACAGCGCGCAATCGGGCAGATGCCGCCGGTCATGTCGAGGATGCAGTCGCCGCAGGCCGCGCAGCGTTCGGCCCACACGCCCTGCTCAGACGGGATGCCGAGGAAGGTGGTGTTCAGTCCTGGCACGACCCAGGTCTGCGGGAAATGCTCGGCGATGGCCTGCGCGCCGATGCCGCAGCCCAGCGAAAGCACAATATCCGCCTCCTTGACCTGCCCGGCGATTTGGTCCAGGTATTCCCATTCGCATTGGCGCTGGACGGTGACATGGTTGACCTGTTTGCCGTTCCCTTTTATTTGGGTTGACATGCGCAGGGAGGCAGCCAGGATGGCCGCTTCGCGTTCCCCGCCCGCGAAACAGACCGTCACGCAGGTTCCGCAGCCCACCACCAGGACCTTCGCCGCGCCTCCCAGTTGGGCAGTGATTTCAGAAAGTGGTTTTTGTTCTGCAATAATCATGGGGATACCTCCGATTCGGAATGCGCCGGCGGGCGGATGGAATCCGTCTCGCCTGCCGTGTGGCGGTTTCGTAAGGGATTCAAGCCCAGGGCTGTGATGGTTTCAGTCATCTCCTGCGCGCAGGCCACGAACTGCCCGGCCATGGCCGAGGACACGTTGACCATGCGCACCCGTTCCGGCTCCAGTCCGATTTCCTTCAGCAGCGATTGGATGCGCCTGACCCTGCGTTTTGCGTTGGCATTACCTTCCAGGTAATGGCAGTCGCCGGGCAGTCAGCCGGCCACCATCACGCCGTCGATGCCGTTTTCCAGGGCCTGCAACACCATCAGGGCATCTATCTTGCCCGAACAGGGCAGGCGGACGATTTTGACGTTGGGCGAATATTGCATTCGCAGGCCCCCGGCCAGGTCGGCGGCGGTGTAGGCGCAATGTTCACAGCACAAGGCCAGGATTTGAACGTGCTCGGCGGAAACAGGCGGTGTTTGACTCATTCCATCGTCTCCTGTCGAAGCGCAGAGGCCGGGAAAAACTGGCTGCGCGTCTCGGCTCCCGCTGAGGAACGCGGGACAAGCCCCGCTGAGGAACGCGGGACAAGCAGCGCGCCAATTTTGGCGAACATCTGCGCGTCGGTGTAGTGGAGTAACTGGATGGCGCGCGCCGGGCATTCCGCCGCGCACACCCCGCAGCCCTGGCAGACGGCAGGTTCGATGTATGCCGCGCCCATCAGGCCGCCCACCCCGCCCAGGTCGGCCTGGATTTTCGGGACGTGGAAGGGGCAGATGCGGACGCAGGTCAGGCAGCCGGTGCAGAGTCCCTGCTCGACCACCGCCACCTGCCCGCCTGCGGCCTGCTTCTCATGACTGAGCACTCGCGCCGCCCGGGCCGCTGCCGCCTGGGCCTGCACCATGCTCTCGTCGAGCAGTTTGGGGTAGTGCGCGCTGCCTGCCATGTAAATGCCTTCGGTGGCAAAATCGACCGGACGCAGTTTGACGTGCGCCTCCAGGAAAAACCCGTCGGCGTCGAGCGGCACTTTGAACTGCATCGAAAGGTCGCGCGCGTCTGAGTTGGGCGCGAGCGGCATGGAAAGCACCAGCAGGTCGGGTTGTAACGCCATCTCGCGCTTCAAGACCGGCTCCCAGACCTTGATATGAAGCCCGTCGCTGCCTGCAATCACTTCTGGCTTGCGGTCGAAATCGTAGCGGATGAAGGTCACGCCCTTTGCGCGCGCCTGGGCATACAACCTTTCCTTGAACCCGTAGGCGCGAATGTCGCGGTACAGGATGGTGATTTGGGTCTGCGGGAGCAGTTCCTTCAGGCGGTTGGCATTTTTCAGCGCGACGACGCAGCAAATCCGGCTGCAATACTGCTCGGCCGGCCCGACGCACAGAATCATGCTGATGGATTTCACCGCTTGCAGGCTCGCCGGGTCAGAGTCGAGACGCGCCTCGAGTTCCTGCTGGGTCAGGATGGCGGGATGCGCGCCGCAGCCATATTCCCCGCCCCGGTATTCCTGCGCGCCGGTTGCCAGGATGGTCGCGCCGTGCGCGAATTTGGAAGTCTCGCCGCGGCTGCTTTTGACCAGGCTGGTGAAATTGCCCTTGAACCCGTAGGTCTCTGCCACCCGGCTCTCCAGGTGGACGGTGATGCGCGGATGGGCGTTGACCTGCTCCACCAGGCGGCGCAGCGCCTCCTGCGGCGGCTTCCCGTTGAGCGGCACGAACACCCGCCGCAACTGCCCGCCCAGTTCGGCTTCCTTTTCCACCAAATGAACCGGGAAGCCCTGTTCGGCCAGCGAGAGCGCGGCAGTCATCCCCGCCGGGCCGCCGCCCACCACCAGCGCGCTCTGCTGCACCGGGACTTCGATGGTGTAGACCGGCTCCAGCAGCGCCACCCGCGCCACTGCCATCCGCGCCAAATCCATGGCTTTGGCGGTCGCGCTTTCCTGTTCCGAGGAATGCACCCACGAACACTGGTTGCGGATGTTTGCCATCTCGAACAGGAAGGGATTCAACCCGGCCATGCGCAGGCTGTCGCGGAACAGCGGTTCGTGCGTGCGGGGCGTGCAACTGGCGACCACCACCCGGTTGAGTCGATGTTCCTTGACCTGCTCGATGATGTGCCGGATGCTGTCCTGCGAGCAGGTGTACAGGTTGGCCTCGGCATGGGCAACGTGCGGCAGGCTGGCGGCGTACTCCGTCACCGCCGGAACGTCCAGGTAGCCGCCGATGTTCGAGCCGCAGTGACAGACGAACACGCCGACGCGCGGCGCTTCCGCGCTGATATCTCGTTCGGGCGGGTATTCGGGAATTTCCGTCAGCGTGAAGCGGGAGCCGCTTAAACGGCTGGCAGCCGCAGCGGCGGCCCCGCTGGCCTCCACAATCGATTCGGGAATGTCTTTCGGTTCGCGGAATGGCCCGACCGCGTAGATTCCTGCCCGGTTCGTCTCCAGCGGGTTGAATTGCCCGCCCCGGCAGAAGCCGTGTTCATCTAACTCGATGCCCAGCCGCTGGCCGAGGGCGCGCGCCTCCGCCGAAATGGTCATGCCGACCGAAAGCACCACCAGGTCGAATCGCTCGGCGTGAATCTGGCCGTTCTCATCCTGGTAGCGCGCCAGCAGGTCGTGGGTGGCGGGGTCTTGCTGCAAGGCGCTGACCCGGCAGCGGGTGTAGGTGATGCCATAGCGCTGGCGCGCCCGTTCGTAATACTCCAGGTAGCCTTTCGAGAAGGCGCGCATGTCCATCATAAAGACCTGGATTTCGATATCCGGGTGATGTTCCCTGGTCATGATGGCTTCTTTGGTGGCGTACATGCAGCAGACCGCCGAGCAATAATCGTGAGACTGGTCGCGCGAGCCAATGCACTGCAAGAAGGCAATCCGCCGCGGTCGCCGCGAATCGGAGGGACGCTGGATGTGTCCCAGGGTGGGGCCGGAGGCCGAGAGCAGCCGCTCGTATTGCAGGGCGGTGATGACGTTGGGATAGCGCCCAAAGCCGTATTCCGGGGACTGCTCGGCGTGGTAAATCTCGTAGCCGGGGGCCAGGATGACCGCCCCGACCTGCAGGGTTTGCTCCAGCGGGGGCATGTCGTGGTCGATGGCGTTCACGCCGCAAGCGAAAACGCAGCTCATGCACTCGGAACACACGCCGCAGGCCAGGCAGCGCGCGGCTTCGACCCGGGCGCTGGCCTCGTCGTAGCCGCCCTCCACCTCCGCAAAATTCGAGATGCGCTCGGCGGGCGGCAGTTCGGGCAGCGGCACGCGCGGCTGGATTTTTATCTCGCCGCGCGCCATGCGGTCGTCGATTTCCTGACGGGAGAGTTTGACCGCCGATAATTCCGGCTTTGGCGGAGGCTCCAGCGCGCTGCCGCGCAGGTAGCGCAGGATGGCTTCGGCGGCTTTGTGACCGCTATCGACCGCCTCGATGACGAAGGCCGTGCCAGAAACGCTGTCGCCCGCCGCGAACACGCCCGGGCGGGTGGCGGCAAAGGTGTTGGGGTTGACGGCGATGGTTTTCTTGTTGGTCAGGCCGACGCCTGAATCATCCGGGATGAAGGCCAGGCCGGCGCGCTGTCCGACTGAAAAGATGACTGTGTCGCATTCGATGACGTGGTTGGAACCGGGCGCCTTTTCGACTTCCAGGCGTCCGTTCTCGTCGAAGCGGAAGGAACTGACCTGCTGGCATTCCACGCCGCGCGCGTGACCGCGCTCATCGCCCAAAACCTGCTCGAAGGCGCGGTCGTTGTAAATGGTGATGCCCTCGTCGAGCGCAGCCTGCACCTCCCAGGGGTGGGCAGGCATGTTCTCGCGGCCCTCCAGGCAGGCCATCGAAACCCGGCAGCCCAGGCGCGCCGCGGAGCGCGCCACATCGATGGCGACGTTGCCGCCGCCCAGCACCAGTACATTTTTCCCAACCGGGATGTCCTGCTTTCCCAGCCGCACATCCCGCAGGAAGTGGGTGTTAATCAGCACCCCCTCCAGGTTCGCGCCGGGGATGGGCAGCCGCACGCCCTCGTGCGCGCCGACCGCAATCAGCACGGACGAGAACCCGGCCTCGAACAGGTCATCCAGGTTGGCGACCGGCGTATTCAAGCGCAGTTCCACGCCCAGGTCGAGGATGTCCTGCACTTCGCGCTCGATGATGGAGGTGGGCAGGCGGAATTCCGGCACGCCCAGGCGCAGCATTCCGCCCGCCACCGGCATGGCCTCGAACACCGTGACCGGATACCCGGCCCGGAGGATGTCCTGCGCGGCGGTCAGCCCGCACGGCCCGGCCCCAATCACGGCGACGCGCTGTTCGGGACATTCGATTTTGACCGGCTCGACCGGCAGGCGCGGCTCGGCGTAGACCTTGTCGGTTATGAATCGCTTCAGGGCGCGGATGTTAATCGGTTCGTCCACCTGTCCGCGATTGCAGGCCGTCTCGCAGCGATGGTTGCAAATCCGCCCGCAAATGCCGGGGAAGGGGTTTTCCATCTTGATGACGCGCATGGCGTCCTGCCAGCGGCCCTCGCGGATGAGGGCGATGTAGCCCTGGGCGCGCTGTCCCGCCGGGCAGGCGTCGCGGCAGGGGGCGATGCCGCGCTTCTGGATGGCGTAAGCGTTGGGGGTGGCCTGCGGATAGAGTTTGTAGACGGCGTGCTGGATGGACAGCCCCTCGTTGAAGCGGTTCGGCGTATCCACCGGGCAGACCGCCACGCAATCGCCGCAGGCCACGCATTGATTGGTTTTGATGTAGCGCGGGTGATTCTGGACTCGCGCGGTGAAATGCCCGGCCTGACCCCGCACTTCCGCCACTTCGGCATTGGTCAGGATGGTGATGTTCGGATGCCGGGCAACTTCGACCAGCTTGGGCGAGATGGTGCACATGGCGCAATCGTTGGTGGGAAAGGTTTTATCCAGCTGCGCCATCTTGCCGCCGATGGCCGATTCCTTTTCCACCAGGTAGACCTTGAAGCCCTGGTCGGCCAGGTCGAGCGAGGCCTGCATTCCCGCAATGCCGCCGCCGACGACCATGACGGCGCCGGTGGGTTGTGTTCCGGGGGATTGCGAGGAATGGGTCATCGGGTTGCCTTTCGTTCTGGGACGGAATTCATTCCGTCCTGCTTTCTTCTGCCGCGATAGGTGCTCTCCTCGTCAGCCGATTCTTTGACCGGGGGCCGGGCGGCGGCGGCCTGCTTCTTGAGCGGGTTCGGCCCCAGCTGGCGGATTCGTTCGGTCATGGTCTGGGCGGCCATCGCAAAGGTGTGTCCCTGGCTGCCAGACATGAAAAACATATCCAGGCGTTCCTTGCCCAGGCCGATTTCATCCAGGATTTTTTGCGCCCGTTGGATGCGCGCCAGCCCGCGCTCGTTGCCGCGCACGTGATGGCAGTTGCCAATCGGGCAGGCCACTTCGTACACGCCGTCCGCGCCCTGCTCGAAGGCTTCCAGGATGTAGCGGATGTCGGTTTTGCCGGTGCAGGGCAGGCGCACGAACTTGACGTTGGCCGGGTATTGGATGTGCAGCGCCCCGGCGGTATCGGCGGCCATATACCCGCAGTAGATACAGTAAAAAGCGGTGATTTCGGGTTCGAAGGCAGTTTCCGGCGCTGGTTTCATCGCGCAGCCTCCGATGCGCCGGGCAGCCAGGCTCCCAGCCCGCCAATCTCGCGCAGCATAATCTGGCTGTCGGTGTAATTGACCAGTTGGATGGCGTTGGCGGGGCATTCGCCGGTGCAGGTTCCGCAGCCCTGGCACTGGGCCGAATCGATGAAGGCTGCTCCGCCCAATTGCCCGACCCCATGCCGGCCCTCCTGCTGGATGACCTGCGGGATGCCAAAGGGGCAGGCGCGGGTGCAGGTCAGGCAGCCGACGCACTTTTCAGGGTCGACCTGCGCCACGATTCCGCCCAGGTAATGGGTCTCCCACGAGAGCAGGGTCATGGCCCGCGCCGCCGCCGCCAGGGCGTGGCTGATGGCTTCCTCGATGAACTTGGGATAGTGCGCCATCCCGGCCAGGAAAACGCCCTCCTGCATGAAATCCATCGGGCGCAGTTTGAGTTGCGCCTCGCTGAAAAAGCCCTCGCTCGAACGCGGCGTGCGCAGCATGTGAGCGAGTTCCGCCGTCCCCTCGGCGGGCGCGACCGACATGCTCAACGGGACGATATCCGCCGGGAGCGACAGCCAGCGGTCGAGCGCCATGTCGAACGCCTTCACTTCCAGGTGGTCGCCGTTCCAATTGACCTGGGGCGGGTTTTCATCGGTGTAGCGCGCGAAAACCACCCCCTTGCGGCGCGCTTCGGTGTAATACTCTTCCCGGAAACCGTAGGTGACGATGTTTTTGTAGACCAGACTCACCTGGCAGGCCGGATTCATCAGTTTGATGCGGGTGGCGTTCTTCAACGTGTTCGTGCAGCAGACCCGCGAGCAGTATTCTTCCTCGCCAGGCGGGTGAATGC
>DAOUAZ010000118.1:0-10885 GCA_034432975.1 Anaerolineales bacterium | reverse complement strand
AGTCTATTGGCAGAAGAAGGCCGCGCAAGGAAGGCCACTGAAGCCAGGCAGAAATCGCTTTCCTCGACCGATATCGAAGCCCTGGCCCGGGCTGTCTTTGAAGAAACGCGTCTGAAGGCCGCCGATGCCGGCTTTCGTCTGCCGGACGAATTCCTGTTGCGCCTGATTGGTGAACTCTCCGGCATGGGGCCTTTGCTGGCCCTGATTGCCCGCTCCGACATCGAAGACATTGCCATCAACCTGGGGCACATCTACGTCTACACCACCGCTTCGGGCTGGGAGCATGTTGGGCCCGCACCCGAAGGGATTGGCGATGCCCTGCGGGTGATGATGGACCGCGCCGGCCAGCGCGCGCCCACGCCGGATTATCCGATAGCCGATGCCATGCTGCAGGTCATGGTTCCGATCCAGGATGGCAGTGTCAGACGGAAGGGCGTGCGCATCAACTATGTCATGGCCCCGGCTTCGCCGTACGGCGACACCATCACCCTGCGTGTCTCCAACTACCGTACCTCCGCCGAACTGGAAAAAGGCAGCCTGGCGCTGCTGTGTGAAAAGCGCCTGCCACCCATCCCGCGCCCCAAATTCCAGGCGAAGGATTTTCCGCGCGGTAACGGCATATTGACCCCCGAAGCCGCCAACTACCTGCTGGGCGTGATGGTGCATGGCGGCACGCTGGTGATCGCCGGCGCGACCGGCTCGGGCAAAACCTTCGTCGGACAGCGCATCATCCAGGAAATGCTGGACTACTATCCGCGTGGCGCCATCCGTTTGTTTATCGTGGAAGACTCGAATGAAATCATCCTGAACGGCTGGAACGGCGACCCGAAGGGCGACACCGGTAATATCGTCTATACCGTGACCCGCCCCGAAATACGGGGCGGGCCGCCGCCGGTGACGATGTACGACCTGATTCGGGCGGCCCTGCGCTCGCGCCCGCACGGCGTGGTGATTGGGGAAGCGCGCGGGGCGGAAGCCTGGGAGTTGATCCGCGCTGCCGCCACCGGGCACGGCCATTCGGCCTTTACGATCCATGCCACCAGTGCGGAGCATGTATGGCCGCGCTTTCTGCAGGTGGTGCAGGCCCATCCGGATGCGGCCCGCATGTCCGAAGCGCAGATCGCCCAGTCATTTGCCGAGGCGATTACAGCGGCGGTTTACATCGAGCGCAATCCGCAGGTCGGGCAGGTGGTGCGTGAAATCGTGGAAGTCTCGCCCATCGTGGAGCGCACGGCAGGCCGGCCTTCGTTTTCGCCCCTGTTCAAGTTCGACCCCGCCAAGGGTCTTGTCCCCACCGGCAATCGCCCGATGCGCCCGGGCTTTCGGGCTTCCGACCTGGATTTGCCGGAAAGCGTGTTCAAACCGGTGCCGTAAAAATGGATGGTACACAAATACATCGCTTCGAGGCCGGCTTTGTCCGGCAGGATCTGGAAGCCCACCGGGATTTGTGGACGGCGGTCTGGTTTGAGCAACAGTCCTCCGGCTTTTTCGACCGTCCCGAAACCGGGATGCAGCAGACCATGTATTTGCTTGTGCCAGCCGAAGGCATGGACGCTATGCTGATGCAGCTGGCAGCCCGCTGGTTCCCGGAAAACATGGCCTGGCTGGACAGGAAAGGCCAATTGCTTCCCCGACAACTGGCCGCTTTCAAACAAAATGTTCTCTTGGTTCGCTGGAGTGCGTAGATGTCCAAAACACAGGTGGGCACCACCCATAACTTTGTTCTTGCACAGGGCTTTGCCAAAGTCGGCCCGTACGATGCCCTGCTTGGAGTAGATGGCTCCAAGCGCCTGTTTGCCGAACTGGTGGCCGACCCGGACCGCCCCGACGTGCGCCCTGCCGAAGCCTATCAGGCCATCCTGACCTCAATGCAACCAGGCTGGACGCTGCGCGTGTTGCAGGTGTTCTGGCCGGACCCCGTTCCGCGCGATGCATTTTTATCACAGGCAAAACAATGGTGGGATGGATCATCCGAGGGGCTTTCCATCCTGCATCAAGGACTGTTATTGGGGATTCAGGCGACGCCGCTGCCATTTTCCAGACGTACAATTCTGGAGTTTTCATGTCCGGGCGGGGATGGGATGGACTGGTGGGGCGGGCTTGGACATCTTTGCCGGTCATATGGCATTCAGTGCGCAGCATTGAATGCGCAGCACATCACTGTGCTGGCGCAGAGGGTATGCGGCCCTGAGCTTGGCGAATAGCCTGGTCCTTTTATGTGTCTGCGTTACCGCCTTCGATTTCGTCCAGTCTCTGGATGATCCTTTGCGTGTGCGCAACCCCTTCCTGCACATTGAGCATTTCGAAGAGGTCGCGTGCCCGGATGGCGCACTCGCGCGCCAATTGAAATTCAGCCCGGTTCCCAAGTCTTGTGGCGGCAGCCGCATTGATGTATGCAGCCTGCTCCTTGGAGAAACCGGTAATGCTGTCTGTGGCGGCTTTGGCCGTTTCGTCATCCGATAGATCGCTCAGCAAGGCTTCTGCTTGAATGACATGCAACATTCTCCGCGCATTTTCGAGTTCTTCCGCGGCGTTGTGCTCCCGGAATGTATCCATCGCCTGCTCGGTTTGGTGTTGTGCTTTTTCAAACTCACCCATCTCAGCTAGGGCGCTTGCGAGGTTGAGTCTCCAGCTTGCGGCGTCTGTGAATCTGCTCTCCTGTTCAAGCGTGGCGATCTCCCCTTCGATCTGTTCGATTTCGTCTAGGTGGGACTGTGTGATCTGGGCACCCCTGACATCCGAAAGGAAGTTCATGATCTGTGTCATGGCTTCAACATCCTGGGGTGACATGTCAAAACTGGCGCTGAAGCCTTTTAATAGCTGTTCGCCAATGCGCAATGCATCCTCGTAGCGCCCCTCTCCGGCAAGTTGGACCGCGGCTTCGAATCCTTTTCTGATTGCTGCGCGATTGTTGCCCGCGGATCGCAGGGTTTCCATGATGCGGAGAACATCATCAACGCTTTTTGTGGCAGTATCCAGAGACATGGCCCTGTATTGCGCCTTGATGGTTTCGAAATGCTGGTGGTAGGGATTGTCTTCTGGAAGAGTGCTGTTCGAAGAATTGTCCTCCAGAAGTTGTATGGAGGCATTCAGGAGCGCCGCTTCGTTCATGTGCAACATGTCTTGCGCAGATTGCCGCCCCTGTTTCAGGTAATCGATGAATTGCTGTTTTGGGGTTGCATCAATCGCAGCCGAGAGCATATTCTGACCGAGGCTTTTGAGCTGGGCGTTGGTGAACTCCCCACCCGGGATTTGATCGATTTCCCGCAATACGGCCAGCGGATATTCGGGTTGCAGTCCGTTTTTGTGCATGTCACGGGCGATATCCTGCAACATTTGTGCCGCCATATCTTCTTTGCCGGTTTTGTGCAAATACCTGGCGAAATCTGAATAGATCTCGTAGGGCATATATACCAATTCCTCTGGCAACCGTTCCCCTTCCGGGATGTCGCGGATGCGCTCAAGGGCTATCTGGAATTGTTCCCCGGCATTGTCCATCTCACCCAGGTTGAAGTACACCATTGCCAGTAGGTGATGGACCATGGTTATATCTATCTCGGCGAAGCGATTGCCTGGTTCGTGTGTGGCAAGGGCTTGTGTGTACATCTCTTTTGCGCCCTCCAGGTCGTTCCTGTCCGCCAATAATCTGCCCAGGGTTGTCAGGCAGGTGGTGATGCTTGCCCGGCTTCCCCAACGCCTGGCGATGGCAAGTGCCTGCCGGGCATCTTCTTCTCCATCATACGTGGGCGTCACCTGGTGTTTCCATAATGATTTCTGGACCAGGAGATGAATGGCTGTATCTTTTCTCGCAGAACGCCTGACCAGTCCTTCAACCTGTTCAACACACGCCAGGGCATTTTTATAGTCTCCGGTCAGCCCGTATATCTGGGCCACATGCAGCGAGACAATAACCCGCTCGTCCACGGCCTCCGCCTCGTATGGCTTTGTCAACTCAAGGGTGAGCGTGCCGACTTCGATGAATTTTTTGTAATCAAATCGCGCCCCCAGAATTTCAAAGTATTGGCGGGCCGCATCCAGGATGATTTCCGCGTATCGTTGCAGGTACCACTCGTGCGGCGGGATGGTGCGTGCCAGGGAAAACGCCTGGTCATAGAGCTGTTCTGCTTCGATCTGGCTGCCGGTGTTGCGCGTGATGTTCGCCAATTCGAACAGGGCGAACATCGTGATCGCCTTTTCGTATGGATGGGGATCATGTAATGACTCAAAGATGCGCACCTGGGTCTTGAAGGCGCGGGCTGCTTCGTCCACTTTGTTCAGGGCAATATTGCACCGGCCCGTTTCAAACCAGAGGTGGACATCCCCGCACCCCAGTGCGCGCCAGGTGTCTTCACCCACGCCGCGGGAGTTCCAGATGGCATCCTGCTTCGCCTGGAATGCGCGCTGGTAGTGCTGGTGCGCGATACGGTAACGCCCGTCGTCAGGCTCGCCCCAGACGGATGGTTCTTCTTCGCGGATGGCCAGATCTCTTTCCTGATCGCCCACTTTTGTATGATAAGACGGGCTCCTGGTGACCAACTCGAAGTCCTCCGGACTGAAGATGCCATCCATGCAGAGCGTTTCAATGATATCCAGGGCCGCAACCAAAACATGCGCATCCAAGGATGCCAGATGCTCCTCGATCGTTGACCTGACCAGATTTCGTGTGGCCGCCATTTCGTCGGCGGGTGCATTGGTTTGCCGCAGCAATGTGGACAGACCCATTGCCGCTCCGCCATGGCGCCGGACGGGGGTGGGTCCTGGCAGGGCGAGCACTTGCGAGGCCACCTGCACAATCCCCGGACGGGAATCCGGGAAGCGGGAGTGCAGTATGCACAGCCCGTAGGCTGCTGCATCCCTCATGGTGGCGGAGTATGCCGCATTGAGAATGCCTTCCAATCGCGTATAAGCCTCTGGCGTTGCAACGTGCCCCGCCACGATCGCCGCCCAGGCACGGCTGTGTTCGTCCGTTCCATTGGCAATATAATCAAGGATTTTATTGACAAACCCCGGTTCGGCTTCACTGCTCCGCCCGTACCGTACCAGCGCATCAGCCACAGGGCACATGTCCCGGTACCCATTGGGGGGAATATTGGCGAGATTGCCAAGCCTGGGGAACAACACATCCGTGCGCCGGCGAAACGCGATCATGATGGCGAGCTGGGATCTGATCGGGTTTCGTATGGATATCTCCGTTCCGCTCTCGAGTCTTTTCAACAGGAGATCAATGGAGGGCTCCCCATCATCCTGATAGAGATGTCTGCTTAATATCTCTCGGGCATCAGTGCTGCCGATTCTGGACAAGGCATAGGCCACCATGTCGGCCACGTAGTAGTGCGTCCAGCCTCCGAAGTTGCCGCCTCTTGACCAGATGCCGAGGTCCTGCAGTGACCGCTCCAGATAAGGAATGGCTGCCTGCTCTGCGCCGGCTGCGAGGGTGTGGGCGATGTAATTCCTGACGCGCGGATTGGGATTGTTTTCCAGGGCAAAGCCAAGTTTGTGCACATCAAGCGGCCGCTTCAGAAGCGTCAACGCGGCACTGACCGCCGCTGAAACATCCTCATGATCCGAGTTGATCGACTCCAACAAACGGGGGATTGCCCAGCTGCCCATGCCGCCCAGGTAGGACGCAAAGGTCTGCTCGCGGATCAATCCTCCACCCATCGGTCTGTGGTCAAAATATCTTGATGTTTGTTCCAGCAGCTCCAACAGGGCTTCCAGGGCGTCCGGGCTCTGGATCAGGGACATGGCTTCCGCGCCGTCCATGTAATGCCCCATGTACCAGTCCGGCCCCGAGTGGAAGACATCAGCGTCCCCGGCACCCATCCATTCTGCACTGAACATTACATCCCTGATCGCCTGGATGGCCGTCTGCTTTGCAGGGTTGCCATCCGGCAGGCGGTTTGCTATTCTGGCGACCGTCTTGAGCATGTGCAGATTCGCATGCTGGCGATAAAGGTTTAACAGCGTGTTGATGGCTGTGGCATCGCCGATTTCCCCCAGTAAACGAAAGGCTTCAAACCAATCCAGACGCGCATAATGCCCGGGGAGTTGATGCAAAAGGCGTTCCTGAACTGTCTGCCTGAGTGAAGAATCCCGTGTGGCCAGCAATAAAATGGCTTGATGCCAGGCCGGGTTGTCGATGTGCTGCCCGAGCATTTCCGGCGAGGCATCCAAGGCGGCAAAAAAGTCGGCAAACAAGGGATGGAGGAAGCGAAAGTGTTTTCCGTCGCCTTCAATGCGAATGAGCCGGGCTTCGTCCAGAAGTTCCAGAATCTCCATGGGCAGGTGTTTCTCCGCATCCGCCATGCCAACGGTTGACTGCCCCGGCCGGTTGGACATGATCTTTGACAAGCGCTGCATGACGGTTGCCGCATTTCCAAACTGGCGGTTGAGCGCGTTATTCATTTCCAGCCTTTCCTGAACGCGCTTTGCTGCCCAAAGTTTTTGGATGATGCGCTCGAACAGCTGCCAGATGGTTGGCACTTGCAGGGCGTCCCGGGATTCGCGCCCCCATTGGTTGACTTTGTAATCTGACAGGGAGAGATTGAGGAACAGGGGGGTCCTGATGATCGATGCCACGTTCGCGTAATACTCTTCGCCAAGCTCTTTCTTCGGGAACATGAGCGAAGTGAAGCTGTCCGCCATCTGTTCATCCTGAAGACTGTGTGCTGCGAAACGGAACACTTCCAGATCGCCCAGCGGCTGAAGGGTGGCGACCGGCAGCCCCATATCGCGAAGCCCGCCATGCATGTTTTCCCGGCACCCAACGATTAGTGCGTGGCTCTGGTTGGCATTGCTCCAGTCATTGAGGATCCTTGCATTGTCTGCTTGCAATTCATCCAGTTCGTCCAACAGCAGGATGATGCTGCCGGGCGGCGGCGGACTTTTCAGGTCAAGGGGAAATTCAAGCCCGTTTTCCTTCAGGTGCCCGGCAACGAAATCAAGAAAAGAGTCACGGCCGTCTCGCCAATGGTGCAGGTTGATCCATATGGGCAGGGGCAATGCTTCATCACCCAGCGCCTGTCTGGCCAGCCACAAGGCCATGGCTCGTATCGCGGCGGATTTTCCACTGCCGGCGTCGCCGATGACCGTAAATTTCCTGTGAGCGTTGAGCAACTCAAGCACGCTGGCGAATCTTTCCGTGGAATCATCCTTTGCGGATTGCTCCAACGTGACCGGAATGGGAATGTATTCCTGAATGCTGAATGGCGCATTGGTCTCATCGAGCATGATTTTCCCGATGAGATTTTTCAGATACCTTCGTCTTTGTGTCTCAACGCGAATGTCCAGTGCGGCCAGCACATTGATGGGGGTCACGAGGGCGACCGATCTTCCGTACTCGTTGATGCGATCGGTGAGCACACCGATGATCGTTCCGTCCTGTGCGTGTACGGGTGCGCCGCTCATCCCCCGGTAGATGCCAGAGATCTCCAACTCAAGAAGCTGGCTGTCATGCCAGCGGGTTGGCCCGGCAATTTTCCCTTGGGATGACTTGAATTCCCGCTGGATATCGCGTTCGGATGCATACCCAGCCAGCCAGACATCACTGGTGGGTTGAAATGCTGTAGACAGAATGGGTGCCACCTGTATGTCAGCAGGGGCAATTTCGAGCAATGCGACATCTTCCTGATCCACGGGCTTGGATCCGATCAGTGTTTTGATGGAATATTTCGACTTTGATCCAAAAGGCTGAAAGGAAAGACGAGACAAAGGAATCGGTTCATTTTCGTCATCAAAGATTACATGATTGGCCGTAGCCAGCACGCCAAAGGATTCGTCAACAAGAAATCCGGTACCCCGCGGTTCATCATCATAAAAAATGATCCCAACATATGATGGATAAATAGCCTTCATAAACCTGCCTGTGCTGTTGCGTGAGCAACCATGAATAGATTCCTTGTTTCCTCGCGGCATCCCCCTGATGGAAATTATGTGGAGTTATAAACCGCCATAGAAAACGTAAGCACGGTGATTTTCGGGTTATGTTATGAAGTCCCCGTATCTTTTTTATGTTTATAGGTCATCTTGACAGAAATCTGGGATTCTCCGGCTGTTTTTGCAACCACTGCCCCTGCTTCAGCGCTGAGTTTTACACCAAATTGAATTTCAAATTCGTCCGGCGCTATGTCCCGATCAAATTTTTTGATCTTATTGACCAGTTCTTTTGATATTGAGTCGATGGTATCAATCACTCTGTCAAAGGCATCTGGAAAACTATTGGAACCCTTCTTACTTGCATTTGTTTTTTCAGACCGAAAAGATTGCCCATCATCAACTTCAAAATAAAGGGTTTTGTCAGCAACCGTTACTTCCAAAATCTGGCTCATGAAGGCCTCCTGAAATATGATTTATTTAGTATTCTACAATGAATTTATGAATTATTAATCAAACAAAAATGCCAACATGGCCTTTCAGCGACACCCACGGGGACACCCCTGCGGGTGTTTTCATATCATGGGGGATATGCCAGATGACCCATCCACCTTTCCTGCATCCATCGCGCCCGAAGCCGTCGAACTCGGCGAAGACCACCTGGTCTTTCCGGGCGGCGTCCTGCTGCCCTTATCTGCGCGCGGTGCCGGCGTGCCCGGCATGCCGGACCGGCCCTGGTCGCGCCTGTCAGCCGACCTGTTCTACACCGGCCTGCCGCTGATCTACTCCGTCACCCTGCGGCGCGAACCCCCGGATGCCCTGAAAGGTTCCTTGCGCGCGAGGCGCACACTTTTCGAAGGTGTCATGCTGGCCCTGGCCGAAAAGACCGGCCGGCGGCCCTCGATGGCCGAGCAGGCCTCGGACACTGCGATGGATGCGGCCGAGTCCCACCTGACCCTTGGCAAGCCAGCCTTCCGCATGGCGCTCATGGCCGGATTGTTTGCCGAACGCTCGCGTTTTGAACAGGCCGAATCCGCCCGCCGGGTGATCGAAGCCGGCCTGCGCGCCCGCGGCCTGACATCCCAGCGCCTGTACTACATCCCCGAACGGGCCCTGCATTATTTCCAGCCAGGTGGCAATCTCTTCCCCGGGCTGGACGAACCGCTGCTCTTTCTCGAAGAAGCCCTGCCGCTCATGCCGCTCCCGGCCCGCCAGGTGCTGCCGGCCGAGGATGCTGTCTGGATCGGCACGCATGCCAGGGACGGGCGCGACATCCACTTCTCGTTCACCAAAGGCATGGATCCATCCGTGCCGCCCCCACCCCACGCCACCACGCTCATTCTGGGAGAACCCGGCGCAGGCAAAACCACGCTCCTGCGCTGGATCATGCTGCAAAGGCTGCTCCAGGGCCGGACGGTCATCTCGATTGACCCGGAAGGTGAGAACAACCGCCTGTGTGAAGCTGTCGGCGGGCGGGTTATCCCGGCTGGTGTCCCAGAAAACAAAGACATGTGCCTGATGCACCCGCTCCAGGCTGGCGACCCGTCCGAGATGCTGCTGGCGGTGCGCTTCCTGGTGGCCTCGCTGGCCGGGGAGTCAATCCTGTCCCCGGCAGTGCAGGCCGCCCTGCATGAAGCCGTCAAGAGAAGGTGGGAACGCCGGCCCGGGCCGATGAGCATCGCCGACCTGGTCGAAGTGCTGGGAACGGTCAATGTGCCGGAGGCCGCCACCCCGATGGCCCTGCTGCGCCCGTACATGCGCGGCGGTCTGTGGGAAGGCTTCTTTGACCGGCCCCAATCCCTGCTCACCCCGGATTTCCCCGCTGGCCAGTGGTGGAACTTCGACCTGTCCTCGCTGCGTGAAGAAAACCGGGCCATCGTCCATTCAGTGCTGGCCTGGTTCCTGTACCATGCCGTCACGGTGGGGAAAAAGCCAATGGACATCTTCATCGACGAAGGCTGGCGGTTGCTGCGCTCCGGTCCCTTCGCCGATTTGCTGGATGAACTCGGCCGGCGCGCCCGCAAGCGCGGCATCGGTGTGACGCTGATCACCCACCTGCCGGCCGACCTGATGAAAAACCCCACATCCCTTTCCCTGGCATCCACGGCCTTCATCGGGCGGCTCGCCCCCGATGAAGCCTTTGCCTTTTTCCGCTCGCTGGGCGTCCCGGAAGGCGAAGCCCGTAAAAACGCCGAAACCGTCGCGCGCCTGCCGCCGCGCATGTTCCTGGCCGCGCCAGCCGGGGGGCGCGGCGCGCTCTTTCCAGTGCTGGTCACCATCCCGCCCGCCTGGCTGGCTTTCTGGAAGCAGTTGGGCGCGACCGGAGTGGTGACGAAGTGATTCCCTGCCCCGCCTGCGGATTTCCCGTGCCGGAAACCCAGACCTGCCCGTTGTGTGCCGGGGAGTGGGAAGCCTGGGAATTGCAATTCTCGCCGCTCCCCCTGCCCGAAATCCGCAATCAGGTGGCGGCCTGGCTCTCGCAACTGCCGGCGCCGGTCATGTTCGAACTGGCCGGGGAGGCGCATGGCCTGAAACTGCGCCTGTATGCTCCCGCCGGTTCGGTCGGCGGCTCGCTGGCGGCCTGGACGTCCATGACCCACCAGCAGACCCGCTGGAAAGCGACCGGCTCCGGGCTGCAATTGCATTCCCCGGTGCAGGTGCTGGCAACGGAGTCGCTCCTGCCTGAACTGGCTTTCGGCGGGGAGGGCACAGACCCGCTGCTTGCCATCGGTGGGCAATTGCTGGGCAAAGGCCCGGCAAGCCTGCGCGTCTGGCTCTTTGGCCGTGACCCGGCCCTGCAGGAAAAACTGCGCGCCCTGTCGGCCTACTCATATGGCACGGAAGGCGGCATTGGCAATGACGCCCCCAATCCCTGGGGATTGCGTCTCTTGCTCTGGCGCGGGCTGTTGTTTGTGGGTCTCGCCGTAGCCAGCGTAAGCGTTGGAGCATGGATGGTCGCGTGGATGGATGTCTGGGCCGGCCTGCTGGGCCTGCTTTCCGGCGGGGTGATGGT
>DAOUAZ010000117.1:0-6720 GCA_034432975.1 Anaerolineales bacterium | reverse complement strand
CCCCGACCATCACCAATACCCCCGCGCCCAGCGCCACCCCCACCTACGCCTTCCCGGCAGTGACGGTCAAAATGCAGGCGCGCTGCCGCTACGGGCCATCCAAAGCCCACCTGCACGCTGCCGACCTGTACCCCGGCGATACCGGCACGGTACGCGGGCGATTCCAGTACAGTCAATGGTTGTATGTCAAATTCGACAAACTGAATTACTTTTGCTGGGTCGCGCCCAGCGTTGTAGATGTTGTGGGAGATATTTCCCTGATAAACTACGCTGAAGTCAAACTGCCCATCCCCGGCGTCTACCTATACGGCCCACCTGATGAAGTCTCTGCCACGCGGGACGGCAAAAAAGTCACCATCCGCTGGAGTCAGGTCACAATGACCAAGGACAAAGACCGGGGCTACCAGCTCGACCTGTTCGTCTGCCAGAACGGCGCCTACCTGTGGTGGCCGGTCTCCTTCCCGGACCAATACACCACCAGTTACACAGTCAATGACGAAAAAGGCTGTCCCGCCCCCTCCGGCGGAGTAATATACACGGTTGAAAAACACGGCTACAGCAAGCCAAAAACCATCCCCTGGCCCGCGCCATAAGTTTCCAAGGCCTGCAACCCGTCCGTTGCAGGCCTTTTTGTTTCCTTGCAATGTTCCTGCAATGAAAACCGCCATATCAGGGGAACTTATCAAAGCGAGTTGTCATCTATACTGCGTACAACATCAATTCAACGTTCTGTTTCTTATCTGGAGGTTCAAATGTCTACCAAAAAGTTCGTTCAACTCTTCCTCTTGCTGGCGCTGGCCGTGACTTCATTCATGACCACCACCGCCGCGCAAGCCGCTTCATCCTGCGGGACAAGTTACACCATCGTCAAAGGCGACACGCTGATCAAAATTGCCGCCAAGTGTGACACCACCGTCTCGGCCCTGCGCCGCGCCAACCCTGAAATCGGCTCCGGCAACACGATTTACCCCGGACAGGTCTTGCTGTTACCCGGCGCCATCATCACGGGAAACAACGGCTTCAACACCTACATCATCGCGCGCGGCGACACCCTCAAGGCGCTGGCGACCCGCTTCTCCACCACCGTTGACTACCTGATGAGCCTGAACAAGGACATCAAAGATGCCAATATCATCTACGAAGGCCAGCGGCTGGTCTACCCGGCCCAAGGCGGCGGTAATCCCAACCCGCCCACCCCGGTTCCCGGTGGACACACCTACACCGTCCAAAAAGGCGACACGCTCCGCAAAATCGCCGCCTGGACATCCACCACTGTCGACGCCCTCCTGAAGGTCAACCCGCAGATTAAGAATGCCAACAAAATCTACGTCGGACAAGTCATCAACCTGCCCCAGGCGGTCAACAGTTACACCGTCCAAAAAGGCGACACGCTAAGAAAGATTGCCGACAAGTTCGGGACCACAGTGGACAGCCTGAAATCGCTCAACAACCTGTCAGACCCGAACAAAATCTACACCGGGCAGGTGCTGCGGTTATGGTAAACAAAACGTCCCGAAGGGTTCAAACACCTTTGGGACGTTCGTTTTTAATTTTCGGCGGGCAGGCTGCCAAACACCCTCTGAATCACTGGATTTTCCGCGCTTCGACGTAAAAGCGTTTCTCGCGCGCTTCGCCCATCGAGAAGGTCTTGCGCGGCAGGGCGCCATCCAGGATGACGGTCTTGAACAGGTCGCCCTTGGCCATGCCGGGGACGTAAATACCAACGTTGCCGGGCTGACTGCCGAGGCGGACGGTGACCTCCGCGCCGTGGACGTAGTCGATTTTCTCCGCGCCGCCCTGCTTCAGGAAGGGGTCGAGGAAGGCCTGGATGGTGCCGACGGCCAGGTTGGTCGAGGGATTGCTGAGTTCAACCAGGCCGAATCCGCGCCCGCCACCCGCGAATCCAAGCAACTGACCATCGGACGCGCCCGCATCGACGGCGGCCAGCATCGCTTCGGCGCTTTCGACCGGGCGATAAGCGTAATTCGCGCCGAAGGCGGCTTCCAGCGCGGCATAGATGTTGGTTTTCAGCCCGAACAGGACGCGGTGAATCGGCTCGAACTCCAATGCTTCATCATGGACGTTTTCGATTTCGACCAGGGCGTAGCGCGAGGGATGTTCCATGCCGACGACAGCCTTATTCTTTTCCCAAATCGCTTTGGCGGTGGCGAGTGAGTGGTTGCCGTCGCCCATCGCAAAGAGCAACACGGGCAGGCCAGGCGAAACGCCATATTTGGCGGCAAAGACTTCGGGCCGGGCCAGTTCCCGCAGGGCTTGCACTACCCCGCCTTCATCCGGCACGGCGTATCCGGTCAGGTGTCCGCTCTCGAGCATCAGGTCGAAGTCGTACAGTTTTTCGAGCGAATCCCTGGCGGCGGCTACCGGCTCGATGACCGTTCGCTGCGGGTCGTCAATCAGCACCAGGATATGCGGCAGTTCGAGCGGCGCGCCCTCGCGGATTTTGATGCGCGGGGGCAGGCGTTCGACAATCGTGCCTTCGGTGGCGCGAATCAGGCTGGCGGAGCCTTTGGTGAAGTCGTAGCGTTCCAGGTCGAGCGCCAAAATCAAGCCCTTGCGTGTTTTGCCGCCGACCGTCCGCTCGACGTAGATGAGCCCCTCGCGCGGCTGGAGCAATCCGGCGTCGAGATATTCGCGCATGGTCTTCTGAATGTTCTGGATGCGCTCCGCCTCGCCGGGTTGTTCGAGGTAGATTTCGGGCAGGGTGATGCGGAAGGTGGAGGGAGATTCGCCGACAACCTTTTCCACCTGTTCCCAGTATTCGGGCTGGGAGGTGAACTGGTCGACGGCGATGGTCGCCCATTTATGCAGGTCGATGCCCGCTTTGGGCAGGTAGACTTCGGGGATTTGGAGGCCGAGGTCGGGGTACAGTTTCATTTCGCAAACTCAATCACAATCTGCGCCACTTCGGCGCCGACGCGGCCCTGGGCTTCTTTGGTGGCCGCGCCAATGTGCGGGGAGCCGATGACGTTTTCGAGTTTGAGCAGTTTCCAGTCGGCGGGCGGCTCAACGGCGAACACGTCGAGGGCGGCGGCGGCCACTTTCCCGCTGGTCAGGGCTTCGTAGAGGGCGTCCTCATTGACAATCCCGCCGCGCGCGCAGTTGACGATGCGCACGCCGTCTTTCATTTTGGCGAATTGTTCCGCGCCAATCATATCCGCCGATTCTTTGGTCTTGGGCAGGTGCAGGCTGATGTAATCGGCAGCGGCCAGCAATTCATCGAGCGAGACGAGTTTGCCGTACTCGAACTCTTTCACATACGGGTCATACGCCAGGACGGTCATGCCCAGGGCAGCGGCGCGCCGGGCGGTGGCTTTGCCAATATTGCCCACGCCAACCAGGCCGAGGGTCTTGCCGCCGATTTCCACGCCCTCGAAAGCCTTCTTTTCCCATTTTTCGGCCTTCATGGTCTCGCTGGCTTTGTAGAGCGAACGCGCCAGCATGAACATGTAGCCGATTGCCAGTTCGGCCACCGAATCGGAGGAGGCCAGCGGGGTGTTGCGGACTTCGATGCCTTTCGCGCGGGCATAGTCCACGTCGATGGTATCGAGACCGACGCCGCCGCGCACAATCAGTTTCAGGTTGGGACAAACGTCGATGAGCGGCTGGCGGACTTTGGTGCGCGAGCGCACGACCAGCGCGTCATAAGCGGGCGCGACTGTCATCAAGTCTTCGGGGGTGATTTCAAAGTTGGTATCGACCGTCAGGCCGGCGGCGCGCATCTGCTCGATGCACTCTTTTTCGGTTTTATCGCAGACTAAGACCTTCATGATTGTCTCCTGTGGGTTTGGGGTAAGAAAACAAGGTCAGCCCCGGAACACCGGCTGAACCCTGCTTATGGAAGGATAATTCAACACAAAATCATTCTAACAATCGCAAAACCCTTTGTCAACAGACAACTATCAGTCGATAAACGTGCCGAATGTACTTTGTGATTTGCCCGGCAGGGGGCTATAATGGTACCGCATACAAGGAAACAGGAAAACTGGTAAACCGAAATACCGGATACCCCTTCAACCTACAGGAGAACAAAATGTCTGAAACCATCCATCGCGCGCATAACTTCAACGCCGGCCCGGCGGGATTGCCGCTCGAAGTAATGCAGCAGGCCCAGGCCGAATTGCTGGATTACAAAGGCACGGGCATGTCCATCATAGAGATGAGTCACCGCTCGAAAGAATTCGAAGCGATGCTCAACGAAACCGAAGCCGACCTGCGCGAACTGCTCAACATCCCGGCCAACTACAAGGTCCTGTTCATGCAAGGCGGCGCGAGCCTGCAATTTTCGATGATTCCGATGAACCTGCGCCCGGCGGGCGCGTCTGCCGATTACATCGTGACCGGGGCATGGAGCAAGAAAGCCGTCCAGGAAGCCCAGAAACTCGGCGCGACTCGCGTGGCTGCCGACATGAAAGCCGGCAACTACAATGCCGTTCCTGAAAAATTTGACCTCGACCCCCAGGCCGCTTACCTGTACTACTGCTCCAACGAAACCATTCACGGCGTCGAGTTCTTCCAGGAACCCCAGCCCCCGGCGGGCGTCGAACTGGTGTGCGATACCTCGTCCGACTTCATGAGCCGCCCAATCGATGTGACCAAATACGCCTATCTCTACGCCGGCGCGCAGAAGAACGTCGGCCCGGCGGGCGTGGTGGTCGGTATCCTGCGCGAGGACATGCTGGAGCGCGTCCCGGCCAACCTGCCGGTCATGCTCGATTTCAAGGTACAGGTCGAAAACAACTCGCTCTACAACACCCCGCCCTGCTTTTCTATTTACATGGTCGGATTGGTGATGAAGTGGATTAAGAAACTTGGCGGCCTGGCGGCCATCGAAGCCCGCAACAAAACCAAAGCCGATTTGCTCTACCAGACCATCGACGCCAGCGGCGGATTCTTCAAAGGCCATGCCCAGCCCGAAGCCCGTTCGCGCATGAACGTCACCTTCCGCCTGCCGAGCGAGGAACTCGAAGATACCTTCGCCAAAGAAGCCAAGAAATTGAACATGATTGGGCTGAAAGGCCATCGCTCGGTCGGCGGCCTGCGCGCATCCATCTATAACGCCGTCGAACTCTCTGATATCGAAGCGCTGGCGCAGTTTATGAAGGAATTTCAGAAAAAGAACGGATAGCACCAGATTTCAGTAATCAGCGAACAGTAAACAGTTTTTAGAAGGCTGCCAACCCTGGCGGCCTTTTTTCATCCTTCATCCTTCTCATTTCATCCTTTATAATGCCCCCATGCCTGACAACCTGAACATGGATTTCTTCTTCCCTGAACTCTCCGACGATGGGGAAAACATCCCCGTCCCACCCGAGGAAATGCGCTTCCTCGAACTGCGCGCTGAACCCGTCCACGATGACGGCCCGCCGCGCGCGCGCGTCTACATCGAAGTGACGCCCTTTCGCAAACGCCCATACATTGACATTGCCCTGACCGGCTCAGGCGGCACGGAAATTGCCTTCGTTAGCATCGTTGAGCCAATGCAGCGCAAAAACGTCATCACCATGCACATCCGAAGCGAGCAAACCAGCGGCCCATTCAGCCTGCACGCCCGCCTGTACTACCCAGAAGGCCCCCAGGCCGACACCGCCGAGTTCAAGTTTGAAATCTGAATTCGTTCATCCCTGGAAACCCACGCAGCGCATCTGTGTTGCGTTTTTCGTTTTAATCACGCTCCTCCTGTCCGCCTCCTGCTCAGTCACCCCCGCGCCGACCCCACCCCCCTCCCAAACAATTTCACCATCCCCCACGCTCTCCCCCTCCCAAACGCCTGTCCTGAGCAGCGTCGAAGGGCCCGTCCTGAGCGAAGTCGAAGGGCCTGTCCCCTCACCCACGCCTCACTCGTCACTCGTCACCGAAGCACTGATTACTGAACCACTGCTCACTGGCATTTGCTCTCCGCTCTCCGTCCAACCCCTCGACCAAATCACCGAAATCATCACCCAACCTTTCCTCATGCCGCGCGTCCTGGACGATGGCTCCTACAAAGACGACGGACATCACGGCCTCGACCTGGGCTACTACACCCGCGAGGGCGTCCCCTTCACCGGCACGCCCGTCCTCTCCGCGCTGGAGGGGGTCGTTGCCGCCATCATCCAGGACAGCCCGCCCTACGGCGGCATGATACTGGTCGAAACGCCCTTCGACAAAATCCCGCCCCAACTCATCGAAAACCAAAACATCCCGCCCGGCAACTCGCTGTACATCCTCTACGCCCACCTCCAAAACCTTTCAACCTTCAACCTTCAACAATCAGTCACCTGCGGCCAGCAACTCGCCGAAACGGGACTGACCGGCTTCACCGGCGGCCCGCACCTCCATTTCGAAACCCGTTGGGGGCCGGCCGGCGCATCCTTCCCCGACGGCATGGCCTACTATCGCGCCGACACCAGCGAGGCCGAGCGCGCCAACTACCAGCGCTGGCGCATGAGCGGCGAATTCCGCCTCTTCGACCCGCTCGAACTGCTCACAATCCACCCGTAAGACGGAATTCATTCCGTCTTTATTTATCGGGAAAAGAGAAAATCTATCCACAGATTTCACGGATTTCGCCGATTTTAAAACCAAGCCCGTGTAATCTGCGAAATCTGTGGATGTTTCCCACCCAACCGGGAGAACCCAGGTTTTTTAGCGCCGATTAGCGCAGATTGGTGGATTCGCCCTCCCCCTGACCAATCGGTTATCAAATCGCCATCTTAACCA
>DAOUAZ010000116.1:0-29061 GCA_034432975.1 Anaerolineales bacterium | reverse complement strand
TGACTGTTGGCGTGCGGGTGGGCGTGGCCATTGGCGTGCGGGTGGGCGTGGCCGTTGGCGTGACCAGGCTGGAAGGCCGTTCAATGCGCGGCGCTACCCAAACCGGTTTATCGGGGTCTGCCCTGCCATTCGCCAGCACGGTCAGGATGAACGTCACATCCTGGCCCGCCAGGGGACTCAGGTCGAGGTCAACCGTGTAGTACAGCCCGTCATAGATTTCGTTGAAACTCCAGAAGGTCCTGATTTTGCTGTTGCCAACCTGGTAATCCAGGCGGAAAATCACATTACAGCCGGTGGTCTGGTATTCACAGTTGACGATGGCGCGGAAGCGGTCGCCTTTTTGGACTTTGAACGGTTGATAGTAACCAGAAAGATACCCATTATTCACCCGTTCCGGCACGGTGAGCAGGCCCTTGCCGTTGTATCTTTGCCCGTCTTCGAGTTGCGGCCTGTCGACATCGATGGCGTAGCCCTTTTTGCCGCCCACGTTGCCGGGGCAGCCCAGGTCGCCTGCGCCGGAGCGCCAATCGGCATGACAATACTCAGCAGCGAAATCGAACATGGTAGTCATGTCGCCGACAACCCTGATGGAAACGAAAAACGGTCGTTCGGCCTTTTCGCCCAGTCCAAACATCACCCCGCCGGCGTTGCGCAACATCCAATAACCAATGTGCTTGCCGTCAGCCAGGGGCGCGGTGAGTTTGACGGAGACATCTACGAACTGGCCGGGCGCCACTGTACCAGGCAGGTTGACGGCCGCCGCGCCGCCCATCCTGCTTCCACTGGAGAGTACGAGCGCGTAAGAGGTCGTCCAGGCGCAGGAACCAACGTTTTGCAGCCGCCAGGTTTTGGTAAACTGCGCATCGGGAGCGAATACGGTTCCGTCTGGCACGGTAATATCCCTGACGAAGGCCGCCTGGTCACAGCGCGTGACGACCGGAACAGGTGTGGATGTAGATGTATTCTGCGGCAGCACGGTAATCGTCGGAAAGTCCGTTTGCGGGGGCAGGGTTGGGAACTGGAAGGCAGGCAGCGCGAGGGGCGTAGGCGATGCAGTCGGCGCATTTTGGGTCTGGATGACCGCCACCGTTGCTGCCTGGGCGGTGTAAACAGCCTGGAGCGTGGCAGCCGAATCGGGCGCGCCGGATGGCAGGGTGCAGGCTGAAAGTCCCAGAATGAAAAGAAGTGCGGGTGAGAAAAATTTTGTTAAACGCATTTTGACCTCTTGCAAAAAGAATATCATATATCAGACGCCAACCGAGCCTGCAAAGTTCCCACATCGTTTCACATTAAAAGAAAAAACGGCGACCCGTGACCGGGGCCGCCGTTCAAGATACTGGATATGCCTGCCAGGCCCTTATGGGCAATTGAGCATTGCCCGGCCAAATTGCTGGTGATTGGGTTCATCGATGTACAAATCGACCCACAGGCCGCTTGCGCTGGTCGTCCACTCGAATGTAATCGACTGGCTGCCCGCTTTATCGAACTCCAGCGAGCCGCTGTTGGCCGGACCGGTTGCGCCATCGCTGCGAATCCACGTGTACATCACCAGGCCGCCTTTGTTGACCGTGATGGTCGCCGTGACGGTGTACTTGCCTGCCGCGCAACTTCCGCTTCGTTCGGTATTGAAAGCCACGCTGGTTACGGCAAATTTGACCGGGCCGCTCTCTGAAGCGCCTGGTTTGACTTCGATTTCCACGAAAAACGACCGGCCATTGTATCCTTTTTCGACGGGGAGCCTTTGCCCTGCTGCATTTTGCAGCCGCCAGTAGCCGCGATATTTTCCGGCTTTGGTGGGCGCTGTAAGCGAGACCGAAAGGTCAATTTCTTGCCCTGGGGCAGCCGCCCCGGGCAGGGACAGGCTGGCCGGGCCGCCCATCGCATCACCGGCATCGAAAACCAGGGAATAGGATGTATCCCAGGCGCAGGAGCCGATATTCTTGAGCCGCCAGGTTTTGACGAAGGCTGCGCCGAATCCAAACAATGTTCCATCCGGTATGGTGACATCGGCCACGAAGCGGGCGGCATCGCAGGGGGTGGAATCGCTGCCGGGCGGCGTGACGGTTCCTGAAACGGGGGCCGGAGTCGGCGCGTTGGCAGTCTCCGCAACCGGGGCATTGGTGGCAGTGGGGAGCGGCGTCGCCGGAACCGGGGTCGCAGCAATCAACAGGGCATTTTGGGTCAATTGCGCTTCCACTGTTTGCGCAGCGGCAGTGAATACGACATTCGGGCCGGCCTGCTTGGGCGGTTGATTGGCTGGCATGTTACATGCGCTTAGTAAAGCCATTCCCAAAAAGAGCGGCAGTAAACCGGTTGACTTCAAGTTCACACGGCAGCGCATAAGACCATTACGCGCTGCCAGGGGCAATAATATTTGACCGACAACCGCCATAGTGTACTTTCCCGAAAGCAAGCAGGTAAGCGCAAATTGATTTTATGCGCTTTTTACGAAGATGTGTGCAAAACAGAACAGTATTTTGCGCCGCAAAAATTCATTCATCGCAATTGTAAACGAATCGGACGCGCTCGAATTGTGTATCGGCGCCCTCGTAAGTAACGCGCACAGCAACCCAGCGTTCGATATCTTTAACGTGGTCGGGCGTCATCGTCCAGGTGAAGAAGACTTGTTTCGAGCCTGCCTCGTTAAACTTCAACCTGCCGCCCTGGAAGACTCCATCGAAGGGCTGCCGGTCCCATAGGTAGACCAATTCTCCCGCCCCATTGGCTGTAATGGTGGCAGAAAACGTATACTGCGCGCCTTTGGCGTCGCAGCCTTTTTGGGGTTCCCTGACCATTGGCCCGTACACCACGCTGGTCACGGCAAACGCATTTTTGGGTTTATCGGCCACCTCAATCGAGACGGTCAGGTTGGAATCGAGCTGCCCTACCCCGGCGCTGCCGCCACCTGGCACAGCCAGCCGCCACTGGCTGGCGTACCTCCCATTGGTCGAGGGCGCTGTCAATGTCACTGAAACATCCACCTCCTGGCCCGGGTAAACGACTCGGGTAAGCGGGAAGCGGGTCTGCTCGCCCATCTTATCCCCGCCGACCTGAACCATTGCAAAGTTGGCGTCCCATTTGCAACTGCCGCCATTCTTGATGCGCCAGGTCTTGGTAAAGACCGTGCCTGGCAATATGACCATCCCATCGATAACGGTAACATCCATGACATAAGTGGCATATACACAGCCAGGGGTGTACTCATACGAGGGATTCGAGCCTGCCCCAGCCGTAGCAGTGGGAAGGATTTCTTCTGGTTGGAGCGTGGCTGTTGCGGTCGGCGCAGAAGCCACCTGGGTTGCCAGGTCAATTAAGGCCTGCTGGGTAAAGCGCGCTTCGGCGGTCTGGACGGCCGCTGTGGCAACCGCCGCCACATCAGGTGTCGGTTCTGCCGGGGCTGGCGTGCCGCAAGCACCAATAAAGAGCGCGCACGCCGCCAGCAGGGAGATGGTCTTAACGAATGTTTGTTTCATTTTTTATCCTTTCGTAAGCGTGATAATTATACACACCTTTCGCGCATGGATTTTTAATCACAAAGCGGAGACCCGTTCTCTTACAAGGTCTCCGCTGAACCAGGCCGGGGTGGCTTTACGGTGTAATTATGATGGGCGGAATGGTGATAATGGGGATGAGGGTGATAATGATAATCGGACCGGTCGTTGGCGATGGTGTCACGGTCGGCGTGACGGTTGGGGTAGCGCTGGGCGGCACGACTTTGATTTCGACAAAGAAAGATGTTCCCTGAAAACCATTGGATACAGGCAGCAAGACCCCTGCCGAGTTGCGCAGTTTCCAATACCCGCGATAGGTCCCGGCGGTGGCGGGTGCTTTGAGCGTTACTGATATATCGACGGTTTGGCCCGGCGCCACCGAACCGGCCAGGGCCTGCGCAGCCGGCCCGTTCATCGAGTCGCCGCTGTCGAAAATCAATTGGTAGCCGCTCGTCCAGGCGCAAACGCCGTTGTTCTTGAGCCGCCAGGTTTTGGTAAACGTCTCACCAGGCTGGAAAACCGCTCCATCCGGCACAGTGACATCTGTGATAAATTGCGCCAGGTCGCAGATGGGCGTGGGACTGGCTGTACTGGGCGGGGTGTTCGTGAGGGTCGGCGGCGCGGGGGTTTCGCTTGGCAGAGGGGTCTGGGTTGCCTGGGGTGTGAGCAGCGCATCCAGGGTGAACTGGGCCTGGACCGTTTCGGCTGCGACTGTCAGGAAGGCGTTCGGGTCGGGCGTTTCTGTCGCCCTGGGCAGATTGCAGGCTGATAAGATGAGCATGGCAGCCGCAAGGATTAAAATCAAACGGGGATTCCTCCACATCTTCTACTCTCCTCTCATTATGTAGAAAACGATTCTACCGCCAAAAACGGTTTTTTGTATCCCCTTTGGTTCGAACAAGGGGTGACAGCCACTTCAAAAGTGACTGTCACCTGGCAAAACATCTTTGAGCAATCTCAGGCCTTTTCGGGCTGCGCTCCGGCCATCCACAGGCCCAATTGTTCGCGCGTAACCGAATGGGCATCGACGGTGATTACAATCTGACCGTGATACATAACGGCTATCCGGTCAGAAAGGCTCATGATTTCATCCAACTCGGCAGAAATCAACAAGACGGCCACGCCCTGGTCGCGCATCAGGACAATTTCTTTGTGAATATACTCGATGGAGCCGACATCCAGGCCGCGCGTGGGCTGGTTGGCAATCACCAGTTTGACAGGGCGGCTCAGTTCACGCGCCACAATCACCTTTTGCTGGTTGCCGCCCGAAAGTTTGCCTGCAGCGACGTAGGGAGAGGGGGTGCGCACATCGAAATCGCAGATGAGTTTGTGCGCGTTTTCATCCAGCACTTTGTGTTGAAGCACGCCGCGCACGCCAAAGGGAGGTCGATAGTAATCGCACAAAACCATGTTATCGGCGACTGTATACCCCATGACGAGCCCATGCCGCTGGCGGTCTTCGGGAATATGCGCCAGGCCGGTTTCGGTAAAAGCGCGGGGCGCGCGGTTGGTCAGGTCGCGCCCGGCCAGATTGACCGTACCGCTTTCGGTATGCCGCAGGCCGGTAAGCGCCTCGGCCAGTTCAGTCTGGCCGTTGCCCTGCACGCCAGCAATGCCCAGGATTTCCCCGGCGCGCACGCTGAAGGAGACGTCGCGCACCGCTTCCAGGTCACGCACATCGCGCACGCGCAAGTTTTCGACCACCAACACGTCTTCCTTTGGCTGGGCGGCTTCTTTTTCGACGGAAAGAATTACTTCACGCCCGACCATCATGGAGGCCAGTTGATGTTCGTCGCTCTCTTGGGGCGTGGTCGCGCCGACTACCCTGCCTGCGCGCATGACGGTGATACGGTCGGCAATCGAAAGCACTTCCTTGAGTTTGTGGCTGATGAACACCACCGAAACGCCGCGCGCCGTCAGTTCACGGATGATACGGAACAATTCATCAGCCTCCTGCGGGGTAAGGACTGCGGTCGGCTCGTCCAAAATCAGGATATTGGCTTTTCGGTAGAGGGCCTTGACAATTTCGACACGCTGCTGCACCCCCACCGGCAGGCCGCCCACAATGGCATCGGGGTCGACATCCAGGCCGTATTGGTGGGACAGGTCTCTTACGATTTGCGAGACTTCTTTACGGTCGAGTTTGACCAGGGGCAGGCTGCTTTTTTTGGCGCGGTGGTCGGTTTCTGCGCCAAGCATGATGTTTTCGGTCACGGTAAAGACTGGCACAAGCATGAAATGCTGATGCACCATGCCAATTCCACGCTCGATGGCATCACGCGGCGAGTCGAGTGTGAGGGGCTGTCCGTTGATTTTGATTTCGCCGGAGTCGGCTGCATACAACCCATACAGGATGTTCATTAGCGTAGATTTTCCAGCCCCGTTTTCTCCGAGCAAGGCATGAACTTCACCCTGGCGCAGGTTAAAATCGACCTGGTCGTTCGCAAGAACGCCGGGAAATTTTTTGGTAATACCGCGCGCTTCGATGACAATCGGTTTTTCAGACATGGCGCGTCTCCTATTTCTCGTAGGGCTGCCCATCGGCAGCGGGCGGGGTCGTTTTACCGATGATTCCGGTCAGGATGAGCATGGTCAGGACGTAGGGAGCCAGCCCAACAATGTAAGCGTGTTGCAGGAATGCCAGGTTGGGCGGAATGGCATCGCGGAAGAATTGCAGGTTGATTTGCATTGCCTGCGACGCGCCAAAGACCAGCGCCGCGGCCAAGGCCCCAAAAGGCGTCCAGTTTCCGAAAATCATGGCGGCCAGCGAAATGAAGCCGCGCCCGTTCGTCATGAGCGGCTCGAAAGATGGTACTGACTCAATCGTAAAGTACGCCCCTGCCAGCCCGGCCATCATCCCGCCGATGACCACGTTGATATAACGGGTGCGATAGACGTTGATACCCACCGTATCCGCCGCTTTGGGATGTTCACCCACCGCGCGGGTGCGCAGGCCCCAACGGGTATTGAACAGGACAAAATGAGTAAAAACCACAAGCAGGATGGCTGCGATGGCTATCGGTTTTTGGTCAAGGAAGGTTCCTTGAATCAGGTTGGGCAGGCCGAAGCAGCCTTCCCCGCCGCCGCACAACGGGCCGAGCCATCTCGAAAGCGAGGGCAGCAGGCCGGGCGCATGGGGAACGTTGCCGCCAAAGACGCTGCTTTCCCCAAAGAACATTTGCCGGTTGAGGAAACCAGTAATGCCAACGGCCAGAATGTTAATGACTGTGCCGCCGATAATCTGGTCAACCTTGAACGTGATGGAAAGCCAGGCATGGAGCAGGGCGAACAGGCCTCCGGACAGAATAGCAGCCAGCACCCCCATCCACAGGCTGACGCTTGGGTTGAACTTGAAGATTGTATTCATATAAATCGCAGCCAGCCAGCCAAAAAAAGCCGCTGCCAGCATCATGCCTTCGATACCGATATTGACGACGCCTGCCCGTTCACAATAGATGCCGGAGAGCGCGCCTAGCGTCAACGGGGTGGCCACGGCGATTGTGGTGGTCAACATACTGGAGATGATAATGACAGGGGATATCCTGCTGCCGCCAATTAACACCACCACAACGAAAAGGAAGACGATAATAAAACCTATGAAACTGAAACGACGCCAATCCATAATTTCCTCCTAGCCTCGCCAGCCGCGGGTCAGCACCAGCCGGTCTTCTTTTGCTTTGATGCGGTAGAGGTAGCGGATGATAGCATCTGCCGCAACGAAGAGCAGGATGAGCGATTGGATAACCGAGATGATATCGACCGGGATTTGCGTCAGGAATTGCATCCGGGTTGCCCCATTACGCATCCCGGCAAACAGGATGGACGCCAGCACCACGCCGAAGGGGTGAGTCTTGCCAAGCAGGGCAATGGCAATGGCATCGAAACCGTAGCCAATGGAAAAGCCCAGTTCGTGACGGTAGTTCAGCCCGGTCACTTCCACCGCGCCGGCCATGCCTGCCAGCAAGCCAGAAAGGGCCATCGTCAGGATGAGAATGCGCTTGAAGTTGATACCGGCATATTTGGCGGCATCAGGGTTGGCTCCCACCGTGCGGATTTCAAAGCCCAGGGTGGTTTTCCAGAGTAAATACCAGACGCCCAGCGCGACCAGCAAGGCAAGCGGGAAACCCCAATGCACGCGCAAGCCTTCCATAATCACCGGCAGGCGCGCGCCTTCGGCAATTTCAGGCGTGCGGGCAATCACATTCAGCGGGTTGCGGTCTTTCATCGGCCCGTTGAGCAGGAAACTGGTGATATTGAGCGCGATATAGTTCATCATGATGGTGTTGATGACTTCGTGACCACCGGCATAAGCCTTGAGCGCGCCTGGGATGGCCGCCCACAGCGTCCCGGCCAAAATCCCTGCGCCGATGGCCAGGGGAAGGTGCAGGATGCCGGGAATTTCAATCCCCAGCATTTCTGGCAGGGCGTACCCCACCCAGGCTGTCGCCACTGCGCCGAACGCCAGTTGTCCCTCCGCGCCAATGTTGAACAGGCCGCCTTTGAAAGCCAGCGCCACCGCCAGCCCGGCAAAAATATAGGGCGTGGCCCAAACAAACGTTTCACTCCAGGCTTTGGCTGACCCAAACGCGCCTTGGGCAAGACCCAAATAGGCAGCGAATGGATTGCCACCCACCATTGCGATAATCACACCGCCGACCACGACTGCAGTGAAAATCGCCAAAAATGGTACCAGGATGGCGTTGGCAACAGGCTGCAAAACCCCTTTCCAGCCCGATTTGGGTTGATTGTCATCAGAATTTTGCATGGGTTTCTCCATGAACGATAGGTTTTCGCGGCGCAAACGATGCCTGCCGCGTTGCAAAGTATATCAGGAATACAGATTGTCACCTTTGACGAATTATAACAATAAAGGGGAAAGAGGTTTTGCCTCTTTCCCCTTTGGGGGTATTACCTGGAAGAACTAGGGTGTGCAGAAGCCTTTGCCGTCCTCGGTCTTGACGGGAGCGACATTGGTCTTGAGGGAGCCATTGAGCAGGGCCGTGTTGATTTCTTCCATCTTGGCCTTCACTTCGGCAGGAACCTGGCTGTCCAGGTCATGATAGGGCGCAAAAGCGGCATCGCCCACATAGTTGCCATCGGGGAACTTGCCTTCTTTCGCCGTTTTAATCAGGTCGAACACGCCGGGGGTGATGAGTTTCATGGCGCTGGAGAGCAGGCCTTTCTGGGCTTCGGGCAGGGTGTAGTACTGGTCAGTGTCCACGCCAATGGCAAGCGCGCCCGCTTCCACCGCGCCGATGACCGCGCCATTGCCTGTCTTGCCGCCGCCGCCGAAGATGATGTCGGCGCCTTTTTCAATCATGGACTTGGCGGTCGCCGCGCCCCATTCGGGGTCGGTGAAGGTCTTGTCGAAGCCAACATCGCTGTGGTAGACGATGAAGAGTTCGATGTCGGGGTTGATGTACTTCGCGCCAGCGCAGTAGCCTTCGCCAAATCGCCAGACGGGCGGAACGACATCGGTTCCAAACACGCCACCCAACTTACCGGTCTTGGTCATCTGCGCAGCCAGGGCGCCCACCAGGAAACCGGCATTGTCTTCGGGGAAAATAAGACCAGCAACACCCGGGGTTACTTCACCCTGGAACTGGTCCACGCCGATGAACTTGGTGTTCGGATATTTCTTGGCAGCGGCCACCGACGCTTCACCCAGCGCAAAGCCGACGGTCACAACGACATCGTAACCAGCATCGCCAAAAGTGCCAATGTTCTTGTCGTAGTCCTTGGCATCGGTGGTTTCGATGTATTGCACAATGGCGCCGAGTTCTTTCTCGGCCAGTTTAACGCCTTCCCAAGCCGACTGGTTGAAGGATTTGTCGTCAATTTTTCCGACGTCCGTCACCACGCCCACGCAGAAGGTCTCGGGCTTGGAACAGTCCGGCGCGGTGGGGCCACAGGCCGGGAGCAACATTGCTGCCACGAGCAGGACAACCAATACTGCATAGAGTTTCTTCATGTTTATTCTTCTCCTCTTGAAAGAATAGAGTTTTTTGTCGTGACGAATGCCACGAACCCTTCTGGAAGTATACAACCTCTCGAACCTTTCGGCAAGCCAAAGAACGTTAAAGTTTATGGTGTTCTCAAGAATGATAGACAAATAGACAAAAAGACCCTTCTCGATAAAATTGGTGTCGCCAAACAAGCCAATCATCGAGGAGGATCGAAATGGAGTATAGCACGCTCAAGCCCTGGCAGGAAATCAGTGAGACCGGAATTGTCTACAGCTTGGGGAGTTTGTATGATCGTTTCCAGCAAATGACAGATCCGAGGAAGAAAAAGGGCAAACAATATAGTTTGGTCACCCTGCTGACGCTGATATTTTTGGGAAAGTTGAGCGGAAAAGATAAGCCAGTAGAGATTGCGGATTGGGGAAAGAATAGAGCGGAAGAATTGGCCGAACTGTTGGGTTTGAAAGATTGCCGAATGCCGCATCACAATACGATACGACGCGTGTTCCATACGATTATTTCTGAAGAAGAATTTGAACAACTGATGCAAGAATATCACCAGCAAGGCACGGAAGAAGACGGTGAGGTTCTGTCGATAGACGGGAAAGCCTTGCGCGGAACGCGTATCCCAGGCCAGGAGCGCAGTGATTATGCTTTGAGTATCTATGATGGGCAAACTCAGCAAGTCAAAGCCCAGAAGGTCATTGATAGCAAAGAAAATGAGATTACTGCGGCTCCAAGAATTCTCAAACAAGTGCAACTGGCTGGAAAAATTGTTACAGGAGATGCTTTGCACACGCAGCGAGCCATCTCTGAGCAAATTATCGCAGCACAAGGACACTATTTATGGCCTGTAAAAGACAATCAAAAGCGGCTTCGCCAAGATATTCAGCAATTATTCGCTCCTGACCAGCCCAAGCCCGGTTTTGGACAGCTCAAAACTGACTTTGAGACTGCCAAGCAGGTAAGTTATGGTCATGGCCGAATCGAGGTTCGCATTATTCAGACCAGTGAAATGCTCAATGAGTATCTGGATTGGCCTGGGGTAGAACAAGTCTATCGCTTGGAACGTCGGTTCTTTTGGATCCGGAGAGGCGAAGTCTACAAAACCAGCAACGATATTGAGTATGGCCTCACCAGTCTCTCCCGGAAGCAGGCCCCCGCTACCAAAGTACTGAAAGTCAGACGTTCTCATTGGAGCATCGAAACCGGATTGCATTATCGCCGGGATGTTACCTTCCGCGAAGATGCGACCCGGATGACTATCGGAGCGGCTGGAAGTATTCTATCAATTGTTAATAACTTGGTGCTCGGCTTGCTCAAGCGCGCTGGTTTTACCAATTCTGCCAAAGGGCGACGCTGGTTCGAAGGTCATCTCCAAGAGGCTTTTAACCTGCTCATCTCGACAAACTCGCTTTCTTGAGAACACCATAATAATTCTGATAATGGCAATTGACATTTCCCCCAACATCCTCTAAACTTCATCCATGCTCTCACGCATCTACTCTTGCGCAGTGGTCGGCCTGGATGGCGTCATCGTCGAGGTCGAAGTCGATTACAGCAACGGCCAGCCCGGCGTAATGATTGTCGGACTGCCAGACGCCGCCGTGCAGGAAAGCCGCGAGCGCGTGCAGACCGCCATCAAGAACGCCGGGCTGCACTTTCCCCGCCACCGCATCGTCGTCAACCTGGCCCCGGCCACCGTCCGCAAGGAAGGCCCGGCCTACGACCTGCCCATCGCGCTGGGCGTTATCCTGTTGAGCGGCCACCTGCCGCAGGAAAGCGTGCAGGATACCATCGTGGTCGGCGAACTCTCGCTGGATGGAATCGTCCGCCATGCGCGCGGGGTGCTGCCGATGGCCGCCACCGCCCGCCAGATGGGTTTCAAGCGGATGTTCGTGCCTGAGTCGGATGCCGCCGAAGCGGCGCTGATTCCCGACCTGGAAATTATCCCCGTCAAGACATTGGCAGACCTGTACCGGCACCTGGCAGGCCGCCAGTTAATCGAACCCTGCCAGCCCTCGGGCGAGGAACCCCCGCCGCTTTTCGTGCCGACCGATTTTGCCGAAGTCAAGGGCCAGGAACACGTCAAACGCGCGCTGGAAGTAGCCGCCGCGGGCGGACATAACGTAATTATGGTGGGAAGTCCTGGATCTGGTAAAACCCTTTTAGCCCGCGCCCTGCCCGGAATCCTGCCGGAGATGTCGATCGAGGAATCGCTCGAAGTGACGAAAATCTACTCGGTGGCCGATGCGCTCCCGCCGGGGACGCCGCTCATCCGCCAGAGACCGTTCCGGTCGCCGCACCACACCATCAGCCACGCCGGGCTGGTCGGCGGCGGAAACATCCCCCACCCCGGCGAAATCTCCCTGGCCCATCGCGGAGTCCTGTTCCTCGACGAATTCCCTGAATTCAGCAGCCGCGCTATCGAAGTCATGCGCCAGCCAATGGAGGACAAAGCCGTCACCATCAGCCGGGCGCAAGGCTCGCTCACCTTCAGCGCGAATTTCCAACTGATTGCCGCGATGAATCCCTGTCCTTGCGGCTGGCATGGAGATAGCCAGAAGCCCTGCGCCTGCGCCCCCTCGACCGTAACCAAATACCAGAAGCGCATCTCCGGCCCGATGCTCGACCGCATCGACATCCATATCGAAGTGCCGAGAGTCGATTACGACAAACTGTCCAGCGACCGGCTGGGTGAGCTGTCAGCGGTCATCCGCGAGCGGGTGCAGGCAGCGCGCGAAAAACAGTTGCAACGCTTCAGTACGCAAAGTCAGGAGACTTTGCACCCCGGTATCGTCTGCAATGCCGATATGCGGGTGGCCGAAGTGCGCCAGTTCTGCAAACTGGAGGAAGCCGGGGACCGGCTGGTGCGGGCCGCGATGAGCCAGTTGAACCTTTCGGCGCGCGCCTATCACCGCACGCTCAAACTGGCACGCACGATTGCGGATTTGGCCGGGAGCGACCAAATTCAGACCGCGCACGTGGCCGAGGCGCTGCAATACAGGCCAAAAGGAACGAATTTTTAGGGAAATTGGGGAGGGGGACTGCCCATGAATTCTTCCGCCGTTGCGTGACCCGGCTGGCTGATGCCTTCGCGCTTGAACACTTTCCAAACCGTCAGGAAGATGATTTGAATATCCAGCCACAGGCTCCAGTGGTCCACATACCACACATCGAGCCGGAATTTATCCTCCCAGGTAATGGCATTGCGCCCGTTGACCTGCGCCCAGCCGGTGATGCCGGGCAGCGCGTCGTGGCGGCGGGCCTGTTCGGGGTTGTAGCGTTCCAGGTATTGCATCAGCAGCGGGCGCGGCCCAACGATGGACATCTCGCCGCGCAGGACGTTAAACAATTCCGGGAGTTCGTCCAGGCTCGAGGCGCGCAGGAAACGTCCCAGCCGGGTCAGCCGCTCCGAATCAGGCCTCAGATTCCCATCTTTATCGCGGGCATCCGTCATGGTACGGAACTTGTAGATGTGGAAAGGCGTCCCTTTAAAGCCGGGACGTTTTTGCGTGAAAATGACAGGGCTGCCGTGATAAATTCGCGCTAACAAGGCCGCCAGCAGCAAGATGGGTGACAGAATCACCAGCCCAAGCGCGGCGAGCAGCAGGTCGAAGATTCGTTTACTGGCAGGGATTCCGACGGGAAACATCCCCAAAATTCTACCACCGGCCTGTGAATTTGTTGAGAAACGTCGAATTTTATAAAAGTCATACACAGATTGTGTATAATCTTAATTGTGTAGCGCGGAATTTATTCAGCAACCAAAAGCGACATGAATGTCGCGGTACAAGATGGAGACCCCTATGAACGAGAGAATTCTCATCATCGAAGATGACCAGGCCATCCTGAAACTGCTCCAACGCGGTTTGGCGTATGAAGGGTATGCCGTCGATGTGGCCACCGATGGCCGCAGCGGGCTGAACCTGGCGCGCGACCGCAACCCCGACCTGGTGGTGCTGGACTGGATGCTGCCCGGCATGGACGGGCTGGAAGTATGTCACCGCCTGCGGCTGGGCGGCGCAATGCCGATTTTGATGTTGACCGCCAAAGACACCATCCAGGACCGCGTGCAGGGGCTGGATGCCGGGGCCGACGATTACATGGTAAAACCCTTCAACCTGGACGAACTGCTGGCAAGAATCCGCGCCCTGTTGCGCCGCACCCAGCCGGAACGAATCCAGGTCTTGAAATTTGCCGATCTGACCCTGGATACCGGCTCGCGCGAGGCAACGCGCGGCAACAAACTGATTCAACTGACTGCTAAGGAGTATGAATTACTCGAACTCTTTATGCGCCATCCCAAACAGGTGCTGACCCGCGAGGTGATTTTCGACCGCGTTTGGGGTTACGACTTCGGCGGCGAGAGCAACGTGCTGGAAGTCTACATCCGTTATCTGCGCCAAAAACTGGAAGACAACGAGACCCTGCCGCGCCTGATTCATACTGTGCGCGGGGTGGGCTATGTGCTGCGCGAAATGCCATAATACATAAACGTCCCGAAGGTTGCAGGGAATCAGCAAAAACCATTCTCAAAAACCTTCGGGACGTTGTCTGCCAAAAACGCCGCTTGCGCGGCGTTTTTATCTTAAACTCATCTGCGGGGGGTACAATTCGTCAATTGTCAATCATAAATCGCAAATCATAAATGTCCCTGCGTCTTCGTCTCACCCTCCTATACACATCCCTGCTTGGCGGAATCCTGCTCCTGTTTGGGTCGCTCATCTACCTGCTGGTCGGGGCTTTCCTGCTCGACCAGCTCGACCGTACCCTGGCCCAAACCGTCAACGGCATTCTCGCCAATTCGCGGGTCAGTACGGTTGGCGAGTTGAACGTGCTGACCCTGCCCTCGCTGGAATTGACCGCCAATGTTTACGTCCAGTACTGGGACCGGCAGGGGCGGCTGCAAATGGCCTCGCCGGGCATCCGCGGCTTCAACCAGCCGCTCGATACCGCCAACTTGATGTCAGCCAAACCACTCTACCGCGATGTCTACATCCAGCGAACCCATTTACGGGTCCTGACCGTGCCGGTGGTGGTGGGGGAACGCCCGGCGGGCGTATTGCAGGCCGCCACCAACCTGACTATCCTGGATTCCATCCGCCGCACCCTGCTGGGACTGCTGGTTTTCCTGACAGCAGTCTCGATGATATTGGCAGCCGCGGCCTCCTGGCTGTCCATCGGGCAGGCGCTGGCCCCGCTGGGAACCGTCACCGAGACCGCCGAGCAAATCACCCGCGCCGACGACCTTTCGCGCCGCATCCCCTACAGCGGCCCGGCAAAAGATGAAATCGGCACCCTCATTCGCGCCTTCAACCGCACCTTCGAGCGGCTCGAAAACCTGTTTACCGCCCAGCAGCGCTTCCTGGCCGATGTCTCGCACGAATTGCGCACCCCGCTGACGGTCATCAAGGGCAACGCCGACCTGATTCGCAAAATCGGGCCGGATGAAGAATCGCTCGATTCGATAAAAGACGAAGCCGACCGCCTGACGCGCATGGTGGGAGATTTGCTGCTATTGGCCCAGGCCGAATCGGGCAAACTCCCCCTGAATCTGCGTACCGTTATGCTGGATGAGTTGCTCACTGACGTTTTCCAGGAGATGCGCGTGCTGGCCGGGGAGAAGGTGCATCTCAAACTGACCGACATCGACCAGGTGACGCTGACCGGCGACCGCGACCGGCTCAAGCAGGTATTCATCAACCTGGTCTCGAACGCCATTCACTACAGCCCCATCGGCGGGGATGTGTACATTGGCCTGTCGAAATCTCAGGAGATGGCGCGGGTCATTATCCGTGATATGGGGCCGGGCATCCCCGCCGCCGATTTGCCGCATATCTTCGACCGATTCTACCGGGGCGAAAAATCCCGAACCCGCTCAAGGACAAGCGGGTTCGGGCTGGGGCTTTCGATTGCTTATTTCATTGTCGATTCGCATGGCGGGCGCATCGAAGTCGATTCGCAGGAAGGACGCGGCACGACCTTTGCCGTCTACCTGCCGATGGTGGAGGGGTAAGGGTTGGTCTCGATACGGATGCAAAATCCGCCTCCTGCCCGGCCAACAGCCTGGTCATGGCAGCCCCAACCGCTGATGCGCTTTTTTGCACAGGCTGGCCCCTCCGGCGGCCAGCCATTCGTTCAAGCGGGCAGATTCGCTGGCGTTTTGCTGCGCATCGGCGTAGATTCCGCTGCCCCAGTAGGCATAGCGGCGCGTTTCGGCAGCCCAGCGCGACTCAGCCCGCCCGATGACGCCAATCCCGCCGTTATAACCGGCCAGCGCCAGGCGCGCGTCGCCATTGGCGCGTTCCAGCGAACGGCGCAGGTAGTCCAGCCCGCGCAGGGCGTTGGTGTTTGGATTATAAGCGTCCTCATTCACCTGGAAGTGATAAGGCATCACCTGGAACAGCCCGGCAGCCCCGGCCACCGAGCGCGCCGAGGGATTGCCACACGATTCGATTTGCATCACGGTAGCGGCCAGGTTGGGGTCGATGCTGTGTTCGGCAGACCAGACGGCAATCCGCGCCGCCCAAAACTGGACTTCGGCGGTGAACAGGGGCGCAATCAGGCCATTCGGCGAAGAAGGCGCGGCGGCAGCGTGGCTTTCACTCTCCGGGCCGCGAATGGTGACAAAGGCCAGGAGGACGCCGAAGCATAGCGCTGCCAGTGGGGGCAGTAAAAAACCAGACAGACAGCCATTGGATTGGACTGTCTGTCTGCTCTTTCGACGGGTTGTCGGTTCAGAGCGCGCAGGAGTCATAGGGTCACATTCGTTTCAGGTTCGCTCAGTGTCATACGAAGCGTGTCGAGGTTATTCGCGCTGCTCACGTTCCATCAGTTCGCGGGCGCTCATCAGGTTATGATAAGTTGGCTCGGGCGGAGCGTAACTGTTTTCAGGGCGGCGCAAGGGCTGCGGCTGCGGTTGTGGCTGGTGGGAGGCTGGCTGGTTCTGATACACCGGCTTGTGTTGTGGCTTGTACTGCGAACCCTGCGGCGCAGAAAACGAACGCGCCGGGGTGTTGTTGACGGCAGGCCGAAAGGGACGCGCCTGCTGGCTGCCCAGCGAGGCTGGCCGCGGGGAGTCCGAGACCATGCGCCCGCTGCGGCGGTCAGCCTGGCTGAAGATGCGCTCCCCAGCCAGCGCAAAGGTTCCGATAATCAGGATGCGGATGACCCAGACCATGACGGCGACGAAAACCGGCACGACCTTCTGGACGGTATCCCCGCCAATGACAGCGGCGCCCTGGCTGGTGTGGCTGGCGATGGCAACCGAGACGCCCCACCAGGTGAGGGTGGCATTCATGGCGGCAGCCAAAATCCACGCGCCGAACAGATACCAGACTTCGGCAGGTTCGTCTGGGCCTTGCTCGGGGGTGAACAGGCGGGCAATCCCGGCAAAGTCGATGCCGCAAAATGCGATGGACAGGATGGTCGCCCACTTGATACCGGCAAATTTGAGATCGCCAAGCACATCGCTGAGCGCGAACTCGGTGGTGCTGAAGTTAAACAGTTCGAAGGCCAACAGGGCGCCGATAATCATAAAGCCAAAGGCCCTGCCGCGCTGCCCGTCGAGCGCATGGATGAACTTTCCAATATTCGGATTGAAGGGTCGGGAACGAATGGTATTATTCATGAAATGCTCCTTTTTGCTCTTAATAGAATAAATGTTCTATTTCTCGAATTATAGAACATTTGTGCAGCACTTGTCAAGAGGCAATTTTGACGGGATAATAGATGTATGACCACGCTCACCCGTTATCACCAACTCAAGCAGGAACTCGCTTTCCACCTGTACCGCTACCACGTCCTGGATGCGCCAGTCATCAGCGACGCGGAATATGACCAACTGTGGGACGAATTCAAAGCCCTGGAGTCCGAACATCCCGAATGGATTACGCCCGATTCACCCAGCCAGCGCGCCGGGGGGGGCGTTTCGGAAAAGTTCGAGAAAGTGCGGCACCCGCGCCCGATTCTCAGCCTGGCGAATGCCTTCGGCGCGGAGGATGCGCGGGCCTGGGTCGAGCGTATCCGCAAACTGGATGCGCGCGTCGAAACGGCCAAATTCGTCGTCGAGCCGAAAATCGACGGGCTGAGCGTGGTGCTTCATTATCGGAACGGCGTTTTCAGTCAGGGCGCGACGCGCGGCGACGGGGAGGTCGGCGAAGATATAACGGCCAACCTGCGCACGGTGAAGGCGATTCCACTGAAAATACCAGTAAACAGTGAGCAGTCATCAGTCATCAGTAATCAGTCAACGGTGGAGCGTGGTCAGTTGCCCCTGTTCGACACGGCTCCATCACCAATTACCAACTACCAATTACCAGATTACCTGGTGGCGCGCGGCGAGGTGTTCATTACCGATAAAGATTTCGAGGCCATGAACGCCCGGCTGGCCGAGGCGGGCGAGCGTACTTACCTGAATCCGCGCAATTCTGCCGCCGGTTCGCTGCGCCAACTCGACCCGGCCATCACCGCCAGCCGCCCGCTGACGATTCTGGTGTACCAGGTGGTGTATTATGAGTTTTCCGATTCTCTAGTTAACCGGTCAACTGGTCAACCGGAAAACTGGATAACTTCCCAATGGGAGACCCTGCAATGGCTCAAGTCGCTCGGCTTCCCCGTGACCGATGTGGCGCGGCGCTTCGACACTTTGGAAGAAGCGATTGCCTACATTCAGAGTTGGGAACACCGGCGCGACGAACTGGGCTACGAGGCCGACGGTTTTGTCATCAAACTCGACGACCTGGCGCTGGCCGAGGAACTCGGTTTCGTAGGCAAAGACCCGCGCGGGGCGGTGGCCTACAAGTTCCCGGCCCGCGAAGTGACCACCAAACTGCTTGGAATCGAGGTCGAAGTGGGCCGCACCGGGGTGCTGACGCCGCGCGCCGCGCTGGAGCCGGTGGAAATCGGCGGGGTGATTGTGCGCAACGCCACCCTGCACAACTTCGATTACATCGCCGAAAAAGACATTCGGATTGGCGACCGGGTGCTGGTCAAACGGGCGGGCGAGGTCATCCCCTACGTCATCGGCCCGGTGCTGGATGCGCGCAGTTGGGCCGAGCAGCCCTACGCGCCGCCCCAAACCTGTCCCGCCTGCGGCCAGCTGGTGGAGCATTTCGAGGGCGAGGTGGCCTGGTATTGCGTCAACGCGGCCTGCCCGGCCCAACTGGTGCGCAACCTGGAGCATTTCGTCTCGCGCGGCGCGATGGACATCAGCGGGCTGGGAATCAAGATTGTGGAGCAATTGATTGGCGCAGGCCTGGTGAAGGATGTAGCAGATTTATATTTCTTGACAAAAGAGCAATTGCTGGCGCTGGAAGGCTTCGCCGATAAAAAAGCCGATAACCTGCTGGCGGCCATCCGCGCTTCAGCCGGGCAGCCGTTAAACCGGCTGATTACTGCCCTTGGCATTCATGGCGTGGGCGAGGTTGCCGCTGGGGACCTGGCGCGGCACTTCCCCGATTTGAAAGCCCTCTCGCGCGCCACTGCCGACGATTTGCAGGCCATCGAAGGCTTCGGCCCCAACACCGCCGCCGCAATTGTCGATTGGTTCGTCCGCGACGCCAACCGCGCCCTGCTCGAAAAACTGAAAACGGCGGGAGTCTGGCCTGTTGCCAGTAACCAGTTACCAGTCACCAGTAACCAGACGTTGAGCGGATTGACCTTTGTCGTGACCGGCACACTCCCGACCCTTTCGCGTGAAGGCGTCAAGGAATTCATCGAACAGCATGGCGGCAAGGTGACGGACAGCGTCAGCAAAAAGACCAGCTACCTCGTCCTGGGCGAAAATCCCGGCTCGAAGCACGACAAAGCCCTCAGTTTGGGCGTGCCGATTTTGGATGAAGCCGGATTAAGAACATTGCTTGGAGAATAACATGCAAACTACCCCATCCCTCGGCCATGCCGAAGCCCAAAAAGCCATCGAAGTCATCCAGGCGGAACTGCGCAAACGCGGGCAGGCTGCTGTTATCACCGTGGCTGACTCGCACGGCGAGTTGATTGCCCTGCTGCGGCTGGACGGCGCGCCGCTGTCTTCGATTCAAATCGCGACCAATAAGGCTTATACTGCTGCTCGCGAACGCAGACCCTCGTATGAGATCGGTCAGGGCGTTCGCCACCCCGAAAAAGGGTTCGATATTGCCTATTATGGCGACCCGAAAATGGTCGGCTGGGGCGGCGGCCTCCCGGTTGTGGTGGAGGGCGTCGTAGTCGGCGCGGTTGGAGTCAGCGGGCTGCCGCAGGAAGTGGATATGGAACTGGCCCAATTGGGGGTCGAAGCAATCCAGGCCATGAACAAATAAGGATGCCGGGGAACAAAAAACTCCAGGTCGATGAACCTGGAGTTCCAGAGCGGGTGACGGGACTCGAACCCGTGATATCTTGCTTGGGAAGCAAGCGTTCTACCACTGAACTACACCCGCTTGTGTGAGCGGAGATTATAGCCAGCCGGGCGGGGCGTGTCAAGCCTGGCGGTTGAGCAGTTTTTCAGTCAGTTCGAACAAGGCCGCTCCGGCCGCGCCTTGCGGGTCGGCGGCGCGCAGGCTGTTGAGGGCCAGGTCGGTCATCTGTTTCGAGGCTTCGATGGTGTATTCATAGGCCGATTCACTCGCCAGCAGGCGGGCAACCTGCTCCACTTCTTCCGGTTGGATTGGCCCCTGCTTCCAGCGTTCCGCGAATTTTCCTTTTTTGCCCAACCCAGCCAGCACCGGCAGCGAATTTTTGCCCTCCACCAGGTCGGAGGCCGCCGATTTACCGGTCAGGGCCTCGTCGCCCCAAATGCCGAGCAGGTCGTCCTGCACCTGGAAGGCCAGCCCCAGATAATGACCGAAGGAGCGGTAGGCTTCGACGGTCACGTCATCGGCCCCGCCCAGCACGGCGCCAATCGAGGCGCAGCCCGCCAGCAGCGCGGCGGTTTTTCCGGCTATCATCGGCCAATAATCATCGACGGCCAGGTCGAGGCGCTCTTCGTAGAACAAATCCATGTACTGCCCGCGCGTCAGGTCGAGGCAGGTATCGTGCAAGATTTGGGCGGCCTTGACCACAACGTCCGAAGGGTAATTCTTCGCCAAATCAATCATCGCCTGGCTCGACTGAACGAACAACGCATCCCCGGCGTTGATTGCCATCGGAACGCCCCACTTGACCCAGACCGTTGGCCGCCCGCGCCGTTTCTCCGAGTTATCCTGCACATCGTCATGCACCAGCGAGAAGTTATGCACCAGTTCGACGGCAGCGGCGGCAGGCAGCGCAAATTGCCAATTGGCGTTACAACTGGCTGTAGAAAGCAGCACCAACAGCGGGCGGATGCGTTTGCCGGTCGCTTCCGGCCCGGCCCCTTCTCCAATCCAGCCCATGTGATAGGCTAACATCTCATAAAACGGCTTAATGCGCGGCTGGTCGAGGCGCGCCACATGGCGCTGCAACTCGGACTCGATGGCGGGCAGCATTTCGGGAATCAGGTCATTCAGGCTCATAGCGTCGGGTCTCCGTGCGCTGATTATACAAAACTTTTCGCATATTACGCGCAAAACCCGGCCCGGTTTTCCAAATCAAAGGGCGGCAGTTGCGCTGCCGCCCCGCACTGCCGGTCAGTTTCCACGCGGGTATTGGGGACAGGTCTGGTTGTATTCCTGCCCGCGAAAAAACAATTCCCATTCGCTTCGAGTCAGGTTCCGCCCGGCGACCTGGCAGGCTGTGTCTATCCACTGTTGGGGGGTCACTTTCCAGAGGATGATTTCATTGCCCACGCTGGCGAGGGTCCTTCCGTCTTTACTGAACGCCAGGCCAAAAACGTTATTGTTGGTGTGGTTATAGAAAGGACGGATGAGTTCTTTCCGGTCCTCCACATCCCAGAGAATGAGACCGCGGTCGGTATACCCTGCGGCAAGGATTTTTCCATCCGGGCTGAAGGCCAGGCTGCGCACCCTTGCCCCTTTCCCGTAGTCAAGCGTTTGTTCGAGCCTGGTCATCGCGCCGGCATCCCAAAGCGTAATACTGCCGTCCCGGTTGCCGGATGCGAAGTAAACGCCGTCCGGGCTAAAGGCCATGCTTTGCACCGGGTTCCTGACGCCTCCAGCCGGGATGACGGCTGGTTTTTCATCCGTAGAAAATTTCCATGAATGGATGTCTCCATTTTTGATGAACATCAGGACCTGGCTATCCGGCGTGAATATTATTTGAGAACTTTCAAAGTTCTCAGGCAGCCGGGCAACTTCTTTAAGTGTTCCTGCATCGAGCATGAGGATTGTGTTCTCGTTCAACCCAACAGCCAGGAATTTTCCATTGGGGCTGTATGCCATCACAACATTTTTGTTATTGGAGATAACGCGGTTGGCAGAATCCCTGGTATAGGTTGCTTTGATATCAGATGCGCTCCGGCTGGCGGTATCCCAAAGGATAATTTCCTCGCGTTCACAGTCAAAAACATTCTCCCTGGCCGGAATGCAATACGCAGCTGCTACGCTTCGCCCGTCCGCGCTGACAGCGATGGCATCCAAAATCCCCGAATGTATTCCTGTTTCGCTCCTGCCAATTCGAACGATTCTCCCGTCGGCTGTCTTCTCGACTGCCCAAAAAGTAAGACTGCTTTCGAAGCAGGTATATAGTAAATCGTCTGGACAGATATAGCGGTTTGCAGAAATCAGCGTTGTATCGTCATGACCAAATGCAATTGCGGTAGTAACGCCAGAATTCCGGGATTGGAATAAAACCAGGCTGCTTTGGGCAAATGTCAACAATTGGATGCGGGTGCGCGGGTTATCGTTTCGTTTGATGGCTTCCACCGCCAGCAGCGCCGCCACAGACCGGTTATTCTGGTTGTTGGACAAAATGGATTGCGCCGCCAGTTCGCTGGCCTGCGCAATCTGGGCCTGGGCATCGGCGTTGGCTTTTTCGATGGCAACGGCGGTCGCCGCCTGGTAGGCAACGGCTTGCTGGGTTTGGGCAAACTCGGCTTGTTTTTGGGCTCTTTCTTTTTCCTGAACGGCAATCGCCTCGGCGGTTGCGGCCTGGTCGGCGCTGCGATAGGCCTGGGTGCTGGCTGCCTCGGCCACTGCCTGCTGTTCGATGGCTTGGGTGCTGGCGATTTGGGCGTTATAGGCGGCCGCATCGGCGGTTTGTTTGGCAAGTTCCAGTGCCGCATTGGCGCTGGCGGCATTCAGCCCAAAAAAGAGCGCGGCGAGGAAGAACACAAACGAAACGACCGCCCCGGTCAAAATCAGCCGCCGCTGGAAGCGGTCACGCTTTTCGCGGGCACGCAAGTTGCGACAGGCTTCCAGGAAAGCAGATTCTTCGGGCGTCAGGTCCAGCGCTGCGATCTGCTGCTCGGCGGTTTCGAGCTCATCGCCGCGCAGAAGCAGGCCTTCGCCGCGTCCCTGCTCCTGCCACAGCACCGCCTGGCGCTGGAACAGGCTCAGGTTGGCCTCGAACCAGCGCCAGTTGTCATCCTGGACGGGTTGAATCAAGCGGTCGTGGGCCAGTTCATACCAGGTTTGGCCGGCGCGCTTTTCGGCGCGGATGATGTGGGTGTTTTCCAACTGTCGCACAGCATCATTGTCCAGGCCGTCACTCGCCTCGGCGCCCATCCGCACCTGCGAGCGGATGCCTTCCGGGGTAATCAACTTGCGGTCGAACCAGTCGCGGATACTGCGTTCAGAGATACCAGCGGCCTGCGCCACCCTGGAGACGCTCAAAGCATAATATTCTGCCAGCGACTGGTTGACATCGACGACCCCCGCCAGGTCGGTTTCATCGACTTCGTTATCATCTGCTGCCTTGGTTTCCCATAAACGAAAACAGACGACCTGCAATTGCACCGGTTCGATATACAGTCCCAACTGCGACCTGGTCGTGCCGTCCAGTTGTTGCACCTGGACCCGGCGCAAGTCGTCCACCAGTTTTGCGGCGGCGGCGTCGGTAAACCTGCCCCCCACATCCTGCGCCGGTTTTTGGATGGCTTCCAGCGCGGCTTCGACCCCCAACAACTCCAGGTGGAAGGTGTTGGAGAAATAAGTCGGCACGCTGCGCGCGTATGGCTCCAGCGCAGCGACATAATCGGTGCGCATGACAAACAGCGCCCAACGGTTGCGGTTTTTTAGCGCAACGCCTGCCTTGGAGAAAAAAGCGTTCTTGGCGGTCCGGTCGGTCGGGTCGATGGTCAAAACTTCCTCGAACTGGTCGAAAATCAGGAATTCCGGCCCATCGCGCTGGTCTTCTTTGCAGCGGAAGGTGAGATAGTCATCCAGCGACATGCGCGCCAGTCTATCCAATTCGAGGTGCAATTCTGCCGGGTACTGCTCTTCGAGCGAGAGCAAGGTGCTGAAGGTATAACGGTCGAACCTTTGGTTGTTTTTCATCGTGTCAGTCATTGTGACCAACTCCGCCGACTTTTCCAGGTTGACGCGAATGACCTGGTGAACAAAAAAACCTTCTTCCTGTAACTGCGGTATCAGTCCGGCGCGCACCAGCGAGGTTTTGCCTGCCCCCGAAGGGGAATGAAGCAGGACGATGCGCTCTGCAATCAAGCGGTCAGTCAGTTGGCGGCGCTCTCGGTCGCGGCCATATATTTTTTCGTTCAACTCAAAGGAACGCGGGCCGACATAGGGATTTTTCGCAGTCATCGTAGCCATCCTTACACCTTGTGCGGCAACAGGCGCGGCGCCAGTTCTTTCATGAACTCACGCGCTGTACCCCAGTAAATGTTGATTTCGATATCCGACCCGCGCGCGAAATAGGTTTCGAGATAGCGGCGGGCGCGCCCCGGGTTGAGCAGGCGGCCCTCCTCCGGCTCGATTTGGGCGGCGATGTGCGCGTGCCGCCTGAGCAGGTTATTGCCTTCTTTGGCAAGCAGCGCCTGCAACAGCACGCGAAAACTCCACTCTTCGGTCTGGAATCCGAGGAACAACAGCGCAGAATCGGTCAGCGCGCGTCCCACCTGGGCAGGAATGTTCTTGATATGGCGGGTAATGCCTATCAGGAACGCAAAGGTATCGTCTTCCGTTAAGACCAGCGATTCAGGCTGGCTGAGCAGGCCAAACAGGTGATAGACCAGCGGACGCTCCGGGCTGGGGTCGAACTCGTCGTCGCGGCTGTAGGTGGCCGGGTCAGTATCTTCACTAAATTCGCGCCAGGGACAGACCATCGTCGTCGGTTCCTTCCCGGCGGCGCGCAGGGCGGCTTCGAGCAGTTCATCGACATTGGCCGTAATATAGACCTTGACCGGCATCTGGGCCAGGATTTTATGCGGTTCGAATTCGTCGCGCAGCAGGAGTTGCTCGCGGGCCGTTTCGAGCATTTTTTCTACCGGGGCATTGTCATCCTCCAGACCGGGGAGCGGGCCGGCGCGCTTGCGGATGGCGGCGCGGATATGCGCCAGCCACTCATCCTCGGCAGTAAACCTCGATTGGTCTACCGCCCGGTATTGGGCCACCTGCGGCAGCGATTCGCGCTCATGCGGCGAGAGCGGGTACTCCAACTCCTCGGCCCATTGCTGGGTCAGGTCGCGCTGGGTTCCCATCAACGCGTCGAGCAACCCCGGCCCCACAATCGGCGTACAGCGCCCCGACTGGATGCCGCGCAGCAGCGAAGGCCACTTCTCGAACTCACCGCGCGGGCCGCCAAAGCCGGGGGTGTACCACAGCCGCCCGCTTTTGAGCCGCATGAACAGGCAGGGTCCCCACCAATCGGGCTGTTCACGCACCAGGCCGCGCGCCACGCACAGGGCGCGGTCGATTTGGCCGTCTTTTTGCAACTCCGCAAAAAAGAGCGGCATGAATTTCGCCACCGTCTCCATCAGGATATTGGTCTGCATTGCCAGCACCGCCGGGATGCCCGCCTCGGCCAGGCGCGGCCCCAATGAAGCCAGCACATCGCCCTCGCCCCGGCCCGCGCTCTGGCACGAAGCCAGCACCGCCAGGCGCGGGCGCTTCTCCAACTCGCGGATACGCGCCACCAAATCGTTGCCCGGTACGCGCGCAATTTTGCCGCTCTCGGCCTCCAGCCACAGGAGTGACTCGCCGTTTACGAACGTGCCATGCGCCACCAGGTACAGGATGTCGTAATCTTCAGCGTTCAGGGCGGAGACCAGTTCATTGAGGGATGCCCGCTCGAGGATATGCACCCCAACCTCCCCCAGGCTGGAGGTGATGGCCGCCGTTTCGGCGGCTTTGTCCACGTTGGCAAGTTTATACGCCTCCAGGCCGGAGGGCGCCGCGATAATCGCCAGCGCTTTCAATTCGCCTTTGGCGCGCGGTTTGATGGAACGCCAGTCGCTGCCGGAAAGGTAACGGGAAAAATAGACGTTCTGGTCAGTGGACAGGGAGATTCCGCTGCGCGGGTCGAGCAGCGTTTCCCAGCGCAGGGTGTGCAAATCCAGCGCGCTTGGATGAATATTCAAGCGCAAACGCAAAACGGCCCCGGCCTGCTCGGTGGCAGTCCGCGCCTGGGCAAAGACAGCGCGCAAGGGTTCGGAAGCAAACAGGGATTGCGTCAAGACCTGTCCATATTCCTTGATTTCCCCAACCTGGAAGTGTTCCTCCAGCTTGGAGAAGTCGAAACTGGCATACGCCGCTTGGCCCGCCCCCAGGCGCACCTCCGTCTGCTGCGCCGGGTCGCTGTCAGAATACCGAAAGTCCACCGCGTACTGTTGGTCTTGGCGGTAGAGTGTCAACTCGAGATCGGCGCTTGGGCTCATGCGCGCCTCCTGTCCCACGAATTTGGATAAAAACTACCCTATTTACAGTATAGATTATACGCCTTGTCGGGGAATTTTCAACAGGCAAATAAAAAGTCCGCCTGAAGCGGACTTGGGGCGCGAGCCGGTCAATCTTTTTTGCGGTGGGCGCGCGCAACGATGTTCAGCAAGTCTATCAGTTCTCGCAGTTTTTCGGGCGCGGCGCTGTCTGTGGTCAGGACGGAGTGCTTGCCTTTTTTGCCTTCCACTTCGATTTTATGGGTGAACTGGTCGATGCCGGGGCGGGCAGGCAAAATCTGGACAGGGAGTTTGAAGAAATCCATTTCATCGAGCAGGGCGCGCAGTTGTTCCTCCTGCTCGTCGGGCAGGTCATCCAACTCGAAACTGGCGGCGAGTTTCAGCCCGGCAAAGCCGCCGGTGCGTTCGTATTTGATGCGCAGGCCGCTCATTCTCTCATCAATCCCAGGGAACGGAAAACCGCCGTCAGGCAGCCATCGCCGGGGGTTGGAGTCGGGGGAGGTGTTGTTCCACCAGCGGTAATACCAACCTCGGCCCAGCCTTTTTTGACGGCCAACTGCTCCGCGCCGTCTGCCCCGTACAGCTGCCCGGCCACCTGGCAGGTCAGGTCGGCGGCCTGCTGGAAGTTGGAGGTGGCGGTCAGTGTATCGCGCAGGGCAATGTACCAGATGTTGCCGGCCTTTTCCCAGGCATAGCCGCCGATTTCGAGCGCGGTCACATAAAAAGCGCGGTTGGGGATGCCCGAATTGATATGCACGCCGCCGTTGTCTTCGACGGTATTGACGTAATCCTTTATATGGCCGGGCTGGGGGTCTTTGCCGATGACCGGGTCGTTGTAGGCCGTGCCGGGCGCTTTCATCGAGCGGATGCCGACCCCCTTGACGTTGGAGGTAAACAACCCCTCGCCGATAATCCAGTCGGCCTCGGCGGCGGTCTGGTTGCGCTGGTACTGCTTGACCAGCGACCCAAATACATCCGACATGGATTCGTTCAACGCGCCCGATTGCCCAAAATAGGCCAGTTTGGCCTCGTATTCGGTTACGCCGTGCGTCAGTTCATGGCCGATGATGTCGATGGCGATGGTGAAGCGGTTGAACAGGCGCTGGGCTGCCGGCAGGTCTTCGTCGCCGTCGCCATAGACCATCTGCTGACCGTTCCAGAAGGCGTTGTCGTAGCCTTTCATGTAATGAACGGTCGAATCGAGCCGCAGGCCTTTGCCGTCGATGGAGTTGCGGCCATAGATTTCTGAGAACAGGTCATAGGTCAGGCCGGAGCCGTCATAGGCCTCGTTGACCGCCGGGTCGGCCGCCGCCGGGTCGCCCTCGCGCCGCACCGGCACGCCGGGCAGTTTGGAGCCTTGCTGGGCGTCGTAAATGATGCGTTCCTTGCCAGGCGCAACCGCAAACGAAAGCACGCTGGCGAAATCACGGGTGGCCTGGCGCTGGCCGCGAAACTGCTCCGAGGCAGTCATCGTCAGCAGGGCAAACTCACGCTGGGTCTGCGTGCCGTTGTGGACGATTTCCTTGAGCATGTGCGGGGGGATGATGCAGGTGATGGGATGACGGTGCATAATACGTCCTTTCGGGTCCAGGAATGGCTGAACACGCTTTCAGTATACGAGTATGCGCATGGAATTTCAATAGGAAGATTTGGAGAGAAATTCTCCGGTTTTTACAGAAGCCGTTCCAATTCCACCTGGAGTTGCTCCGGCGACCGGAAGTGGATGGCGTGGAGACCCAACCGGCGCGCCATTTCGATGTTGGGCAGCGAATCATCGACGAAAACGCACTCCCCTGCCTGGCAGTTAATCCGCTCCAGGGTCAGGCGGTAGATGGCCGGGTCGGGTTTAATCAGTTTCACTTCGCTGGAGACAATCACATCGTCGAAATGTCGAAAGAAGGGGAATTTGGGGCGCGTCAGGGCCAGTTTCTCACTGGAGAAGTTGGTCAACCCTATCATCTTGAGACCGTTCCCGCTGAAGCGTTCCAAAATCCGCACCGTGCCGTCGATTGACCCCCCGATGCAGTCGGGCCAGTGTTCGTGATAGGCGCGGATGAGCGCGGCGCGATGCGGGAAGCGCGCCGAAAGGTCGGCAACGCCCTCGTCGAACGGACGGCCCCGGTCCTGCTCCAGGTTCCAGGCCGAAAAATTCACTTCCTCGAAAAACGCCCTGATTTCGGCGTCGGAAAGATTCGGGAAGTGTTTCTGGTACAGGGCCAGCGGATTCCAGTCAAGCAGCACGCCGCCCAGGTCGAAAATGATTGCTTTAATGGTCATGTCATTTAATGCCTTGTAAAAACCCCAGCACCTGCCGGTTGAACTCCTCGGCGTGGGATTGGTGCGGAACGTGGCCGGCCTTGATGATCGCCATTCGGGCGTTGGGCAGGCTGGCGGCCAGTTTGGGGAAGGAGCCAGGGGCCAGGGTTTGGTCGCGGCTGCCCCAAAGCACCAGGCTGGGAACGCTGATTTGGCGCGCCAGCGGCAGCATGTCGCGGATGGTGCTGGGGATGTTGAAGATACCGGGGTGGGAACGCTTGTAATCGAGGGCGGTTTGTTTGCGCACTTTCTCGGACAGCAGATGACCGTTGCGGATGGAGAGACTGGTAAAGTCAATCGCCATCCGAATGGCCCATTCGGGAGTCCGTTCTATCATTTCGGCGTTGAGAAGCGGCCCTTTGTACCGAATCCGCAGCAGCGGCGGGAGTTGCTGGAGGCTGTAAAAGGGATTCCCCAACACGAGGGCGTGAACACGCTCCGGGCAGCGCAGCGCATATTCCATCGCCAGGTAGCCGCCCAAGGAATGGCCGACCAGAATCAGCGGGGCAGAAATCCCCAACCGCTCCAGCCAGAAGCAGAAATGGTCGAACACCTTTTCGACGTGATAATCGTCGAGATTGGC
>DAOUAZ010000115.1:0-1573 GCA_034432975.1 Anaerolineales bacterium | reverse complement strand
AGTTAATCAGCGGGAAGGGCCGCGCTCCAAAGCGGCGAGGCGGCAGCAGTGGGTATGACTCGTGGAAACTGCCTTCGCCGGGCCGACCGGCTCCAATTATCGAACAAAAATTCCGAGTGGGGATGCGCGTCTCTCATCCTATTTGGAAAGATGGGATTGTGCTGGACAGCCGCATCCAAAGCGGGGACGAAATCGTAGATGTTATCTTCGAAAGCGTTGGCATCAAGCGCCTGTCTGCCAGCCTGGCCAACCTGGCTGTGATAAAATGAGGCAGAAGTCCCGCGTTTTTGGCGGGATTGGGTCGTATTTAGGGAGTTTTTATCCCGCACTGCGGGCACGTTTCGGTTTTTGGAGGTTTTATGTTCCATAGTATTCCGGCACAAATTCAAGAATGTATGCGTGACCTGGAGGCGCGCGATGCGGTGGAACGGCTGGGCAACCTGCCGAAAGACCAGCGTCTGGCGCAAGTGCCGCCCGAAGTTGGCAAGTTCATTGCCCTGCTATGCGCCAACGCTCCCAAAGGGATGGTGTTCGACATCGGCACCAGCGGCGGGTATTCGGGCCTGTGGCTTTCGCTGGCCTGTATGCAGCGCGGGGATAAACTCACGACGTTTGACATCCAGGAAGAGAAAGTGCTGATGGCTCAAAAAACCTTTACTGAAGCCGGCGTGGATTCGATGGTCAAAGTGATTCACGGCGACGTGCGCAACCACATCTCGCGCTTTCCCCCAACTGCGTTCATTTTCATGGATGCCGAAAAGGATGTTTATCTCGATTGCTATGAGCATATCGTCCCCAACCTGGTTCCGGGCGGGATGCTGATTGCCAACAGCGCCCTGAGCCAGACCCAGCAGCTCTCGCTCTACCTGCACCGCGCCTACCAGGACTCGCGCGTGGATGTCTTGATTGTGCCGCTCGGCAAGGGGCTTCTGGTTTGCCGAAAATGTTAATGAACGTCCCGAAGGCTTGATGTTGCTATTGAATCGTCCCTATAAAAAGCCTTCGGGGTGGTCGAAAGACATAGGAGCTGTATCTGTGACAGAAACACTCAAAATTATTATTCCCATGGCGGGCTGGGGAACCCGGATGCGTCCGCATACCTGGAGCAAGCCCAAGCCGCTGGTGAGCGTGGCCGGGAGAACCTCCTTCGACCACATGATGGATATGTTCAAAACGGTGCCAAGCCCGGAGAATACGGAATACGTTTTTATCATCGGGTCATTCCTGGGTGAGCAAATCCCGGTGTATGTGAAAAAACACTATCCTCACATCACGGCTCATTATGTCGTGCAGGAGGAGATGAAGGGCCAAAGCCATGCCCTGTGGCTGGCGCGCCACCACCTGAACGGGCCGACCATCATGGTGTTTTCGGACACCCTGCTGGAGACGGATTTCTCTTTCCTGGCGGAAGAAACTTGCGATGGCGTGGCCTGGGTCAAGGCCGTCCCCGACCCGCGCCGCTTTGGCGTGGCGGAAGTCAGGGAGGGTTGTATCTCACGGCTCATCGAAAAGCCTCAATCGATGGAAAACAACCTGGCGCTGGTGGGCTGTTATTACTTCAGGAAAGGCGAAG
>DAOUAZ010000114.1:0-8492 GCA_034432975.1 Anaerolineales bacterium | reverse complement strand
CACTTCACCACGACGGCAACAACGCTTCACAACGGAGAGCAAAACCGAAAAATTGGTTTCCGTCGTGTTCCTTCGTTACCGTTGTGGTAAAAAATGCGCCAATCTTTTAATGTGACATTGCCAAGCTACTCACGGGGTAGTTGCAACACCCGAACATATGGCGAAAAAGGCTCGAAACGGCTTGTAAAAGCCAGCAACACGGCAATCATATGTGGCGCAAAACATTCAAACGGGCCGAACTGGGCTATATGTGCCGAATTTTCACACGACCCGTGAGTGTAGATACGGTAGATCGGATGAATTCTTTTCCCCCCTTTCCACAGGAAAAAGCCCGGATTGGCCTGCTCGGCGTGGCTTTCGATGAAAACTCATCGTACAAACGCGGCGCGGCCCTGGCCCCTCCCAAAATCCGCGCCGATTTTTTCTGCGACTCGGCCAACCTGTGGACGGAAAACGAGACGAACCTGAGCGCAGGGGGCATTTTCGCCGATGCGGGCGACATCAGCCCCTCGCAGGCGGAGATGCCCCTCGAAACGGAAGCCGCTGCCAGCCGCCTGTATGCCGCCGGGTTGAAGGTGTTCGCCCTGGGAGGCGACCATTCGGTGACGTATCCGCTCGTCCGGGCGGCGGCGCGCTTCCACCCCGGTTTGAGCATCCTGCACTTCGACGCGCATCCTGATTTGTACGAGGATTTTGGCGGCAACCCGCATTCCCACGCCAGCCCTTTTGCGCGCATCCTGGAAGCCGGCCTGGCGCGGCGGCTGGCGCAGGTCGGCATCCGCGCGATCAACGGCCACCAGCGCCAGCAGGCCGCCCGCTTCGGCGTGGAAGTCCTGACCATGCAGGACTGGCGCGCGGCGTTCGACCTGCGCTTCGATTCGCCGCTTTACATCTCCTTCGACATGGATTGCCTCGACCCGGCGTTCGCCCCCGGCATCTCGCACCGCGAACCGGGCGGTCTCTCGACCCGCGAAGCGCTGACCATTATCCAATCCCTGCGCGCCGATATCGTCGGGGCGGATTTGGTCGAGTTCAATCCGGCGCAAGACCCGCTCGACCTGACCGGCATGGTCGCCGCCAAAGTCTTCAAAGAGATTGCCGCAAAAATGCTGGAAACCGCCTGATTCTTTCCCAAAAAGGATAGGTAACTATGACCCAAACCATTCTCCACTGGGGCTTGCTCTCCACTGCCAAAATCAACCGGGCCCTGATTCCGCCGCTGCGGGTTTCGCCGCGCAACCGGCTGCTGGCCGTCGGCAGCCGCTCGCAGGCCTCGGCAGACGCTTACGCCAGCGAATGGAACATGCCCAAAGCGCATGGCTCGTATGAAGCCCTGCTGGCCGACCCGGAAATCGATGTCATCTACAACTCCCTGCCCAACCATCTGCACAAGGAGTGGACGATTAAGGCGGTCGAGGCCGGGAAGCACGTCCTGTGCGAAAAACCCATCGGCCTGACTCCTGCCGAAGTGGACGAGATGGCGGCTGCGGCCCAGAAACACGGCAAAGTGGTGGCTGAGGCCTTCATGTACCGCCACCATCCGCAGACGCTCAAGGTGAAGGAACTGGTCGAGGGCGGCGCGATTGGCAAACTGCAACTGATTCGCGGTTCGTTCACCTTCAGCATGAAAACGGAGGTCAACATCCGCCTGAACCCGGAAATGGGCGGCGGCAGCATCTGGGACGTGGGCTGTTACCCCATCAGTTGCGCCCGCGCCATTATCGGCCTGGAACCGGTCGAGGTCTTTGGCTGGCAGGTGACCGGGGCGAGCGGCGTCGATGACTCGTTCTTCGGACAGATGAAATTCCCCGGCGAAATCCATGCCCAGTTCGACAGCGGATTCCGCGCGCCGTACCGCGCCCATCTCGAAGTGGTCGGTTCGGAAGGGACGATTACCGTCCCGTCGCCGTTCAAGCCGGGGCTGGAGGAGGCCATTACGCTCTACCGCGAGGACAAGACCGAGCGAATCCCCAGCCCGCGCCAGGAACTGTACATCGGCGAGGTCGAAGACATGGCCGACTGCATCCTGGCCGGCAAAACCCCGCGCGTGACCCTGGCTGACAGCCGCGCCAACGTGGCGGCCATCGTTGCCCTGCTCGAATCGGCCAGCACCGGGAAGCCGGTCAAACTTTCGGAGTCCAACGTCTCCTGACGTTGGGTTGTCCAAAACCAGGAGATTTTGGACTCCAAAAGAGCCATGAAAAATATCCACTGGTTAATTCTCGGCGACCTGCTCGCCATTGCCCTTGTCACCGTGATTGGCTTTGCCACGCACGGCCAGACAGAATTCGCCCTGCTCCCGCGCATGTTGACTACTTTCGGGCCGCTGGCGCTGGCCTGGTTCCTGATTGCGCCGTTCCTGGGCTTGTTCCGGCCCGAAATCACGGGCAACCCGCGCCAGTGGTGGCGGCCTTTCCTGGGGATGGTCTTCGCCGGGCCGCTGGCCGCGCTGCTGCGGGCCTTCCTGCTCGATACGGTGGTCCTCCCCATCTTTGCCGTCGTCTTGAGCGGCTCCGCCGGGCTGGGAATGCTTGCCTGGCGCTCGATTTGGCGGCGGCGGGAACAGTCTCGCTTCGCCAGCGGGCAGTAGACGGTCGAGCCGATACTTCTACACCAGCACGCGCAGGCAGCCCGGAATGATTCGATACTCCATTTCCGTCACCGGATGCGAGAACAATTCGCCGTCGATGTGGGCCGGGGAGGGCCGGTCGAGGTGGATTTTAATCCAGGTGCAGTGGATTTCCCAAATGTCCTGTTCGTGGACGAAATCCCCCTTCGGATTCATCGTCTTGGGCAGGATGGAAAAGGTGTTCAGACGGGTGGAACGATAGCCGTAGGTGAAGGTCAATTTCCCGTCGGAGGGGTCGGCGCGCGGGGCCATGTAGAACAACCCGCCGGTGCGCGGGCCGTTGCCAACCGAAACCAGTGTCAGCGGGCCTTCGTAGCGGCCATCATCCCATTCTACAGTGGCGTTCCAGGTCGGGTGGTCGAGAATCCCCTGCACGGCGGCCACCAGGTAGCGGGGGACGCCCTTAATCCAGGTGATGGCGGCCTGCTTCTGGGTGATGTATGACTCCAGCCCGATGGCGGAGTTGTTGGCAAAATACTGGCCGTTGACATGTCCGACATCGATGAGGCGCGTTTTCCCGGCGGCGATGACGCGCGCCGCCTCCCCCAAATCGAGCGGGATGCCGAGGTTCGCCGCCAGGTCGTTGGCTGTGCCGAGCGGCAGGATGCCGACCGTCCCCAAATGGGTCTCCGGACGGATTCTGGCGATGCCGTTGACCACGTCGCCAATGGTCCCGTCGCCGCCCGCCGCGATGATAGGCTCGAAACCATCTCGAACCGCCCGGGCGGCCAGTTCGACCGCGCCTTTGGGCCGCTCGGAAACCGCCAGTTCGAACGCCACCCCGGCAGCGCGCAAGGCCGCCTCCGCTTCGGGCCAGCGTTTTTTGGCATTCCAGCGGTTGGAATAAGGGTTCAAGATGACTTTGGCGGGCATATTTTCCTCCGTTTGGGCATGGTAGCACCCTTCGACGGGAAAAGAATATCAACTTGATAACGCTTCACCAGGTGAAACCCGGCCAAAGCCAGGGAGTAGCGGCAGCAAAAACCGCGTTACGCAGCGCGTGTCGGGTGTAAAATATAAGCCTTTGCAGCCATGCCCCAATTTACCGACCCCAACTACCTCCAAAACGACCAGTACCGCAGCGCGGATAATTTGAACGCGCGGATTGCCCTCCACGAGCGATTCAGCGCCAACCCGCAGGGCTGGTTTGCCTGGGTCTGGGATACGCTGGCGGAACTTCCCGCCGAAGCAAAAGTCCTGGAACTTGGCAGCGGCTCCGGCGCGCTGTGGATGGCCTGCCCGGAGCGGATTTCCGCCAGGTGGAGCATCACCGTCAGCGATTTCTCCGCCGGGATGGTGGACGCCGCCTGGCGGAACCTGATTACGCTGGGGCGTGGATTCAAATTCGAGCAAATCGACGCCCAATCCATCCCTTACCCGGATGAAACCTTCGATATCGTCCTCGCCAACTTCATGCTCTACCACGTCCCTGACCGGCCCAAAGCGTTGGGCGAAATTCGGCGCGTTTTGAAATCCGGCGGGCATCTGGTCGCTGCTACGGCGGGCGCAAACCACTTGAAAGAGATGGACGACTGGTTCGCGCGGCTCGACCCGACGCGCGAGATGGCTGCCTTTCGCAACCTGTTCACGCTCGAAAACGGATTGGAACAACTGGAACCCTTTTTCGGCCCAATCGAAATCCGCCGCTACCCCGACCGCCTGTGCATCACCGAAATCCCGCCGCTGATGGCCTATCTCCGGTCAACCAGCAGCTACGGCTCCTCTCCCGAATCCATCTTTGCCCAACTGGAACAGGAACTGACCGTTGAACTACAAGCCAAAGGCGAAATTTCCATCACCAAAGATTCCGGGCTGTTTTTGGCGCGTAAAGGTGGTTGACTCCCTTTCTCAAACGAGATACAATCTAGACAGACTAGATGGAGTTTTTTTGAAAGGAGTGACCAATGAACGCAGTCTGGCAAATTCAGGATGCAAAAAATAAATTGAGCGAAGTGATTACCCGCGCCCTGACGCAAGGCCCGCAGGTCATTACCAAGCATGGCGAAAAAGCCGTGGTGGTGGTCGCGTATACCGAATACGAGAAACTGCGCAAGTCACAGGGCAAACTCTCCGATTTTTTTCGCGCCTCCCCGCTGGCAGGCATTGACCTTGACCTATCCCGCGATAAAAGCCTGCCGCGCGAGGGTATCGAGTTATGAAAGCGCTGCTCGATACCTGTGTCATCTCAGAATTTATCGCCAAACAGCCCAACCCAAAAGTCGTGGAGTTTCTTGATGCGCTCGATGCTGATGATGCTTACTTGAGCGTTATCACCATCGGCGAAATTATCAAAGGTATCGAAAAGTTGCCCGCTTCGCGCCGCAAAACCGAACTGCGCGACTGGTTACAAGATGATTTACTGGCGCGCTTTCAAGGTAAAATCCTGCCGCTGAATACGGATGTTATTGTCGAGTGGGGCATGTTGGTTGCTCGTACTGAACTTACCGGAAAAGCCATGCCTGCCGTTGAATCGCTCATCGCGGCAACTGCAATTGCCAATAAAATGACCCTGGTCACGCGCAATGTCAGCGATTTTGAAGCCGCGGGCATCGAAGTTGTAAATCCGTGGATTTGAGAATCGCCGTCCCGCCCCTCAAATGCCAGGGAATCAAGACACACCTGGTTGAATGGATACTTGAACATGTTTCCCTTGCTGAAGGCGGGACATGGATTGAGCCATTCATGGGGTCAGGGGTGGTTGGCTTTAATGTTCGTCCTCCCAAAGCCATTTTTGCGGATGTCAATCCACACATTATCAATTTGTACAATGCCATTAAAAGCGAGCAGATTACGCCTGGAATTGCCAAAGACTTTCTCGAAAAAGAAGGCGCGCTCCTGCGCGAAAAAGGCGAAGCGCATTATTACGAAATTCGGGAGCGGTTCAACCAAACTGGCGATTCGCTCGACTTGTTGTTTCTCAACCGCTCATCCTTCAACGGCGTCATGCGGTTCAACAAGAGCGGCAAATTCAACGTTCCCTTTGGTCACAAACCGGAACGTTTTGCCCAGGCATACATCACCAAAATTACCAACCAAATCAAACAGGTTCGCCAGGCACTGAACATCTATGACTGGCAATTCACCTGCGCCGATTTCCGCCAAACGCTGGCGCTGGCAACCGAAAAAGACCTGATTTACTGCGACCCGCCCTACATTGGCCGCCACACCGATTACTTCAACGGCTGGTCAGAACAGGATGAGCAGGATTTATTCGATTTGCTCGCCAAGGCCAAAGCCAAATTCATCATTTCCACCTGGCACAGCAACCAATATCGCCAGAACCAGGCGTTGGAGAAATACGCCCGAAATTTCATCGTGTTTACCCGCGAACACTTCTATCATGTTGGCGCGAGCGAGAAAAACCGCAATCCAATGCTCGAAGCGATTGTGCTAAACTACGACCCTGAACCGCAACAGGCAACCATCGAACTCAACCAACTGGCGCTTTTTGAACAAAAACCGGAATGCCACTTCCGCAAAACGCGCCCTGAGCATAGCGAACGGGTAAACTCCACCGAATAACCATTTACCATTCACCAATTACCATTTACGGAGCATTCATGGACTGGACCAACAAATCTGTCTTAATCACCGGCGGCACCGGCTCGTTTGGCAAAAAATTCACCAAAATCCTGCTGGCCGAGAAAAACCCGCGCAAAATCATCATCTTCAGCCGCGATGAACTCAAGCAGCACGAAATGCGCGTGCGCGGCTACGATGACCCGCGCCTGCGCTACTTCATCGGCGATGTGCGCGACCGCGAGCGCCTGCTGCGCGCCATGCACGGCGTCGACATCGTCGTTCACGCCGCCGCGCTCAAACAAGTGCCGGCCTGCGAATACAACCCGATGGAAGCCGTCAAGACCAACATCCTCGGCACCGCCAACGTGCTAGAAGCCGCGCTCGACGCCGGGGTGGGCAAAGTCCTGGCCCTCAGCACCGACAAAGCCGTCAGCCCGGCGAATCTCTACGGCGGCACCAAACTCGTCGCCGAGAAACTCGTCATCCAGTCGAACAACTACGCCGCCGGGTCGGGCACTCGCTACGCCTGCGTGCGCTACGGCAACGTCGTCGGCTCGCGCGGCTCGGTCGTGCCGCTCTTCATCAAAATGCGCGCCAGCGGAAAAATCACCATCACCGATGAGCGCATGACGCGCTTCTGGCTCTCGCTCGAACGGGGCGTCCACTTCGTCATCAATTGCATCGAACAGATGGAAGGCGGCGAAGTCTTCGTCCCCAAAATCCCCAGCACCACCGTCATGGATTTGGCCCGCGCCATTGCCCCAGAGGCCCAAATCGAAATCATCGGCATCCGGCCCGGCGAAAAACTGCACGAAGACCTGCTCTCAACGGATGAAGCCCGCAACGCCGTCGAACGCAACGGCATGTACATCATCAAACCGCCCGAAACGCTCTGGAACCGCAGCCAGCACTACGAGGGCGCGCCCCTGCCCGAAGGCTTCAGTTACACCAGCGACAACAACACCGAATGGCTGGATGTCGAAGGCATTCGCAAATACATTGCTCCTTTCGAGGAAGCGTTTGCCAACGGGACGCTGGAAGGCTAATCTGGAGTGCGGAAGTTCCACTTCCGCACCGCCGAAGTAAACTTCGGCACTCCAAAGGATACGCTATGAAAATCCTGGTAACTGGCGCATCCGGCCTGCTCGGTCTCAATCTCTGTTTGGGAAATTGGGATTCTCATACCCTGCTCGGCGTGGACCGGGGCAAACTGCATGATACGCCCTTCGAGTTAATCCGCGCGGAACTGACCGGGCCGGGGGCTGTCTCCCGTTTAATTAACGAGGCGCGCCCCGAAGCGGTCATCCACACTGCAGCGCTGGCCAATCTCGAAGCGTGCGAAGCCGACCCGGAGACCGCCCGCATCTTGAACGCGGAAGTTCCGGGCATCCTGGCGGAATCCTGCGCCAAAAACGACATCCGGCTCATCCACATCTCCACCGACGCGGTCTTCGATGGCACCAAAGACGGAATCTATACCGAAACGGATGTCCCCAACCCGCCCGGCGTCTATTCCGAGACCAAATTGCAGGGCGAGAGAAACGTTTTATCGGCTTACCCGGCGGCGGCGATTGCGCGAGTCAACTTCTTTGGCTGGTCTTTGTCAGGCACGCGCTCCCTGTCAGAGTTTTTTTTCAACAAACTATCAGCCGGGCAGCCATGCAACGGGTTCACCGACGTTTATTTCTGCCCGCTATTCGTCGGGGATTTGGCCGAGACCCTGGTTCGGATGTTGGACAAAGGCCTTTCGGGACTGTATCACGTCGTCGGCTCAGAAGCGTTGAGCAAGTACGCGTTCGGGCAGCGCATCGCCCGTCAGTTTGGATTCGATGAAGCGCTGGTACTCCCCAAATCGGTCGAGGAATCAGGATTGACAGCCCGCCGTTCCCACAACTTGCGGCTGTCTATCGACAAGTTATCCACCGCGCTGGGCCAGGAAATCCCCGGCGTATCCACCGGAATCGAGCAGTTTTATACACAGGCTCAACAGGGTTATCCACAGAAAATGCGGAGTTATGCACAGGAGACAGGTAAACAGGTACACAGGTAATCCGGCTGCTGCCGTGTTTACTTGTTTACGTGTCTACGCTTAAAACGGACGGGCGTCATCCTGCTCGGCCATGCGAACCTCGACCACGCGCTCGGCTATGGCCTGAAACACCCGGATTCGTTCCAGAATACGCATTTGGGGTATCTTCTCAAGAAAATGAGGAAATGTCCCGACACTTGCGCCTGCGCGACAAGTGCAGGTGAGGTTTGCTTGAAAAACCTGGTTGAGCCGTTCGAACCGCTCGGCTGAGCGCTCGCGGGACGGTGCTTCTCTCCCCAAAATATTGAGAAG